>CAVCPR010000061.1:0-16145 GCA_963604235.1 Anaerovoracaceae bacterium | reverse complement strand
CTCGAGGCGCTTCTGCGCGTCGGCCCCGCCGCGAACATCGTGCCGTTGATGCGCGAGCAGTCGCGAACGGCTCAATTAGCCAACCCCGCCGACGCGGCGATGGCGCGTCGTCAGAAGAGCGGGGAGAAGATCCCCCTCGTCGAGAAGGTCGCGCGTGGCTACCGTCTCACGAAGGCGGAGTACGAGGAGTTGCAGCGCGACCCCGTGGCGCTCCGGGAATGGCTGGCGAATCGGCGCCTTGCATCGAAGGGGCGCAAGCTCGGCGGCGCGCCGAATCCGCGCCGCGGCGAGACCTCGTCCTCTTCGGCGCGAAGCCAGTCCGGCGGGCGCTCCCGTTCCACTCGTCGTTCCCGCGAATAATCTCGCGAGCGCGATAACCCTGTTGTATCAGTTTTAAGAAAGGATTCGGAAAATGAAAATCGAAGCCTACTACCTGGATGGCCGTTTCGAAGTGTACGACACGGAAGCTCACTTCAACGCCTCGAGCGCTTTGGGCGCGGCGAACTGCATGACCACTTATTCCATCAAGGGCGCGAGTACCGACGGGCTTTGGGTGACGTATTCCTTTTACGACATCAGCGAGAGCCGCAGCTTCGCGGGCCATGACGCGCAGTGCGCCCCTTTGCAGCGCGCGGTCGATGTCCAGGTTCTCGATGAGGAGGACCTGAAGGGAGTGGCTTGGATCCTGGTCGATGGGCTGAAGCGCTTCTTCAGGCTCCACGAGGGCGAGCCCTTGATCGACGGCTTCAGGTTCGACACGACTTGCGACGTGTACGTGGGGACCCGCGAACTCGCCGCGATAGAGGACAAGGCCTTCGATGCATATATGGTTTTGCACGGGGAAGGCACCCGAGTCGGCGCGATGCCTCGGGAGGAGAACGAGACCGAGGAGCAATTCAACGCGCGGATCGCTTCGCGCATGGGTTGGCCGACGGACGTCCTTATGAAGACGATCGAGAACGTGAGAGACCGTTCGCTTTGGGACGAGGAGGACGGCGTCGAGGATTCGTCGGATTCCGCGCCGGCATTCGGTTCGGAATCCGGCGACGCGCCCTTCGTCGCCGAGGGTGTCGTCCTCTCCGCCTCCGCTCCGGCGGCCGCCGAATCCGAATCCCCCGAAACGCCGCCCGCGCCCGCATGGGCGGCAACGCCCGCCCATGAAGGGACCGGCGAAGCCGACGAGGGGGAGAGCATGCCCGAATTCGACGACGAGGACGAAGACGGCTGGGACGGCGAAACCGCAGACTTCGTCGCCCCAGCCCCGGCCTACGCCGCCGCGCGGCCGGCGGACGACGAGGACGAGCCCGTTTTCGCCGACTAGCCGCGACGGCCGCCTGCGGCCCTGAGGCCGCAGGCCAGCCCCGCCCGGACGGTGCCGATCCCCGATAAAGGAAACCGCGCCGACGAACCCCGACGGCAACTCCTCCCCGCGAAAGCGGCGAGTGCCCGTCCAAGCCCTAGGTTCCAACCCCGGAACCCCCCCCGATGTCGAGACGAAGGAGAGCCAATGAGTACAGTCGCCAGCCGCATCGAAATCCCCGAGCCGCCAGCAGCGCCCGCACGGGCGTCCGACGCCGGCGGACCCGAGCCGTCGGGCGAGTGGAGGGCGCGCGGCAACCCGTTCGTCAAACTTCCCATCGAGGGCTTGGCGCCCGGGGTGCGCGTCAAGTCGACGAGGGGCGGCAACGGCAAGCCCTACGAGGTGCTGAAAGTCGCGGGCGGCGAGTTCGTCGCATGCCGCGAGGTCAAGTCCGGCGGCAAGGCGTCCCTCAAGGCCTACGTCCTGGCCAACGACGCCAACTACTTCACCGTCTGCCCCGCGAAGCGCTGAGGAGGCCGCATGAACTTGGGAACTGTCGATTGGATGTTCGTAGCCGCGCTTTGCGCGCCTGTCCTGCTCGTGGTTTTGGCCGCGGTCGGGATTGCGAGATTCGCTGCATGGTGGAAAAGCCCCTTCTCGTTTCCGTACATGCGCGTGACGTTCGACGTCTCGCGCAAGCGCAACGTGGATATGGCGGAGCAGATAGAGCTGTGGCTGCTCGACGAGTCCAACCGCGCGGCCGTCGAGCGGCATCGCGCCGCGATCGAGGAATGGAAGAGGGCCGGCGAGCAATATATAGAGACCCATGCCCTGAAGAAGCGCCGGCGTGAGCAATACTTGCGCGCCATCGACGATGAGCATGCCTACGTCTTCGCGACGACGAGGGACAAGACGCGCTACCGCCAGAGCAACTACGTGCGCCATTCGTACACGGTGACGGAGACCGACCAGACGTGCCGGATGGGATATGGGCAGCTTTCGGAGATGATGCGGCGTTTGGCGGCGATCGGGTTCGAGACCACGAGCGCCAAATACCACGCCAAAGAGCAGCGCCGGTTAATGACCCCGAAGCTGCGCCAACAGATAAAGGAACGTGACAACTATACTTGCCGGGTTTGCGGCAAGTACATGCCGGACGGGGTGGGGCTGCATATCGACCACATCATCCCCGTCGCCCAGGGCGGGAAATCCGTCCCGTCGAATCTTCAGGTGCTCTGCTCGAAGTGCAACGGGTCGAAGGGCAACAGGATCCCGCCGCCTGCATGGGCGGCCGCGATTCAGCCGGGCGAGTGCGACTGAATCGCGCGCATCTCGAAAGCCGATGCCTGATCCCTTGCCCCGCCGCGCGCCCGCCGAGCACGGCATACGCACCTAATAAAGGGTATGCAAAATCCCGGTTGGTGCTTTAGTGCTACACTTCCTATTGTTCACATTACAACTGTCGCACCCCTAAAGAAGCCCTGTGCCACGCAGGGCTTCTTTAGGGGTGTTGCCCTCGATTGCATCGCAGCCCGTCGCAGGGAATCGACCCCGAGCGGGTTTTTTCTCATCCCTCTTTTCTCATCCCTCTTTTCGCGGTCGCGGCTTCGCGTGCCTTGCGCAAAAAGCGCAAGGCCCTTTCCGGTTCATGCCTGGAAAACGAACGAAAAGGAGAGGACGCCATGTCGAAGAAGCTTTTTTGCGAGGCCTGCGAGCCGACCGCCGATCTGGACGGGGGGGGTGCAAAACTCCGAGCTGAGATCTCCCGGGACGGGGCTCGCCTGATCTGCGGGGATTGCCTGGCCACGATGGAGGACGTCGCGGACGGGTGCGTGGACCTGCTCCTCACCGACCCGCCGTACAATCTCGGCCTCTTCATGAAAGCCCGGGACGCGAACCTCGGGAATATGCGGGAGAATTATTTCGTGGCGGCGGGGTGGGACGACCAGAGTCCCGAGGAATGGGCTGCGTCGATGGACGCCCTGTTCGGCGAGGCCGCGCGCGTCGTGCGCAAGGGCGGAGCCCTGCTCATGTTCATGGCCGTCATCAAGGTCGAGACCCTGATCGGCTTGGCCCGAAAGCATGGCTTCTATTACAAGACGACCGGGGTTTGGCACAAGACGAATCCCATGCCGCGGAACATGAACCTGCATTTCATCAACTCGACCGAGTCGTGGGTCTATTTCATTAACGGCGCGAAGACCGGGACGTTCAACAACGCCGGCAAAGCCCTGCATGACTTCTTCGAATCCTCTGTCACGCCGAAAAGCGAGAGGGGATTCGGGAAGCATCCGACTCAAAAGCCAGTCGCGCTCATGGACCACTTCGTGCGCACGCTCACCGCCCCCGGGGACGTCGTGCTCGACCCGTTCATGGGCAGCGGCAGCGCGGGCGTCGCGGCCATGGCCGCAGGGCGAAAGTTCATAGGCGTGGAGCTCGACCGGGCGTATTTCGATATAGCGGCCCGGCGCATGGGAATCGCCGGCCAAGACCCGATTTAGGCCGATACTGCGCCTTTCGAACGGAACCTTGCTCTATTCGTTTTATTCGTTCTTATTCGGGCTTCGGTCCTGCCAGCTGTCTCGCCTAGGCGAGCCCCCGGGACGGCAAGCGGGCAGCCGCCCCGGGGCTCGACCCCCGGGGCTGCATGCGAGAGCCGAAAAGGGGTCGAGGTAGGGAAAGACGGGACGGGCCGGGGACCTCCGGCCAAACCCATGCGCGAGGCGCCCGGCGAGTTGCCGTCGGGAAGGTCGGCATGCCCGCCCGGGCGCCATGCCATTATACGGCCCGCCGTGCCCGAATCCGCGCGCCTCGTTTTCGATTCGTTACCTGTCGCCGCCGCGCCCGCGATTTTCGGGGCATGTAAAATAAGTGGTTGGAATCGTTAAATCGCTGGTTGGTTTTTAATAAAATACGGTTCTGAAACACCTGCGGGCGCCCAGCAGGACGCCCGCAGGTCGGAAAGGCTCCAGGCAGAAGAATCGCGTGGCCAACGCCGAGGCGCCACCCCCCTTGTTGCGCCTTTTTCGACGCTATCTCCTGCGCCTGTTACACGCTTTTCAGTTTCCGTATCGTTCGTCGTCGTTCCGTCGCGGCGTTTTCCTAGAACAGCGCATCCTGGACCTCTCGTCCCGTTGCGGTGAAGAACGCCGTCATCTCCTCCACGCCCGTTTTTCCATCCTGGGTCTCGCAAAGGGGGATCGCCCCGTTTGCGCATACCCCGTCTTGGATTTTCGTGATGTGGGGGAACCTTGCGTTGATGTGGGCGTCGAGGACTCGGTCCTCGACTACGATCAGTTGCGTTTTCGACCTCTCCATGACGTCGAACGTCGGCGCGAGGAGGGCTTCGCCCGACAGTCCGCCGAACAGGGTGTCGAGCATGATGATCGACGTGGCGCCCTTGTTGAGGCAGTTTGCCGAGACGAGGGGCACGATGACGCGCATGCGAGCGGACAGCCTCTCGCCACCCGAGGAGGTCTTGAGCTGTTTCCAGGTTACGCGCTTCTGCTCCGACTTCCTAGGGGATTTAATCCAAATCCTGCCGTCCTTCGTGTCCGTGCCGGTCTGCCCGATGCACAGCTCCACGAGGTTTCTGATGCTGAGTATGTCGTCCTTGATGTGTTTTCGGATGAATTCGTCTCGGGTCATGCGGTCGGTCTGCTTCTTTGCCAGGCTGCCGATGGTGGCGAGCTTCAGGGCTAGCCACCCGTCGACCGCCTTTTCCCACTCGTCGGCATCGAGGGCTGCGGCTTTCGAGAGCCCGTAAAACCCGAATTCGCCGTTTGCGCGCCGTTCGATGGCGGACATTTTCTTGATGACGTCGCCTCCGATAAGAGTGAGTTTGCGGCAGGCGACTTGACGGGCCAGTTGCGAGCTGTCGTCCTTGCTCCTCAAGGCGAGCAGCGTGCCTTTCACGCTTTGAAGCATGCTCTGCACCTCGTGTGCCTTCGGAACGGAGCCCTCGCGGGGCGAGAGGAGGGCGAAGGAGAGCTCCTCCTCGCGTTGCCTGACCCCGCTGTTGTAGGAGTTTAGGCGGCTGGTCAGCGCGTTCGTCCTGACGTCGAGGTTATTTCTTGCGTCATCGACTTTTTTGAGGGCGGCGTCGACGAGGGCGCCCGCCTGTTTGGGGTCGACTTCTTCTCGGCTGTCTCCCTCGCCGGTCTCGCCAGCGGAGAAGCCCTTGCATGCGAGGTTGGTGAAGCATTCGTCGAAGACGCGCAGGACGCGCTCCAGGGAACGTTTCGAGCTTGATAGCTCTTCGGCCTCCTTCTCAAGCCTTGCCCTGACCCCCTCGGGGTCGCCCATGATTTTGGTCTCCGGCAGCGGGTCTTCTTTGTAACGGCTGACGTAGGTTTGGTACTGATTGGTTAACTGCCCCTGCGCGCGGTCGACGTTGCTCGAGGCGTAGGATTCCCGCGTTTCGGCCATGTTTTTCTCTTCTAACGCGGCTTGCTTGTCGTTCTCGAGCAGCTCCAGTTCGTCGAGCGCGAAGGCCTTCGCCTCCGTCTCCTCGCGAGATGCGCAGGCGGCGGCGAGCTTTAGGTTTGACACGCTTGCAAGCTCCTCGAGTTTTTTGCTCGCATCCTCGCGCTCGGCACGGAGCGAGTCGAGCCTGCCGTCGTTCTGAGAAAGGGTTTTGCTGATGCTTTTCTCCTGCTCGAGCAACGCCTCGAACGAGACGCCCTCGATGAAGGAACCGCCTTCCGGGAGCGCGATGTAGTGAAGCTTGTTCCGCGCGTTGCGGAGAGCTGTTTCCCTGTTGTTGCGCTCGGTCCGTTTCTGTTTCTGCTCTGCGGCGCAGGCATCCCTCTCGCCGACTGCAGCGCTTTTGGAGAGTTCTGCGGCGGCGAGAGCGCTTTTCGTATCCTCGACGGCGGCGCGGGCGCGCTCGAGCTCCCCCTTTCGCCCGGTTGCGGCGGAGAGATGCTCGATGAGTCTTTCGATTCCTTCGGCGTGCTTGGAAGCCTCCGTGCGGGCGCGGTCGAGCTCCTTGACGAGGGCCTGCGCGGCATCTTCCTGCTCGAGATTGTCGTCGAGGGCAGCTTTGGCCGCTTCGACGCGGTTTTCGGACGTGATGATCGCGGCGACGTAATCCTCGCGGCGCGCGTAGCTGCCGGAGTACCACTTCTCCCGGAAGTTGAGGACCGCCGTCTTCGCCGCGAACAAGGCGTCCGCCTCGCGTTGCGCGGTTTCGGCCTCTCCCTCGAGCGCCTCGGCCTCTTGGTTCAGTGCGCGGAGGCGGGCTGCCGGGTCGGCGATGTAGTCGTAGTCGGGATGCGCCGCGAACATGGCGGTGTCGATAGATTCCGGACGGATCATCTGCCCCTGCTCGAGGACGCCGACGGCGCCCGCGAGCCACTCCTCGTTGTCCATGCTCGCGAGGGCGTCGAGGGCCTTCTGTCCCTGCCCGTCCTGCACGACGACGCAGGCGCAAGCTGCCGGCGAGCGCCTCAAGAGGCGTTCGCGCGTCTCTTGCGACATCTCCGAGATGAGCTGGATCGCGGGCTGGGAGTGGATGCCTGCGGCGTCGAGAGCGGCCACGACGCCGTCGGGGAGCATGAGCGAGCCGTTTTCGGCGTTGTGGAGGTACTTGCGGGCCTTGTCCGCCGCCGTCCGGGCGGCGGCGGCCTTGGCGCCGCCCTCGGCGCACCGCTCGTCGAGGGCCCGTTCCGCCCGCTCGCAACCTTCGAGGGTCTCGAGCGATCCCCCGTTGACGGTCGAGCCGTGTTCGGCTAGCAGCTCATCGATGCCGAGGTCTAGAGCCTTCGCGGTGGCGGCGGTCTGTTCGAGCGCGCTTTCGGCTGCTCTGTGTTCGGTGGAGAGGTCGACGCGCGCGGCTTGCAGCTGCAATATATTGCCCCGTGCGGCGGCCAGCGCGTCTTCCGCCTTCTCTTCGTCCTTGCGCGCCGCCTTCGCGGCGGCGGCGTGGCGTTCGCGCACGGCTTCCACCTCATCCCAGAGGACGGATTGGAACTCGTTCACGACGTTATCGACTTCGGCGAGGCGCAGGCTCTCCTTTATCTCGTGTAATGTTCGGGAGTGCGTCTCCTCACAGTTCCCGAGTTTAAGCTCCGAGGATGTTACAGCGAGCGTCGCGTCGGAGAGCGCCTCGTCCGCCGCGGAGAGCGCCTCGTCCGCGGCGTCGGCCTGAGACTTCGCTGCGGCGAGATATTCCTCGCATTTCTCGATTTCCCTGTCGTTGAGAACTTTGAGTGTCCACCTGATGTCCCCCAGGCCGCTTTTCGCGCGTTCCGACTCGAGGGCGAGCAGGGCGTTCTCGATGCCGATGAGGGTCTCCTTCGCGTCGCTCTCCTTTGCGAGGGCGTTCATGGCCGCGGCGAGGCCGGCTTTGCGGGCGGCTTGCTCGAAACGCTTGCGGGCGGCAGTCGCGGCGAGTACGAGGCTTTTTCGCTTTTCATCCAGTTCGACGAGGTTTTTTTGCGCGCGGCGATACGAGAGGGAGGCCGAATGCTTGCCGGCTTCGAGCTGCTGGGCGGCGTTGCATGTGATTTCGTTTTCCAGATCCTCGATTTCGCGCGTGGTTCGATTTCGCCCGGACTGTATGTCGCAGGCCAGCTTTTGCGCAGCGCCTGCGCTCTGCTTGAGCGCATTCTCGGCCGCCTCGGCGTTCTCCGCGAGCACTTGGATCTGCTCGAGGTCGCCGACGCTGGATTCCAGGAAGCTGATCCGCTCATGCCGCGCGGCGGCGTCCAGGTTACCTTCGCAGTAATCCGCGAGCTGCTCGAGAAGCTCGCTGCTTGTCCCTTTGGGCAGGAATTCGTGTTCGAACGGGTTGTAGAGGAAGTAAGTGAGCAGGGCTTCTTCCGAGAGGCTTTGCAGATTGGCGCTGCCCTCCGATGTGGATAGGTGCACGGCCTGCTCCCGGGCGGAGGCGAAATCGTATCGCGCGAGCTCCGAAAGATAGGGGAGGAAGCCCGGCGTCGGCCTTCCCGCCTTGATATTGAATGTCCTTCCGATCATATGGGGGGTTTCGCGACCGAAGGCCGCGCGGGCGGCCTCGCGCGACGCGATTCTTACCATATTCGGGTTCGAGGGGCTGTGCTCGACGATGTCGATGCCCAGCTTCTCGTAGACCGGGCGCGCATCGGCAAGGTCGCGCCAGACGTCCGACGAGTGCTGGACCACGAAGTGAAAGCCGTTCTCCTTGTACTCTCCTGCATCGTTCGCCGTCGGGACGTCGATATAGAAGCCCGCGAGGAGCATGTCCATGTTTTTGTCTACGCCTTCGCCGTCGATGAGCATGTCCACGTAATAGACGTATGGCGAGCGCGCATTATGGTCGTGCATGTAGGCGGGGAAGTTTGTTTTCCTGTCCGTCTTGCCGTGCATTCTGAGCAGATACATCCATGGGTCGATGACGTGCGCGGTTTTGCCGATGCCGTTCTCTCCGGTGATTAGAGCGTTGCAGCCCCGGGGCTGCACATGGAATTTGCCGATGCAGTCCGTCTCCGGCATTCCGGGGAGAAAGCCCGGGAGTCCGAATTCGTAGATTTTAGGCATTTGCCTCCTCCGTTTCTTCTTGAGCCGTCTTCGCTTCGTCCTCGAAGTCGCCGTTCATTGCTTTCACGAGCCTCGGCAGCGCCCCGTCTCGCGAGGCGATGCCGAATTGATACGCCACGCAGCCGCGCGTCGTCGGGACGATGTACCCGTTGTTGAGCTCCTTGCTGTCGAGGATGCCTTGCTTTCCGAGGAACCCGAGCATCTTGTTTATCGCGCCGGCGAGCGTCCTCGTTGCCGCTTTCTCCCTCTCCACGGTGTTTTGATTCTGGGTGTCCGGGCGGTCGTAGAGCGCTGCGCACACCTCTCCGAAGGCCGAGGACGCGTCGTCCGAGGAATACGCATCATAGCCGCGCTTGAGTTTCTCTCGGCAATTCTGCACGAAGTCGGAGATCGGCGGCCTTTCGAGGGCGCGGCATTCGGGTTGAACCGATCGCTCGAAGGCGTAGTCTACGAACAAGACGTATAGGACGGCCCACATGGCTTGCGCCTGCGTGGTTCCGCGCTCGTCCTTGTCCGACTTGCTGACGATTGCGCCGAGCTGTTCCGCCATCTCCTGCTTGGAGAGTGCGAACATGGATGATTGGGAGCTTGGGAATACGAAGTAGGATTCGTCGAACTGGGGTTTCCTTATCTCGACCCCGAGGGTCTCGCACACCGTGTCGCGCAAATCGAGCGCATGGGGGTCGCTCAGCGCCTCGTACGCCTCCCAGTCGGCGGCGGGAGATAGCACGCCGCCGTTTCTTATCGCCGCCAAGACGGCGGAGAGCATGTCGTTCCAGGTTGTCGCCATCTTTATGCCCCTTTCTTTGCAAACAGGATGTCGGATGCTATGCAATCGCCGGCGAACACGAAGGGTTTGCCGGGTATGGCTTCGACGCCGTCGAGGGGCAGCCTCCCGGCGAGCGCGTCCGCGAGGCAGACTTTGCCGAACACGCCCGGCTCCGCGAACTCGACGGCGAGACGGGGGTCCTTGAGCGCGTCGGAGAGCAGGCAGTCGCCCTCGAATCTGCCGATGAACTCGGCCAGGGCCCGCGACGCCTCCTCTGCTCTTCGCCGCGCCTTTTCCTCTGCTTCGAGCGCGGCGGGGTTGGGCCGCGCGCCGGACATGTCCACGAACCCGCCGTTCGCTTCTTTGCGGCGGGCGGGCTCCGCATCCATAAGGGCTTCGGGGTAGAGCATTTTGGCACCCGGGGAAAGACACACGGGAGCCAGAATCGCCTGCGGCAACTCCGCGATTTGGGGCATCGACAGCTCTCCGAGCCTCTCTACGACCTCCCTTTCGAAGTCGAAGAGGTCGGAGATGTCGTAGCGCGCGTTCCTCTTCGAGGCTTCCAGAAGCTCGTAGATCACATCGCCGCATTGGGTGGCGAGCGTGGAGAAGGCGTCGATGCACTGCTTGATGGAACCCCGTGCTTGGTCGAGAGCGACCTCGAGCTTCTTTGCAGCCGCATCGTCCTCGGGCCTGTCGTCCATTTTGTTCAGCATGGACAGGGAGCTGTCCATTTTCTCGAAAAGGCGGCGATATTCGTCGGCGCGCTTTCTCAAGTCGTCCTCGAGTTCGTCGAAGTCGACTTCCTGAAAACGCTGCCTGATCGCATTCTTCACGTTGATCAGGTGGTAGAACTCCCCGACAACGGCCTCTTTGATGGATTCGAGCGTGCTGACCACGGAATCGAAGTCGCCGAGCTCGATCATCATCTGCAGTTGATAGGTTTTGTAGTCGAGGGTGTCCGTGCCGGTCATCTTCACCAGGTCGTACAGGCGGGCGAATGCCATTATGACCTCGGGGCGCAGGGCTGCCGCGTCCTCGGTTACCGTCGAGATGACGAACTGCTTGCTTGCATTCGGTGAGGCCAGGCGGGCGCCGATTGGTTGGTATGTTCGGTACTTGGGGCTTGTGAGGACCTTGTCGCGCAGATAGTCGACGAAAGGCCGGATGTCTCGATCTGCGAGCGCATGCATGTGCGGATTTCGCCTGAAGAAGTTTTCGACCTCGAAAAAGGGCACCTGCACCTCGCTGCCGGCGCGCTCGAGGGTGCCCAGGTCGAGGGAGTGGCGCTTCATGCAGACGATTGCGAGGATGATCGCGCTGTCTAGCGCCGGGCGGGGGATGTGGTCGAGAGATTCCGGGGCGGGGGAACGAAAAAGGGTCGTCATCAAAACGACCGGAAGCTGTATCGCCTGCGCCTCGTCGAGAATTTGGGAGTCAAGGTTCTCGTTCCTAGTCATTTCTCACCAGCTCCTCCAGTACTGCCAATGTAATTATCTCCTGCGGGATTCGGACTCTCTCCTCGAGGCAGCGCGACACCTCGCCCGCCTCCTCTTCCGAGAGGTGGGTGGTGAAGTTGTCGGGATTGATGTACTCGGCCTGCTCTTCCGGATAATGGAAGAGCATTGCCCCGCTGGTGCGGCGCTGCATATGCCTTCGCGCCATCTCGCCGTAGAGCGGGTAGAGCAGCACGTCGCCGAAGGCGCTTTCAAACTTTTGGGCCATCCAAATCCCAGTTGGGTCGATGTCGCCGATATAGCGCAGTGACGCGCGGGCAATCCCCTCTTCGTGCAAAAACGTATCGAACGCCTCGGACAGCGCGGCTTTTCCGGCGCCGAACACGGTGCCGACGATGCGGCTTCCGAAAAGGTCGAACCCGCCGCGACGCAGCATCCTTTTCACCGAATAATAGAAGTCGAGGTTTTCGGACACCAAGACGAGTCCGGGCTCGGGCAGCACGTAGCTTCGATAGCGCGCCTGCGTGGTCGAGTAAACCCTCAATAGCCCCATATCGAACTTCAGGCGTCCTAAAAGTTCCATGAAGCCGCTTTTATGCTTGCTGCTTGATAGCAGCTCCTTCTCGTCTCCCCATATCTCGTAGGCCCGTTCCCCCTCGCTTACGCTCGGGATTTCGCGTCCGTACGACGCGCGGAGCCATTTATGCAAAGCCCAGAGCTTTGCCTCGTGCTCGAGAAAGAGCCAGGGAAAACGGGTGAGAAGAGTCTTGTTGCCGCACGTGATCGAGAAATCAAGCTCCGAAATCCGTGGGACGTCCGGGATGGGGAACGTGATGTTGTACTTCGTTGCGGCTTCCCCTGCGACCCCGCGTATCGCGTTCGCGTTCTTGAGGGGCTCGAGAAGCCCTGCCCTGGCTAAGTCCTCGCATGCGTGGGCGGCCTCTTCCGGGCTTAGTCCCGTAAGTCTGCGGACTCGCAAGAACTCGACCGTTTTCCGGTCGATGGATTCCTTTGCCAGGCAGCGCGCCGCGCTGAATTCCATACCGGTTGCATCCGCGATCTTCTTGGAACGTCGGTTGATTTCGTTTTCATTGAGGTCGAGACTCATATTTCGCACCTTTATTCGTCGGTTAAGCGCGACGGGCGGGCTCTCTACCTGCCCAGCGGCTCGGCATACACGACGCGCTTGTAGCCGTTTTTCGACTTGTCGCCGGGCTTCGGCTCCTCGTTGTGCTTGTAAAGTCGCATCTTCTTACCCACCCATGCGTTGCGGCCGTTCTCGTCCTTGCGGTCCCAGATGGTCTTCGTGGTGTTTCCGAATCGGCTGTCGGACAGGAGCGGGGTCTTGATCTCGAGCAGTTCTCCCTTGTCGTCGGACAGCTCGCGATAACTGATTCGGAAGAACTCGGCCCCTTCGCCGATGGAGTCCTTCCGAACGTCGACGATCTCGGCCGCGATGGGGTAGGCCATGGCGATTCGATAGGCGGGGGACTTCTCGTAGGCCATGTAGTCCATCTCTCGGGCGATGAGGCCCACCTCGAAGCTCGTCGGCTTCGCGGAAGTCTTGCCCTCCGCCGCGCGTTGGATGGTCGCGGCGAGGTACGCGGCGGGAATCTTGTCCAGGTAGCGCTCCACGCGCGTCGGGTCGTCGAGGGTGCTCATGTTCGGCTCCGTTTCTCTCTTTCGTTCTCGGTCTGTTTCGTTTCTTTGATAACGGCCAGGCGCGCGGGCTTTGTCCGCGTTTCGGGTTTCCAAGTTCCGAATGCGGCGCCGGGCTGTAACGCGGTCATTACGTATCAGTATAGCTTATACAATATCGAATACGCTTGTTATAACCCCTCTTTTTGGGGGAAAACGGCCCTATGGCGATCTATTTCCCGTCTGCAAGCGAGAGTCTTTGGCGATGAAACATGTCGCATCCCGCGTATCCGATGCAGGCGTCGTGACGCTCCGACGCCTGTCGGCGGCGTCTTTTCTGCTCTCTTCCCATTAGTGTTTCTCTTTGGTCCTTCGCTGTTTCTAGTGGGTAATCCATGCACCAACGACCACGGAGGTTCGCCCATGGATGCCGACGACCTAGTTCACAGAGGCATGGCGCGGCTGAGCAAGTCTGAGCGCCTGCGCGCCGAGGTCGCCGCGGAGTCTCCCTGCATGGACTACTGGGAAGCGCAGGCGGCCTAAATGCGCTAGAATGGGTGCACCGTGGCATACGACGAAAGGGGCAAGGCATGCCGTCCAAGATACCCGCGACCACCGTCCGCATAGACCCAGAGGTGAGGAGGGAGGCGAACGCCGTACTCGACGAGCTGGGGCTTTCCATGTCCACGGCGATCAACCTCTTCCTGCGTGCCCTTGTGCGCGAAAAGGGCATGCCCTTCGAGGTTAAGGTTCGCCCGGCTTCGAGCGGCGAGCGGCAATAATGGCATACGAATCGGCTTCTTTTGTAGAGCACCATTCGACCAGGCTCCCAATTCTCGAGTCCTTGCTGAAGCTGGGCTGGGCTCGAGAGCAGATACAATGCCCTTCCAAAGACCTTGATGGCCGCGATGAGAAGGAATGGCGCGTCCCTCAAAATCCCTCCGCTGCCGCGGCGCGGGAGAAAGGAGGGCCCTTCAGGGGTTTTCCGGTAGACATCGCCATCTTCGACTCGGAGAGCTGCAAGGGGCAGTGGCAGCACGCGAAAATTATCATAGAGTGCAAAGAACCTGGGGAGAGAACCGGCCTTTCCGAGCTTGAGATATACATGGGTCTCGAGCCGAAAGTGCAGCTCGGCATCCTTACCGACGGCACGAGGTTTACGCGCGTGTACAAGCGTCCTTCGGGCGAGTTCGAGGTAGTGAAGGGCTCGACCTTGCCCGCGCCGGGCGAAAATCTCATTCGCAGCGAGAACGTGAACGCAGGCGAGATGTCCACGCCGACTTTGGCCGAGCTGAAAAGTTGCTTTAAGGATCTCTTGGCTCTGATTGTCTCCCAGGATGGACGGACTACGCGAGCCGATGCTAGGCTCAGCCAGTTGTGCAACTTGCTTCTCGTGAAGCTCCAATCCGACCTGGATGCGCGTTTGACCAAAAAGAGGGATAGCGTCGATTTCCAGATTTCGGACACACCCGAAGAAACTGCGGCGACCGTGAACGCGCTGTTCAAGCGCTACAAGGCCGACAGGCGGGAGCTTTTCACCGATGACGAGCCGGATTCCATACAATTCGAAGCGACGACGATCCATGCGATCGTCGCGGAGCTGCAGCGCAAAAATCTCATTTGCGTCAAACCGGAAACTTTGTCCATGGCGTTCCAAATCTTCAGGAGCGAGAACCTGAAAAACGGCGACGGCCAATACTTCACCCCGAGCCGGGTCATAAAAGCCGCGACGAGAATGATGTGCGTCGACAGCACGGACAAGGTAATCGACCCCGCGTGCGGTACCGGCGGGTTCCTTGGCGAGGTATATCTCCAGGTCGCGAGAAACATTAGCGAGGCCGATGCCGTCAGGTGGGCAAATGCGAAGCTGTATGGGGTAGATTTGGACAACATCAACGTCAAGCTCGCCCGCGCCCTCATGGTCGGAATGGGCGACGGCTCGACCCACGTGAAGCTCGGGGACTCGATCAAGCAGTCCTCATGGGAAAGCGACCGGCACGCCATAGCCGACGCGCTCGCAGACGATAGCTACGACGTCGTTTTGACGAACCCGCCGTTCGGCAAAGACCTGGTCATGAGCGCCCACGAGGCGAGCTGTGGGCAATATGAGATCTGCAAACACACCAAAACCGGCAAGTTCTCCGACAGCTATTCGCCGACAGAAATAGGCATCGTCTTCGTGGAGAGGGCCTACAGGCTTCTGCATGAGGGGGGAAGGCTGGGCATCGTCCTGCCGGAAACGTACTTTTTCTCCAAAAGCTACGAATGGTTTCGCGCCTGGCTCGACGACAAGTTCGAGCTAAAGGGCGTGCTGAACATCCCCATGGAGGCTTTTCAGGGGTTTTGCAGAGCCAAGACCAACTTCTACGTGCTCGTCAAAAAGCGCAGCAAGCCGTGCATCGGCGCAGGGGTCGGCCCGGATTGGATTCGCGCGGGCTTGACCTGGGTTTCCAATGCCCCCACTATCGGCATAAACAAAGACGGGAACACCCTGTACCGTCTCGATCCCGTCACGCTGAAGAGAACCGATGAAGTCGACGATGCCGCGCAAAGGGACGTGGACTGCCTCTTGGAGGGCGACGGTGAAACGCGCACGGCCTCATATGCGAAGACAGTCCCGCTCTCATCCTCGTGCCTCGGCGTTCCTCGCTACTGCGACAGAACGGCCGTCGGCGCGGCGAGAGACTGGTTCGCCGCGGAGTTGCCTGGGTGCGACGCGGCGAGCTTGGGGCAGCTTGCCGACGTCGGATTGGTCGAATACAGGACGGGACACGGCAGCCCGGGCGCGGATTTGCGGATTGGGGGAGAAATCCCCTATATAAAGGTTTCGGATATTCGAAACGGCCAAGTCAATCCGAACAGCACGAATCAGGTTTCATTCGAGGTGGCAAAACGCTACTGGAAGGCCGACGAAAGCGGGATCCTGCCCTGGGATGTCGTGATGCCGTCCCGCGCGTCGAAGAACATCGGCGAGCCGGCGGTCGTCCTGCCAGGTGAGGAACATGCCGTCTTCACGAAAGAGATCCTTGTTCTAAGAACGTCGGCGGCCGCATGTTTCGATAACTTCTTTCTGGCGTGGTCCTTGCTGCTCCCGAAAGTCCAAAAGCAATGGGACAGGGTCGTGTTCATGCAGACGAACCGCGAAGACTTGGGCGACCGTTGGAGAGAGATAGTGATCCCTGTGCCGAAAGACCGAGTTGTAGCCGAGAGGTATTCCCGAGGCGTCGAAAAATACTACACGGAATTGGCCCGGATAAGAGACGAACTCCATCGGGAAATGAAAAACTGGGAATGAAAGAGTGGGAGTAAGGTTTGAGAAACCAACTTCTGCAGAATCGAGAAAATAGGTGTCTTAACTGACGATTATCGCCTTCTCTGATAAGCTAAACAGAGGAGGCGATTTCTTTGAAACTGTATCATCGCGAGCAATATTTGAAATTGATTCGACCGTTCTACGATG
>CAVCPR010000060.1:0-16427 GCA_963604235.1 Anaerovoracaceae bacterium | reverse complement strand
ACCGGCGGGGTCCATTCGGGTTTGCCTTTGGCCCGCAGGTTCGCGCGGCGGCCCTTCATGTTATCGATGCAGCCCTGCATGCCGTGCGGCACGTATCCCATGTTCTCGATGTCCTCAGGCAAGTAGCTGACCAGCGACAACGGCGCCGTCTGCTGCGGATTTTCCGGCGCCGCACCCGCCTTCGGCGCCGCGGCGAACCCGCACACCGGCGCGCCCTGCGCAACCAGCTTGCGCTCGTAGGCGCTCCACGGCTCGTCGGGGAACAGCGCGCGCACGTCTTCGGTTCCCCATTGCAGCTCGTAGCCCGCGATTTCAAGCTGGGTGAGCGAGAAGTCGCGCAACGGCATGCTGTCGGTGCGCAGGCGTACGGCCGCGCCCGGCTCCAGGATCGTGCGGTACGACAGCAGGCGATCGAAATGCGTCAGGCGATACTGCGCCTTTTTCTTCTTGGGAAACGGCGTGGGGAAGTTCAGCAAGATGGCCGCCAGCTCGCCCGCGCCGAAGGTTTCGGCCAGGTCGGAGTCGTCATGCAGCACGAACACGGCGTTGGGCACGCCAGCGTCGATGGCGCATTCGGCGGCGCGCATCGCGCACACCCCGTCGACGTCGAGCCCCACGAACAGAACATCGGGCCGCGCGGCGGCGCAGGCCGTCGTGTACTCGCCCTTGCCGCAGCCCAGATCGAGCACGACGCGCTCGTACGGGATTTCCCGCCGCGCGCCCTCGGGAGCCCAGTAGCGCCACTGCCCCGAGCGCGCCTTCGGGTTCGGCTCGAAGTTGCTCGCGCAGGCGGCCAAGCGCTCCTCAAGCGAGAAGCCCTTCGGCAAACGGGACGCAGCGGTGCGCATAAGGCGAATCCTCCCAGGTCAGCATCGCGCCCACCGGGCGCTTTCCGTTTGGGGCCACCTCGCGCAGCACGTGCGACCCCGAAAAGTCATGCAGCCAGGTTACCATTTTCCGCCGAATTTTCCGGGGCCGGCCGCAAACCCTCGCAATCAGAAGCGCACAACAAACCATCGCGTTGTGCGTAGGTTTTCCGGGTCGCTCGGAATAGGCCGGCAACCCCCGGCCGAAAAGACGCAGGTGGCGGAGAGGCGACATTGCGGCCACTTCGCCACCCGAGTAATACCTACGCACAACGCGCATCTTTTGCAGCGGCGGGATAGCGAAGTTGCGCCCGACCACGCACCAGCTTCCAGCATGTCCACATCCTTGCGCCGATGAACCCATCCGACGCGCGCTCCCCGCCCGCCCATGCGCCGCTAAAACGTAACGTTGCCGGCGCACGCTCGTCATCGTGAGCTGCTATAGTTATGCCCACCGATCAGCTTCGTTTATTTGGGGGGTCCATATGAGCGACGAGAACTATCCGCACCTTTTCCAACCGATCACTGTAAAGGGCATGCGCGTGCGAAACCGCACGTCAATGGCGCCTATGGGCACGAACTACGCCTGCCAGAACGGCGAAATGAGCCTGCGCCACATCGGCTACTACGAGCAGCGCGCCGCAGGCGGCACCGGTCTGATCATCGTGGAGAACGCCAACGTCAGCTGGCCCGCCGGATCCAACGGCACCACCCAGCTGCGCATCGACCACGACAGCTACATCCCGCGCCTCTACCAGCTCACCGAGACGCTGCACCGCCACGGCGCCTGCGTCGCCGTGCAGATCAACCACGCCGGCGCGTCTGCCATGGAAAGCCGCACGGGCGTGCAGCCCGTTTCCGCGTCGAACATCCCGTCGAAAACCGGCGGCGCCTCCCCGCGCCCGCTTTCGCGCGAGGAGCTGGAAGCCATCGCCCGCCAGTACGGCGAAGCCGCGCGCCGCGCGAAAGTAGCCGGCTTCGACGCCGTCGAGGTGCACGGCGGCCACAGCTACCTCCTGTGTCAGTTCCTCTCCCCCACGATGAACGACCGCACCGACGAGTTCGGCGGCAGCGCGGAAAACCGCGCCCGCTTCCCGCGCATGGTGCTCGACGCCGTCCGCGCGCAGGTCGGCGAGGACTTCCCCATCATCTTCCGCCTGTCCGCCGACGAGCGCGTGCCCGGCGGCAACACGATCGACGACTCGCTTGAGCTGCTGGAATACCTCATCGAGCAGATCGACATCGTCGACGTGTCGTGCGGCTTAAACGACACCATCGACTACCAGATCGACTCCTGCCGCCTGCCCGACGGCTGGCGCGCATTCCTGTCGCGGGCGGTGCGCGAGCGCTTCGGCAAGCCCACCATCACCACCGGCAACATCCGCGACCCGAAGGTGGCCGAGGAAATCCTCGCGCGCGGCGACGCCGACTTCGTGGGCATGGGCCGCGGGCTGATCGCCGAGCCGTGTTGGGCGCGCAAGGTGGCCGAGGGCCGCGAAGACGAGCTGCGCAAATGCATCAGCTGCAACGTCGGCTGCACCAGCCACCGCATCCAGCTGAACCGCCCCATCCGCTGCACGGTGAATCCACAGGTGGACACGTGGGAAACCTACCGCAAGCAGCACGTGACGAAGCCCTGCAACGTGGCGGTCATCGGCGGCGGCACGGCCGGTCTCGAGGCCGCGTGCACGGCTGCCGAGGTGGGCTGTACGGTACACGTGATCGAGAAGCAGCGGGAATTCGGCGGCCTCGCGCGGCGCATCGCGTTGCTGCCCGACAAGTTCCGCATCCAGGATTTCGTCGATTACCAGGTGCAACGCGCCGAACGGCTGCAGAACGTCTTCCTGCTGTCCGGCATGGAAGCCACGCCCGAGCTCGTCAACAGCTTCAAGCCCGACATCGTGGTCAACGCCACCGGCTCCGAGCCGCTGCTGCCGCCCATCGAGGGCCTGCGCACGTGGATCGACCGACCCTACGGGCGCGTGCATTCGATCGCATGGGTGATGGATCACGTGGACGACTACCCTAAGGACATGACGGGGCAGAACTGCGTCGTCATCGGCGGCGGGGCGGTGGGCCTCGACGTGGTGGAGTTCGTGGCCGAGCGCGGGGCGAAGGTGCAGGTCATCGAGATGGCACCGACGATCGGCACCGGCATCGACCTGGTCACGATGGCGCGCATGAGGAAAATCTTCGACACCTGCGACGTGACGCTGCGCCCGTCGACGGCGCTCACCTGCGTCGGCGAGCACTCCTTCGTGGTGAAGAACCCCGACGAAACCAGCGAGGAGCTGCCCTTCGATTACGGCTTCGTGTGCATCGGCATGAAGTCGACCAGCCCGCAGCTTGTCGCCATCGAAGGTGCGCTACCGAAGGGCACGCCGGTCGTGAACGTCGGCGACGCCGTGCGGGCGCGCCGCATCATCGAGGGCACCACCGAGGGCCGCAACATCCTCGACGTCCTGAAGGGCGCGGGCTACCTGTAAGGGACGAGGGACGCGAACCGAACGGCCGGCCGGCGGGCAACGGACCCGCCGGCCGGCCTGGGAGAACACTATCGCGCCCTTCGGGCGCCCCCCAACGCTGAAGCCAAAGGTGCCCCGCGCAATCGCGCGGAGCGCCCCTGCTTATCCCTTTACGCCTTCTCTACGCGTACGGCGCACACCTTGTATTCCGGGGTGGCGCAGATGCGGTCGAGGGCGGCGTTCGTCAGCCAGTTGGCGTTGCCGTCCTGGAAATGGAACGGCATCCACGTCTGGCCGGGATTCGTCTTCCCCGACACGTGGGCCGTCGACTGGATGGTCGCGCGGCGGCTCGTCACGTTCACGCGATCGCCGTCGCAAATGCCCAAACGCTCGGCGTCCTCGTCGTTGATCTCGATGAACGACTCGCCCGAAATCTCGTTGAGGCCCGGCGTCTTGTCCGTCATGGCGCAGGCGTTGTACTGCGCCAGCACGCGGCCCGTCGTCAGGATAAGCGGGAATTCGTCGTCGGGCTGCTCTGCCGAGGGGATGTACTCGGCCAGCGAGTACGCGCCCGTGCCGCGCGTGAATTTCCCCACATGCATGATGGGCGTGCCCGGATGATCCGCACTCGTGCACGGCCACTGCAAGCCCTGCCCGGCCACCTCGGCCGAGTCCAGGCGCGCATGGCTGATGCCGCGGAAGCTCGGCGTGAGCTCGGCGATTTCATCCATGATCTGCGCGCTCGTCAGGTACGGCTGCGCGTAGCCCATGCGATTCATCAGGTCGATGAAGATGTCGGTGTCCAGGCGCGTCTGCCCCGGGATGGTCACCGCCGTGCGGATGCGCTGGACGCGGCGCTCGGTGTTGCTGAACGTGCCTTCCTTCTCCGCGTAGCTGCGGCCGGGCAGCACGACGTCGGCGTACTTGGCCGTCTCGGTGAGGAACAAATCGTCCACCACCAGGAAATCAAGCGACTCGAGCGCGTGGATGACGTGCGTGGTGTCCGGGTCGGTGCGAACCGGGTCCTCGCCGAAGATGAACAGGCCCTTGATGTCGCCGGTGATCATCTTCGGGAAGCAATCGGTGGCGTAGGTGCCCTTCCACTTGGGAATCTCGACGCCCCAGTGCTGCTCGTAGCGCTCCATGACCTCGGCGTTCGCCAGCTTCTGATAGCCGGGGAAATCGGCCGGGGTCGCGCCCATGTCGCAGGCGCCCTGCACGTTGTTCTGGCCGCGCAGCGGGTTGACGCCGCAGCCGGGCTTTCCGTAGTTGCCGGTGATCATCGCGAGGTTCGACAGCGACATGACGCCCTCGGTGCCGCCGGTGTGCTCGGTGACGCCCAGGCAGTACACGATGGCGGCCGCGTCGGCCTCGCCGTAGGTGTGCGCCGCCGCGATGAGGTCGCACGCGTCAATGCCACAGATCTCGGCCACATATTCGGGCGTGTAGCGCTCGACCATGGCGACGAACTCGTCGAAGCCCTCGGAGCGCTCGTCGATGAACGCGCGGTCGATGAGCCCCTCGTGAATAAGCTCGCGGGCCATGCCGTTGGCGAACGCCACGTTGGTGCCCGGTTTGAGCTTCAGATGAACGTCGGCCAGCTGAGACAGGCCGATGTCGCGCGGGTCGACCACCACGAGCTTCGTCCCGCGCTCGGCGGCGCGGCGGATTTGCATGCCGATGACCGGGTGCGCTTCCTCGGGATTGCTGCCCACCAGCATGATGACGTCGGCGTTCTCGGCGATGTCGGTGATGGGGTTGGTCATGGCGCCGCTGCCGAGGGTCTGCGCGAGGCCGGCAACGGAGGGGCCGTGGCACACGCGGGCGCAGTTGTCCACGTTGTTGGTCTTGAAGGCGCAGCGGGCCATCTTCTGCAGCATGTAGATGTCCTCGTTGGCCGAACGGGCGCAGGCGAACGCCGCCAGCGACTGCCCGCCGAACTCATCGCGCAGCGCGCCTAGGCGGCTGGCGACCAGATCAAGCGCCTCGTCCCAGGTGGCGGGCTCAAGCTCGCCGCTTTCGGGATTGCGCACGAGCGGCGTGGTGAGGCGCTCGGGCGAATGCACGAAGTCGAAGCTGCCGCTGCGGCCCTTCACGCACAGAAGGCCGTGGTTGGAAGGCCCGTCGACCGGCTCGGCGTCCACGATGCGCCCGTCCTTGACGACCAGGTTGTACTGGCAGCCGGTGGCGCAGTGCGGGCACGTGGTCTGGACCTTCGTGACCTCCCATTCGCGATATTCGTGGCGGCGCTTCTCCACCAGCGCGCCCGTGGGGCATGCCTCGGCACAGTTTCCGCAGCTCTCGCAGGCGGTCGTGTCCCAATCGGGCCCGAACGGCGCCTCGATGACGGTGCGCACGCCGCGCTTGCCGGTGGTCAGCACGTGATTGCGCGCGGCGTCGTTGCAGGCGCCCACGCAGCGCTGGCACGCGATGCAAAGATTGGGGTTGAACGACAAGAACGGGTTGGAGTCCAGCACCGGCTTGTCTTTGACGGGGGCCGGGAAGCTGGGGGTTTCCACGCCGACCTCGCGCGCAACGGCCTGCAGCTCGCAGGCACCGTTCTTCATGCAGCTGAAGCAGAAATTCGTGGAATTGAGCCCGTGGTTGGAAATGAGCAGGTCAACCGCCATGCGACGATATTCCAGCACGCGCTCGGTAGCGGTTTGGACAACCATGCCGTCGCGCACCGGCGTGGTGCAGGCCGGCACGGGCGCGGCCTGGCCCTCCACCTCGACCACGCACACGCGGCACGAGCCGATGGCGCTGCGATGCGCCATATAGCACAAGGTGGGGATATGGATGCCGGCTTCGCGGGCGACCTCCAGAACGGTCTGCCCTTCGCGCGCCTCGAGCACGCGTCCGTCGATGGTGATGCTAGACATACTGGATACGCCCCCCTTCGCAAGCACCCGCGCCGAAATGGTCGCAGCGCAGGCAACGTCCGCATTCCTGCATGGCCTCTTCCGTGCTCATGGGAACCTCCACGCCTTCGAAATCGGCCTTGCGCTCGCGCGTCGGGCGCTCGAGCACCTCGACGCGGCCATAGGCGGCGCGGTCGTTGGGAGCGGGCAGGGGAACCTCCACGCCGCAGTCGAGCGTGTGGTTGAAGCCGAGCATGTCGTCGATGTTGCGGGCGGCCACCTTGCCGGCCGCGATGGCCTTGATGACCGTCGCCGGACCGGTTTGGCAGTCGCCGCCGACCAGCACGTTCGAGCCCGTCGCCGGATCGGCCCCGCGCGCCGCAAGCGCCTCGGGGTTCATCTGGGCGAACAGGTGCTCGTCGGCCTTGAACTCGCCCCATTCGGCGGCCATGCCGAATTCCTCGAACGGCGCGGAAACGATGTTCTGGCCCACGGCAATGAGCACGATGTCGGCGGGAATGCGCATCTGCGGCTTGTCCGCGGCGATGGGAGCCGGGCGGCCGCGCTTGACCGGGCCGATCATCTGCGGGTCGGTGAGCAGCGCCGCGACGTTGCCCTCGGCGTCCTTCTCGATGGCGGCCGGCGCCTGCAGGACGACCATTTCCACGCCCTCGGCGATGGCCGATTCGATTTCGGCGGGAAGCGCGGTCATGTCGGAGATGCGACGGCGGTAGGCAACCGACACCTCGGAGGCGCCGGCGCGCACAGCGGTGCGGCAGCAGTCCATGGCCACGTTGCCGCCGCCGATGACGACGACCTTCTTGCCGGTGAAGTCGGGATAGTCGCCGTCGCCGATGCGTCCGAGCAGGTCGACGGCGGAGAACACGCCGTTCGCGTCGGTGCCGTCGATGCGCAGGCCCTTGCCGGTCTGCGCGCCGATGGCCACGTAGACGGCGTCGTATTCGTCGGCAAGCTGCGCCATGCGCGCGGCGTCGACGGGCGAGGAGGTGTGCACGGTAATGCCGCCGACGGCCAGGATGCCGTTGAGGTCCTCGTCAAGGCGTTCGCGCGGGAAGCGGTAGGCCGGGATGCCGTAGCGCATCATGCCGCCGAGCTGCTTGCGCTCCTCGAACACGTCGACGTCATGCCCCATGAGCGCGCAGAAGTACGCGCAGGTCATGCCGGAGGGGCCGCCGCCGATGACGGCGACGCGCCGGCCGGTGCGCGGGGCGCGCGCAGGCACGGGCACCTCGTCGGCGCGCGCATGCTCGCAAGCGTATTCCTTGATGCCGCGGATGTTGAGCGGCGCGTCGATGAGCGTGCGGCGGCAGCGCTTCTCGCACGGATGCTCGCACACCAAACCGCAGGCGGTGGGGAACGGGTTGTCCTTGCGGATCATCTGCACGGCGCCGGCGTTGTCGCCCGCGGCGACGAGCGCGATGTAGGCGGGCACGTTCACGTGCGCAGGGCAGAACGTCTCGCAGGGAACGGATTGCTGCACGCCTGCGCGGCATTTATGCGCGCCAAGGTGGCTCTCGACTTCCTTGGCGAACGTGTCCAGGCCCTCGAGCAGGGCGTTCGCGGCTTCATAGCCAATGGCGCAGTCCGACGTGTCGCGAACCATCTCGGCCAAGGCGCGCATGCGCGCGACCTCGGCGGCGTCGGCCTGGCAGTCCACCAGGTGACGCAGCATGACGGCCAGTTGCGGCAGGCCGTCGCGGCACGGCACGCATTTGCCGCACGTTTGCAGCGCGCCTTCCTCAAGCAGCGTCAGTTGCTGCGCAAGCGGGCACATGCCCGGCGGCATGGCGTCGACCCGGCGTTTCTGCCGGTCTAGGAACCCGCCGATGCGGCCGTCGTCAGCGGCCGCCGGCGCGATCGATAACTTCGTCACGGTCTCGTCTCCCCCGTTGTCATCCCGCATGAGCGGGTCGTACTGGAAATCCGGCATGGCGCGACATGCCGGCTGATGTAACCTTCGATATTATTCACATGAGCGCTTTCCTACTTGTTTCCGAAGCGCTCTTTCATAGCAAAAGCAGAAGGTCATACGCAATTTTTAGCATGTGGGGAAGCGGGATGCCGCGACAATTCGAGCAACGGCAGCGATGCCGGGGGGCTTTGCGAAGGGCTCCCCCACGTTTCTCAAGAAGTGTCGCTTTGCCAAACACGCCGACGAGCCCGGTGCCTGCCGAGCAGCGAGGCGACGATCAGGCGAACGGGCAACAGACGATTGTCAGCAAAACGAAAACAGGAGAAGAAGCCAGAACGCCATTAGGCGACAAACGGTACGCCCCGCACCGCGCGGGTTACAGGGCGGCTTTGATGGCCGCGAGCAGGTCGTCGAAGGTTTCGAACGCGGGCACTTCGGGGTGCGCCGCTTTAATCTCGGGCGTGCTGCGGAACAGGAAGCCCGCCTTGCTGGCCTTGATCATCCCCAGATCGTTGTAGCTGTCGCCCGACGCGATGGTGTCGAAGCCGCACGAATGCAGCGCGCGCACGGTGGTCAGCTTCGTCTGCTCGCAGCGCATGCGATAGCCGGTGATAGCGCCGTCCGCGGCCACTTCCAGCGTGTTGCAGAAGATGGTGGGCCAGCCGAGCTTCTCCATGATGGGCTGGGCGAACTGCTCGAACGTGTCGCTGATGATGATCACCTGGGTGAGGCTGCGCAGCTCGTCAAGGAACTCGCGCGCGCCGGGAACCGGGTCGATTCCGGCGATGACCTGCTGGATTTGCGGCAGACCCAACCCATGCTGACGCAGCACGTCCAAGCGGAATTCCATCAGCTTGTCGTAATCCGGCTCGTCACGCGTGGTGCGGCGCAGGTCGGGCACGCCCGCCGCCTCCGCGAACGCGATCCAAATCTCCGGGGCCAGCACGCCTTCCAAATCCAGGCACACGACGTTCATTCCCATGGCGCATCCTTTCACGCATTTCGGCGCAACCTATTCGTTGCGAAATTCTTGCGCACCAGCATAGGCCAGCCGCACCGCGGGCAGCCCCACGTTCCGGCCAAAGTCGCAACCCGCCGGGTAGCGGCAGGCGGCGGGCGCTTTCGCCGAAACGTCCATCGGCAAGTGGTGGGCACGCTCGGCGAAGCGGGCATCGGTGGGGGCGCTCGCAGAAACGCACGGCGCAGAGCGGCCGGTGGGAGCGCTCACCGGGACGTATGCCAGCAGGCAGAACACGCGAATCGGACGCGAACGACAAGCCCCAAACCCAGCGCATCGCAGCATCCTATCCGGCGCACCGCCCGCCGCCAGCCTCGCACTCCCACATTTTTCCGGGGGAACTTTGTGCGTCACTCCCACATTTTTCCGGGGGAAGTTGCTATACTGCAAGTCGTTGAACACGGCTGAAATGAGGTTCCCCATGCGCAGATTGCTTATGAATAGCCTGGTCGAATGGAAGTTAAGCCCAAATCGCAAGCCCCTTCTGCTGCGCGGTGCGCGACAGACGGGGAAAACATGGCTTATGGAGGAGTTCGCAAACCAGGAATACCGAGACTTCGTCAAGATCGACTTCATGTACGACGAATCGGCGCAGGCAATTTTCGACTACGACCTCGATCCCAAGCGCATCATCCGCCAAATCGAGCTACGCCAAGGCCGGGAAATCAATCCGCAAAGCACGCTCATCATCTTCGATGAAATACAGGAAGCACCGCGCGGCCTTACCTCTCTGAAGTACTTCTGCGAACAGGCGCGCGAATACCACGTCGTTGCTGCTGGCTCATACATGGGAATGGCCCTGCGCCGCAAAGGCGAGTCGTTCCCCGTCGGAAAGGTTGACCAGCTCACGCTGCATCCGCTGTGCTTCTCGGAGTTTTTGCGCGCCGTTGCCGGAAATCCGCTTGCCGACACGCTCGAAAACGGCAGCATGCAGGATCTCGCTCCGCTTTCCGATTTGCTCGAGCGGCATCTTAAGGAGTATTTCATCCTTGGCGGGATGCCCGAAGTGGTCAGCTCGTTCCAGCAAAACGGCAGCATCACCGAAGCGCGGCGATTGCAAATCGGGATCCTCGACAGCTACGATGCCGATTTCGCAAAACACGCTCCCGAGCGCATTCTTGGAAGGATGCGCCTCGTGTGGAAATCGCTGCCCGGACAATTGGCCCGAGAGAACAAGAAGTTCGTGTACGGCGCGGTGCGCCCCGGAGCGCGGGCAAGGGATTTCGAAGAATGCCTGCAATGGCTTGCAGATTACGGCGCAGTGCAAAAAGTACCGCGCGTGTCGGCCCTTCGACTGCCCCTCAAAAGCTACGAAGACCTGAGCGCTTTCAAGCTGTTCGGCGTCGACGTCGGTCTACTGGGGGCGCTAGCGGGCCTCGATCCCGCGGCGGTACTGAACGGTTCGCGCCTGTTCACCGAGTTCAAAGGAGCGTTGACCGAGCAATACGTGGAACAGGAGCTGGTGCGCCTAGGGCACTCGCCCGTTTATTGGTCCTCGGAAAAGGGCGCGGCGGAAACGGATTTCTGCATTGCTTTCGAAGGCTCGGTTCTGCCCATTGAGGTGAAAGCCGGCGAAAACCTCCGCTCGAAAAGCCTGCGCGTAGCATGCGAGAAATTCCAGCTGAGCAAAGCGCTGCGCACATCGCTTTCGCCCTACCGAGACGAAGGCTGGCTTTCGAACATACCGCTCTGGGCCATCGGTCAGTTCCAGCAACTGATCCGCTAAAACGCCGAAAAGCCCCTCGCGGCTTGGGGCTGCAAGGGGCTTTCCAGTTGGATGGTTTTCTTGGAATGCGCGGGTTTGACCTGCGGTTATTCCACGCCCACGATGACGTCGGTGGACTTCACGATAGCCAGGGCCTCATCGCCCTCGGACAGGCCGAGCTGCTCGATGGCCTCGTTGGTGATGGAGCCCTTGATGCGGCTGCCGTCGGCGGTCTCGAGGGTGACGTGGCCATTGACGGCGCCTTCCTTCACCTCGACGACGGTGCCGGCAATCTGGTTGCGGGCGGAGATGCCGGCGATGCGCTCGGTGCCGGCGGCGAACATGACGTTGGTGGCCTTCACGATGGCGACGGCGTCCATGCCCTCCTTCAGGCCCAGGTCCTTGATGGCCTCCATGGTGATGTCGGCTTTGATGGTGGTCGAGCCCAGGTCGATGGCGACGACGCCGTTGACGGCGCCCTCGGTGACGCTGGCGATGGTTCCGGAAAGCTGGTTGCGGGCGGAAATCTTCATGATGCGTTCCTTTCGGCTTGGCCCGCCGCGCGGGCGGGCAATGTCGTGGCGCCGCGGCGCCTGGTTGCTGACGTTGCGCGACCGGAGCGTTCTCGTCTGCGGGCTTTTCAGCCCCCGCTCCGTTCGCGACGATTGCAGTATCTCAAGGCTGAAGCACCGAGGGAAGGCGTCGCGCACGAACCGCCCTCGTTCGCATCGTTTCGTGCACGCTCGTGCATTTTCGCGCACGACGACGTGCACGAACGTCGAACGCAGAAACGTCGGGCCGGCGCGCTGAGAAGAACGGTAGATGACCTCGTGGGATTGAGCGAAAGTTCAACCTTTATTAGGGAGCACCGACGAGCGCGGCGCTATTTTCAAGAAGCGGGCATCGGAGAAAAGGCTGCCCGGCCCCGGCTCGACTTCAACGGGCCTTATCGCACGCGCAGGATTACATACTCGTTAAGGTTGCCCGTTTTGCCGTCGGCGGCGAAGCGGGCAACTGGCTGCGCGACGTCGGCGATTGCTGCCAGCAGGCGCTCGATTTCGGGTTCGTCGAAATGGTGGCAGTAACGGTACAGGCCGCTGGTGTCCTGCCAGCCCAGCAGGAAATCGTTGGGCGGCAGGTCGGGAAGGCCCAGCTCATTGCGCGCCTGCGCCGTGGTCGCGTGTGCCTTTTTCGCCAACTTTTCGCTGTTCAGGAAGCGCCAGAAACTCACGGCGACATGGCCGCCCGGACGCGTTTTCGCGGCGAGCGCGCGCAGCAGCGCCACGCGCCAGCGTTCCCGCGGAATATGGTGCATGAAGCCGAATGACACCGCCAAGTCGCACGAAGCGTCGGGCGCGGCGAGCGCGGCGGCCAGGTTACCCGCCGCGAGCGCTTCTATCACGTTAAGGTTTTGAAAGCTGATGGGCGGCAGCCCTTTCGTCGACTGCGCCTGGTCAACCAGCGGGTCGCAATTATCTACTGCAATGCACGCCAACCCGTTCGCGCCAACCTGTTCAGCTAAATACCGTTCGAAACGCAAATTGCCGCATGCGAGGTCAAGCACGCAGAAGGGGGCCTCGTCGCGTTCGCCCTGCTTCGCATCGGCACTCCTTGCTGCAAGGAAAGCTTCCGGTGCGCCGGGCGCCTCATCGGCATCCGCTACGCCGGCTGCCGCGAGCACGCGTTCCCATCCTTGCCAAGGCGCTTGGCGCGTCTGGGAAAACGACTCCGCATTCGCACGATAGAACTCGCTGGTCAGCTCGCAGAGGCGCTGCGCGAGCGCGTCATCAACCGCGACCGCCTCGCAAGAACGCGCAGTCGCTTCGTCAACGGCATCCGGCCTGCAACGGCGCGTGGCCCCTTCGCCTGCCGCGGTCGCCCCGCAACGGCGCGCGGCCCCTTCGCAATCCACAGCCGCTTCGTCTGCCGCGCCCGCCCCGAAAAGGCTCACGCGTTCTCGCCCCGCAGCTCGTGCGCGCACTGGGCGAGAACGCTCACGAAGCGGTCGACGTCCTCGGGCGTGTTCTGATGGAAGAAGCTCACGCGCAGGGTTTGCTTGCCCTCGCGCAGCGGGATGCCCGCCGCCTGCAGCGACAGCGGATGCTTCTTACGCCACGTGCCGGCGGGGACGGTCGTGTGGTTTTCCTCGCACGCCGACGCGCGCGACACGCATATGCCCCGGTCGGAAAGGTAATGAACCGAGCGCGCGTTCGGCACGTCGGGCACGCTCACGCTCGCGATGTAGGGGCTGCCGCCCTCCGGCGCGTGGACGATGGCGTCGGGCAGCGCCTCATGCAGCTTTGCCACCAGGCGGCGACGCAGCGCCTCGGCGTGGCGGTAGTTCTCGTCGAGGTGCTTCTCGGCAAGCTGGACGGCCGTGGCCATGCCCGCCGCCAAAAACACCGGCTCGGTGCCCGAGCGCAGGCCGCGCTCCTGGTTGCCGCCGAACGCGGTGGTGAACATGTTGATGCCGCGCTGCACGTACAGGATGCCGATGCCGCGCGGGCCGCCGATCTTGTGCGCGCCGGCGGTGAGCAGCTGGCAGCCCAGGTCGTTCACGTCCACCGGCAGCTTGCCGAACGCCTGCGTGGCGTCGGTGTGCAGCAGCACGTCGGGGGCGAGTTCGTCGCGGATGCTCGCGACCTCGGGAATGGGGAAAATCCAGCCCGCCTCGTTCTGCACGCGCATCATGGTGATGAGCGTGGTGTGAGCCGCGCGCAGATGGTCGCGCAGCTGGTCGAGGTCGAGTTTGCCGTCGGGCGCCTCCACGTAGCTGCAGGGCCAGGCGTCGTCGCGGCGCATACCGCGCACGCTGCGGGTGACCGATGCGTGCTCAAGCGACGACGTGATGATCTGCCCCGGTTCGTCACGACGCGCCAGGCACGCCCCGCGCACCGCGAGGTTGTTCGACTCGGTGGAACCGGACGTAAAGTAGATTTCGTCGGGATGGGCGCCGAGCGCGTCGGCGATGATGGTGCGGCTTTCCTCGAGCACGTCGGCGGCGCGGCGGCCCGCCACATGCGGCGAGGACGGGTTTCCCCAGGCAGTCGCCATAACTTCGTTCATGCGCTCGACAACCTCGGGCAGGGTTTTCGTGGTGGCGGCGTTATCCAAATACGTCAGAGCTTGTTCCATGCGTTGCTTGCACCTATTCCCATTCGCGCGTCGTTTCCCCCGCGCGCGATTCGTCTTCGTTTCGCGCCCATTCTAACCCGTGCTGCGCAATGCGGCTAAATTAGCAACATTTCGGCATGGAAACGTCGATAACCGGCGGGAGGGACGGGCGGGGTGCGGAACGCGGGCGCGGACGGGCGAAGAGGCACGGAGCGAAGCGCGGGTACAGGCGGGCAGACGGGGGTTCAAGCGAAGCGCGAGTGCGGGCGCGAGGCGAGTGCAGGCGCGAGAACACGACGCGGGCGCGACAGGTCGTTCGCCTTCGTTCCGCAAAAGCAGCCACGGTCGCAGACGCAACCCGCAAGGCTTCCGATGCCGTACAATACCGCGCATGGAAAAAACTCTGCTGAACATCATCGACCAGCTGCGCGACTGCGACGGGCCGCTCGACCCGAACGCGCTCGACCGCATCATCCGGGCGCGCAACCGCGAGGTGGCCGGCCCCGTCCGCTACGTGGCGAAGAAGAACCTGCTGCCGTTTTACCAGGACGTCAAGCAGCACGACGCCGAAACGTGGCGCTCGTGGAACGTGACGGAAGATCTTGAGGCGCATCTGGTACGCACCCTGCAGGTGAAGCCGCGGCGCACGGCGTCGGGCGTGGCGACGGTTACCGTGCTGACGAAGCCTTGGCCCTGCTCAAGCGCCTGTTTGTACTGCCCCAACGACGTGCGCATGCCGAAAAGCTACCTCGCCGACGAGCCCGCTTGCCAACGCGCCGAGCGCAACTGGTTCGACCCGTATCTGCAGGTTGCCGCGCGGCTGCGCACGCTGCACCAGATGGGGCACGTCACCGACAAGGTGGAGCTCATCGTGCTCGGCGGCACCTGGAGCGACTATCCCGAGGCGTACCAAATTTGGTACATGCACGAACTGTTCCGCGCCCTGAACGACACGACGGACGAAGCCACGGTCGAACGCGAGGCCGAGGCGCGCCGCAGGCGCTACCGCGAGGCGGGAATCGCCTGCGAGCGCGACGAGCTTGCCGCCCAGGTCGCAGATGCGCAGGGCCGCGTGACGCGCGGGGAGGCCACCTACAACCAGGCGGTTTGCGAGCTGTATGCTTGCGGAAAGACCGAGGCGCGGGCTGGCGCGGAAGGTTCGCCCGCGGGGATAGCCAGCAACGGCACGACCGATGGAAAGCTCGAAGCGGCAGCGAGCTCAAAGAATTCGCCGGCGGGAGCGGCCTGCGACGACGCGCCCGACGGGAAGACCGTTCGCAAGCCGCTCGCGACCGAGCCCGCGCCCGTCCGACCCGTCGCCGGCTGGGCTGCGGCCGCACATTGGCAAACCGCGACGTTTCCCCAACTTGAAGCGCTGCAGGAAGCCAACGAATCCGCCGAGCACCGCTGCGTCGGCCTGGTGATCGAAACGCGCCCGGACGCGGTGTCCGCACGGCGACTTTCGCTCCTCCGACGCCTGGGCTGCACGAAAATCCAAATGGGCATCCAAAGCCTCGACGAGCGCATCCTTGCGGCCAACCACCGCGGCATCGGCGTCGAGCGCATGCGGGATGCGTTCGAGCTCGCGCGCATCTTCGGCTTCAAAACGCACGCGCACTTCATGGCGAACCTATTGGGCGCCACGCCCGAAACCGACGCCGCGGATTTCCGCCGCATGATCGAAAATCCCGCCTTCAAGCCCGACGAGATCAAGCTCTACCCGTGCGCGCTGGTCGACGGCACCGGGCTGGTACGGCACTGGCGCGACGGCAGCTGGCGACCCTACACCGAACGCGAGCTGGTGAGCCTACTGGCCGACGACGTGCTGGCGACCCCGCCGTTCTGCCGTATTTCGCGCATGATCCGCGACATTTCGGCGCATGACATCATGTGCGGAAACAAGAAGGTGAACCTGCGGCAAATGGTTGACCAGGAGCTTTCGCGGCGCGGCCTGCCCGTGCGCGAAATCCGTTCGCGCGAGATCGCCTTCGGGGCGGCGGGCGCCGACGAGCTGACGCTTGACGAAGTTTGCTACGAGACCACCAACACCCGCGAGGTGTTTCTGCAGTGGATCACGCCCGACGGGCACATCGCGGGCTTTCTGCGTCTGTCCCTGCCGAAGGCGGAATATGCGCTCGATAACGCCCCTGACCTGCCGATTCGCGACGGCGAGGCGATGATTCGCGAAGTGCACGTGTATGGGCGCGTGGCCGGCCTTGGGAAGAGCGGGCAGAACGCGCAGCATCGCGGCCTGGGGCGCGCGCTCATCGAGCGGGCCTGCGAGCTTGCGCGCGAAGGCGGCTACGGCGCCATCAACGTGATCAGCGCCGTCGGCACGCGCGGCTACTACCGCAAGCAAGGCTTCACCGACAACGGCCTCTACCAGCAGCGAGTTTTGTAGCTAGCCCCGAACGCCAGCGCCGACACGCGACAATGGCAATGGCGGCCGGCAATGGCGGGTTTCC
>CAVCPR010000059.1:0-16572 GCA_963604235.1 Anaerovoracaceae bacterium | reverse complement strand
CCCTTGAGCGCCAGCACGCCGGCGCCGCCGAACACGCCGCACGCCCACGCCGTCAAGGTCGTGAACAGGATCAAAGGCCATTGCAGTTCCATTATTCCGCTCCCTTCCACTCGTGGCCGCGCAGGATGTAGCGGAACGACGGGTTGTTGCCCACGTTGGGCAGATGATGCACGTCCGAGCTGGTGTAGGGCTTGATCGGGTAGTCGCCGTCCTCGCCGGTCAGCTCGCCGAGCGTCTTGTTGTACGGGCCGCGGAACGTCTCGATGCCCTTGTCCAAGTCGCCGAAGAAGCGCGCGAAGCCGCCGCACTGGGTGACGCACTGGGGCAGCTCGCCCTGCGCGGTCTTCTGCTCGCACAGCGTGCACTTCTCCACGACGCGCTCTTCCTCATTGAGGTAGCGAACGCCGTAAGGACAGCTCATCGCGCAGAACTGGCAGCCGATGCACTTGGACTTGTCGATCTGCACGGTGCCGTCGGCGGCCACGTGGCTCGCCTCGGTCGGGCACACCTTCACGCATTCCGGGTCGGCGCAATGCTGGCACTGCACGGTCAGGAAGTACGTGTACACGTCGGGGAAGTGGCCCGAGCCGCCTTCCTCGGCATACGGCCCGATGCGCAGCGTCTTGTTCCAGAAGCTGCCGATCGGCACGCCGTTGAACGCCTTGCATGCCACGGAGCACGCCAGGCAGCCGACGCATTTGTTCAGGTCGGTCACGATTGCGGGATGGCTCATGCCTGCTTCCTCCCCTCGTAGTTCGGGGCCCATGCCTTCAGGCGCGGGTCGCTGGAGTCGTGGATGATCTCGGTACCGTCGTCACCGCACGGGCACGGGTTGCCGAACGGCGAGTTCTCGGCGGTGGCCTTGTACACCTTCACGCCGTATGCGCGCAGGTTCGAAGTGCCGATGAACGGGTCCTGGGCGTCCTTGTCGAGCAGGCAGTTCACGCCGCACAGGGTAAAGCCCTTGTCGGCCTGCTTCAGCTCGGGGAACCACCACTGGTGCTCGAGGTTCACCACACCCGGCGAAATGCCGTGGTACAGGTCGACCACTTCGCGGATCTTGTGCTGCTCGCCGTTGAAGTTAGTCTCGATCCACACCCATTCTCCCTGCTCAACGCCGATGCGCGCGGCATCCTCGGGGTTCATCTCGATGCGCGGCACGGGCCACAGCTCGCGGCACCACGGCAGCTGGCGATGCTCGTTGTGGAAGTACACCGGGATGCGGCGGCCGGTGGTCGCCAGGAAGGCGTTGTCGTCCTTGAAGATGTCGGGGTCGGCAACCGGGCCGTGCGGGGCTTCCTTGAACGTCGGGATGGCCTGGTCGGCGTCCGGGTAGTAGTTGTCGATGACCGTCGACCAGATCTCCTGCTTGCCGGTCGAGGTGTCCCAGCCCTGCGGGTGATCCATGACGGCCTGCACGGCGGCGGGGCTGTCCGACGTGGTCGCCCAGCCGGTTTCGTAACGGCGGTAGGTGCCCCACGCCTCGGGCTTCTCAACCTTGGAATCCCACGGGCCCTGCTCCTGGTAGGCGGCCTTGTAGTCTTCCCATTCGGGAATCCTGAAGCCGGCGAGCGCGATGTTGTTGCACACGCGCTCCGCGTCGTCGATCGGCCACTTCTCGTCGTCGGTCGCGCCGTCGCAGTAGGGTTGGCCCATGGCCTTGAAGATACGCATGATGATCTTCAGGTCGGGCTCGGCCTCCGCGGGAGGCTCGACGCACTTCACCGTCGCGCCGAACGCGCCGGAGGAACCCTGCGACTTGCGGATGCAGTCCAGCTCCATCCAGTGAGCCGCCGGCAGCACGATGTCGGCGATGCCCACGGTCGGCGTCTCCCACAGGTCGATGGACACCCAGAAGTCCAGCTTCTTGAGCTGCTCATAGGCGAAAACGCTGTTCGACTGGTTCATGTGGTCGCCGGTCTGGCCGATGCCGCAGGAAAGCTTGTAGGGCTGGCCGGACTCGATGGTCTTGTAGATGGACGTGGCGTCTGCCCAGCTCGGGTTGCACTTCGCATCGGCCAGCATCGGGAACTTCTCGCTGCCGATGATCTTGGACTGGTCGGGGCTGCCCTTGACCGAAGCGGCGGAAGGCAGCGTCATGGCCAGGTCGAAGAACGGCCAGCCGGCGGTCGAGCCGCGCATGCCGCCCGGGATGTCCATGTTGCCGGTGATGCCGCACAGGATGTCCATCGTGCGGTTGGTCTGCAGCGAGTTGCAGCTGTGCTCGAGCGGCAGCATGTACTGGATGCCGCCGTTGCCGTAGCCGGTCGAGGGGTCGAGGCGCGTGCCGTAGATGGTGGCCGCCTTCTCGATCAGCTCGGCGTCGCAGCCGGTGATCTCGGCGACCTTCTCGGGCGTGTATTCCGCCACGCGATCGCACAGGTGCTCCCACACGGTGCGGCAGTGCACCTTCTTGCCGTCCTTGAGCGTGACCTCAAGCCCGCCTTCGGGCGTGTACAGCGCCGGGTAGAGCCCGTCGATGAACGGGGTCGCGTCGATGACGAAGCCCTGCGCCTGGCCGGTGAGGTCCAAGCCGTGCTGCTTGGCGGTGCGCCCGGCGGTCGCCGGCGACCAGTCCTCGCCCTCCCAGTGCGGCAGCTTGCCGTTGGAGGCGCCGGACAAATCGAGGCTCGCCGCGGAGGTGGCGGTGACGGACTGGGCGACGGACTTGCCGTTGGCCTCGTAGTACGTCAGCTCGCCGTTGACCTCGTTCAAGACCATGAACGCGGTGTTCGAGCCGCCCTCGACGATGTCGGACTGCTTGAGCAGGCGATTCTTCTTCGAACCGTGGGTGGACTGGGAATCGGAAACGGAAGGCTCCCAATCCTTGTCCTCGACGACGAGCATCGGCGCGTTCATCCATTTGCGCACGTATAGATCGTCGTAGAGGCCCTTGTTGATGATGACGTTGATCCAGCCCAGGCCCATCGCGGCGTCGGTGCCGGGGCGCAGCGGCAGCCAGATGTCGGCTTCCTTGCCCAGGTTCGTCTGGCGCGGGTCGACCAGGATATGGTAGTCGGCGCGCGTGGCGACGTCGACGGTGGTGCGGCAGCTGTCGTCGTAGTTCGAAAGCTCGGACGCGCCGCCCCACTGCACGTACACGCGCGGGCGGCCGACGGTCTCCATCCAGCTGTAGGCGTTGTAGTCGTTGAGCTTGGTGGCGTAGAAGCGCGGGCCCTTGCAAATCTCGTTCGCCTGAATAGCGTTCGGGCTGACGAAGCACTGCTTCAGCGCGCTGTAGGGGCCCATCGACCAGATGCGCGACGTGCCGGCCATGCTGAAATAGGTCTCGTTGCCGTACTTGGACTGCAGCTCGGCGAACTTGCTGCCGATGGTCTCCATCGCCTCGTCCCAGGTGATGCGCTGCCAACCGGGATCGTTGGAATCCTTCGGGTTCGTGCGCTTCATGGGGTACTTCAAGCGGTCGGGGTGGTACGCGGCCTGCAGCGACGCCTGGCCCTTCGAGCAATGGTTGCCCATCGACTGGAAGGCGGCCTCGTCGCCCTCGCTGCGGATGACCTTGCCGTCCTGCACGTACACCCACACGCCGCATTCCATCTTGCCGCAACCGCGGCACATGGAGCGAATGCGCTTGACTTCGCCGGCCGCCTGCGAGCTTTCGCCCGTCGCGGCGAGCGCGGACGTGGCACCGCCCGCAACGCCGACTGCTGCGGCGGTCGCGGCGGCCATCTTCGCGAAGGTCCTGCGCGTGATCGTGAGTTTGCCCATGCATCCTCCTTTCTGCATGGAACGCCCTTTGCGTCCCTCTCTCCTTTTGCAACGGCCGCCCTCGTCCGGCGCGCCGTCGCACCCTCTGCACCGACCGCGCGGGCCCCTCGCCCGGCGTCGGCCTCTCCCGCGGCGCGATCCCCTGCGAAGGGCGGCCACCCGAAAGGGGCGCCGCTCGCGAAGGAGACACGTCTGCGATCGACAGTCGTGACGATAGGGCGCGAAGAGGGCGGCAAAATCCAGCCGACAGCATGGTTGAGGGGCGAGGCGCGGAATCATGTCGCTAGCACGATGCCGCTGACCTGGGGATACGCTTGCTATTCTGAAATTCGGATAATCGGGCGAACCAAAGTGCCCCACAGTTCGCGACGGGGCGTTCTATACTTTCCAGCGACGAGAAGAGGGGTCTCATGGGGGATACGAAACGGCCGGGCGCGGCCGCAAACGCGGTGAGGTCAACCGCACGCGCCATCGACGAGCGTAGGTCGAAGGCGCGCGAGGCGCTCGGGCGCACCGAGGTGCTCACGGGCCTGGCGCTCGGGTGCATGCTCGCGTGGGTTCCGATGACGTTTCAGAGCCTGAACATCGTCGGCGACGATGCCGAGGCAGTGCTCGATTTGATGTACCTGGTGTCCATCATCGCGCTGACGGCGACGCTGGGTGCGACCGCGGCGGCCCACGACCGCGTGGCGAAATGGATCGCGAAGGCGCCCGTTCGCGCTGGCGCGGCAGTACTGATGGCGGCGTCAACGGTTCTGCTCGCGCTTGCCGGCACCTTGGCGGGCGGAGGCGATGCGGGCACGAGCGGAGCGGGGATGGCGCTCGGCCCGGCCGCCATCGCAGCGACCCTAGCGGCCGGGGTGATATCCGGCGCGGCCTCCGGCGTCTTCCTCATGCAGTTCGGCATCCTGGTCAGCAAGTTCACGGCGAAGGCCGCGGCGGCCATCGCGGCGGCGGGCTACCTGACCATGTCGGCGCTGTTCTGCCTGTATTCGTTTTTCGGGCCGATGGAGTCGTGCGTATTCGCCGCCAGCATGCCGCTCGTGAGCGCCTTTTTGCGCGACATGGGCGCGCACACCGAGAAAAGCAAGGCCGCCATCGCCGCACGGGCGCTGCCCGAGCAGGCCCTGCCGGAAAGTGCCGACGACCGGCGCCAACTCAAGCACCTCACGTTTTCCCTCGCCGCCTGCTGCGCGATGGCCGGATGCGCCAACGAGCTTTCCCGCACCCTCTACATCCAGATGGGCATCGCCGGCGCCGGCAACGGGAATTACGCGCTCATCCAAACCGGGGCGGCGCTCATCATCGGGCTGGGGGCGACGCTCATCACGCTGGCCCTCGTCAGCATGAAAACCCCGCGCGCGCCGGAAATCTGCTACCGCATCCTGATGCTGTTCCTTGCCGCCGGTGCCATGATGCTGCCCGTTCCCCAGCTGTATCCGCAGGTGGGAGCCGTCATTCCCTACGCCATCAACGCGGCGGCCTTCCAGTGCTTCAGCATTCTGGCCTGGGTGCTCATCTGCGGGACGTGCCACCGCTATCTGGGATGCTGCGTGCGCACGTTCGCCATCGTGCGCGCCGGCTGGGCGGCCGGCCCGCTTATCGGCATGCTGGCGGGGCGGTTCGTCGTCCGCTGCACGGCGTTCGGCCCGACCGAGGTGTACCCGTGCGCCATCGCGGGCACGCTGTTGGTGATGCTGTGCGCGATGGCGGCGTTCACCGAGCGCGACCTGGCCTTCGCGGTGGATTTGCTGCCGACGGAGAAGCGCCGCAAGTTCAGCGACAAGTGCCTCGCCGTGGCGCAGCGCTGCGGACTGTCCGAGCGCGAGACCGAGGTCATGATGCTGTTCGCGAAGGGCCGCAACCTCGCCTATATCCAGGAAAGCCTCTGCCTGTCGAAAAGCACCGTGAGCACGCATAGGCAGCACATTTACCAAAAGCTCAACGTGCATTCCAGCCAAGAAATGATCGATATGATTCAAGAAGAGAAGGCGTGATGGGGCGGGGTTCCCGTCCCGAATCCCTCACGAGCGGCGGCCGGGTTCAATGCGAGCGCATCGCAGTTGAGCACAGCGATTGGGCACGATACTCGCGAGCGGCGTTTGCGCCGAGCACACGGGGGCGGTTGGGCACTCCGCACGCGAGAGGTAGCCGGGCATAGCGATTGGGCACGGTACTCGCGAGCGGCGTTTGCGCCGAGCAAAAAACAGTGATGCGCCTTCGGCGCTTTTGTACTGTGCGAACTTGCGTTCGCACCTACGGAATCTTGCCGTGAAGTCAACGTCTCGTCAGGGTTAACGTTGCTGCAAGATTTCGGGTCGATCGCAAGATCGACTACGGATTTCAGGTCGAAATATGATCTGGACCTGGGGTTTTATTACTCTAGAACTTCGTAGGGCCGATCGCAAGATCGGCCCTTTTTAGAGAGCGCCCGAAGGGCGCGACACGCGTTTCCCGAACGAGACGGCGAGCGGGTTAACCGCCATGCCCACAAGGGCGGGCGAGCGGGCCAACCGCCAAGCCCCAACGGCGGGCGGGTCAACCGCCAAGCCCCGAGGGCAAGCCGGCGAGCAGGATCACCCGCCGGCCCCCGCAAAATCCCCTACTTGAACGCGCCTGCCGCTGCGTCGAACTCGCGCACCGTGCCGTCGTCGTACTCGATTCCCCACGTGCTGCAATCGACGTCGAACGGCGGGAGCTTCGGCGCGACGAAGGCCGGCTCGGCGTCTTCGTCGGCCGCATCGGCGGCGTCCGCAGAATCGGCGAGGGCGGCTGCCGGCGAAACCTCATCCCGAGAAGCATTGCCCACCTGCGCGTTCGCAGGCTGCACCGCAGCAGTCTCGGCGCCGGCAACCTCCCCAGCACCAGCCGTCCCCTCAGCGCCAGCAGCAGCCTCCTCCGCGCCCGCGTGCACGGCCTCCTCGGCTTCTCGCTGCGCCTCCTCGGCAGCTGCCAGCTGCGCTTCCCAGCTTGCGCGCGAGGGAATGCGCACGCACGCGACGCCCTCGCCCAGCTCGCCCGCGCACATGAGCTCGCGGGCGCGCTCGACCGTCTCGACGCCGTCGGCCGGCAGCGACGAGTCGCTCGCGGTCTTCAGCGCGATCAGGGCATTCTCGCCAAATTCAAGCTCCAACCAGGCGAAATCCATGCCCTGCGTGCCCTCTTCGGCGCACACCTTGTTCGCCGCCGTGATGGTATTCGAAACTTTGTTGAACATGTTGTGCAGCCACTTGGGCATGACGTTCTCCCACAGCTGCTGCGCCTCGGCGTCGTTGCGATCCCAGTAGGCGCGGTGCAGCTTCACCATGAAGCGCACGATGTTTTCCGCGTAGTTCGGATCGGCGGGCTTATGCGAGCACACGACCGACGGCGCCACGTACGAATACGAGCGCTTGATGCCGGCCACGGCCTCGTCGTTGTACAGCCGTTCATCCAGGTCCATACGCAAAATCAATGAGGGTCGAACAAAAGCGGTCATTGCTCATCATCCTTTCATCTTGAGCATGCAAAGGCGCCCCTCGCCCCTGCGGGCGGCGCCTGTCCACTTGCATTCATCCCCCAAACCCCGGCGTGAGTATCGCGCATCCCTTCGGGCGTTGTCAAACGGCGAACGACGGGCGCACGCAAGCCCACCGCCGCGCAAATCCTCAAATATCAGCCCTCTCATCAGGCACAACGCCGCGCAGCCGCACCACCTGTTTATCCTTGGAAAAGAACGTCCGCGCACCCTGCACCGGCGAAGTTCCCCCTTGACACCTCCTGCGGCGCGCCCCTATTATCGGGTGTGGGGAGTCCGCCGCCGCATGCGCGCGGCAGACAATGTTTGCAAAAGTCGGAACTTCAGGGGTGGAGTTCTCGGAGTCAGCCTTGCGGGCTGGCACTGGATGCGTCGTGCCGCAAGGCAGGCGCTAGATTTGTTTTTGCAGGCACTGTCTGAGAGGGGCGGAACATGTCTTTTGATTCCAAATTCGATTTAACGCTAGACGCCGGCTACGACGACTTCGACCCGCTGGAGGATACGGGCGAAGACGAGGACGAGGAGGGCGCCGAACGCACTGCGGTGTCCGCAGCGACCGACGCGCCCGACGCGAACGCGCACCCGCAAGCGGCCGCCGACGAGCGCACGCCGAAGGAGCGCATTGACGACCTGTTCAAGTCGATGGCGCCGCGCCGCAAGGTCCTGCTGGGCATCCTTTCCTGCGTCTCGGACGGCCGCAAGGCCGTCGCCGAGGTGAACGCCGAGGTCGACCGCCTGCAGGAGGACAACTTCAGCGTCTATTCCGCGGCGAACCTGTGCACCCTGCTCGAGAAGGCCGGCGCCATCGAGCGCGTCACGGCCGACGGCCAGCCGGCCGACGAGGTCGAGTCCGAGCCGAAAACCGTCGTGGTGGACGGCGTCGAATACCTCGAGGCGGCCGAGCCCGTCGAGATCTGCTGGCAAATCACCGAAGTCGGCCAGGAAAAACTCGCTTCCGACAACCCGGCCGACCGTCTGCGCGAGCTGCTGGCGAAAGACGAGCAGTACGCCGTCATCTACAAGCGCATCCTCACGCTGTGCGCGGCCGAGGGCGGCGCCACCACACCGTCCATCAACAGCGCGGTCGACGACGACCCGCTCGTGCAGAAGCCGCGCCTCTACGCGCCGCACTTCGTGGACCTGCTTGAGAAATGCGACGCGCTCGAATGGCGAAAAGCCTGGTACACCACGGAAATCGGGCAGCAAGGCCTCGCCGCGCTCGCCGATATCGAAGATGAAGCCCAAACCCAGACGGAGGAGAACTAACAATGGCGGAAAACACGCAAGCGGCCGATATGGCCAGCATGGACGAGCTCATCCAGATCAACGAGCAGCGCGCCGCCACGTACAGCCTGCTCTCGCGCCTGTTCCGCGTTGAAATCGACGAGGAAGTGCTCAAGCAGCTGCGCAGCATGCGCTTCCCCGCCGCCACCGGCAACTCCGACGTCGACGAGGGCTACCTGCGCATCGCGCGCTACCTGTCCAACACCTGGGAAAACTCCGTCACCGACCTCGCCGTCGACTACGTGCGCACCTTCATCGGCCACGGCGTCGACGCCTTCAGCGCCGCCTACCCCTTCGAGAGCGTCTACACCTCGGAAAAACGCCTGCTCATGCAGGACGCGCGCGACGAAGTGCTCGCCATCTACCGCGCCGCCGGGCTTGACAAGAAGGAAAGCTGGAAGGAAGGCGAGGATCACATCGCCCTCGAGCTCGAGTTTGAGCAGGTGCTTGCCAACCGCACCACCGAGGCGCTCAAGCGCGGCGACGAGGACGAGGCGGCGGCGCTGTTCACCACGCAGCAGAACTTCCTGAACGACCATCTGATCAGCTGGGTTCCCATGATGACGGCCGACATGAAGCGCTTCGCGCAGACCGACCTGTACCAGGGGCTCGCCTACCTGACCGACGGCTTTTTGGAGACGGACCGCGCCTTCCTCGAGGACGTTTTGACCGAAGAGGAATAGGCGCACCGCCCCCGCGCCCTTGAGCCGAGGCGCGGGCGATGGGCCCGGAAAGCGGGCAATAGGCTCCGCGGCGGGAAAGCCCGCCACAGGGGGGGTCGAACATGAGGCATCGGAGCGAGGGAAAGAAGGAGAGATGAATCGCAAAGACGAGAGCACGAACGCCGAAGAGCGCCGTGCGAACGAGACCGCGAGCAAGACAGGAGGATCCCCGGCGACAGCCGACAAGGGCGCGGCCGACAAGGGCGCGGCCGGCACCGGGAAATCCGGCATGACGCGCAGGACGCTGTGCCTGGGCGTCGGAGGCGCCGCGGTCATGCTCGGCCTGGGCGGACTGAAGTACGTAGGCCCCCAGTCCATCATCCGACCTCCCGGAGGCCAAGACGAGGATCGCCTGATCAGCGCCTGCATCCGCTGCGAGAAGTGCTACGAGATCTGCCCGCGCGACGTCATTCGCCCGGCGCACATCGAGTCGGGCATCCTCAACATGCGCACGCCCACGTTCAACTTCGACGACAACTACTGCGACTGGTGCACCGAGGAAAACGGCGGCACGCCGCTGTGCGTGAGCAGCTGCCCGACCAAGGCCCTCGAGCTGCCGGCCGGCGCCACGAAGGAGAACACCATCCTCGGCAAAGCCGTCATCAACACCGACTGGTGCCTCGCCTACAAGCTCATCGGCTGCAAGTTCTGCTATGACGCCTGCCGGGAAACCGGCTTCGACGCCATGACGCTCGACAGCAACAACCGCCCCGTCGTCACCACCGACAAGTGCACCGGCTGCGGCGCGTGCGAAAGCGTCTGCGTGTCGCTGCAAAACGGATCCATCTCCGAGGGCGCCACGTCGCGCGCGATCACCATTCGTCCGCTTGACCAGGTAGAAGGGTAAGGTGCAGCAATGAAACTGAACTCGAAGAAGCTGCGCACCCTAACCGCGCTCGCCATCATCGTCATCGTATTCATCGGCTTCTGGACGAACCTGGGCATCGGCACCATTTCCGCGCCGGGCTTCTGGAACATCTCCGTCCTCTGCCCGCTCGGCGCCCTGGGAACCATGCTCGCCAGCAAGATGATGGTGCCGCGCGCCGTCATCTCCCTCGTGATCATGGTGCTGCTCATCGTCGTGTTCGCCCGCGCGTTCTGCGGCTGGATGTGCCCGGTGCCGCTTGTGTCGAAGCTGCGCGGCCTGTTCTCCAAGAAGCAGTCGGGGAAGAAGGACCGCGGCGAAGGGGCTGCGGCGACAGCGGCCGAGCAGGGCGAATCGACGGGCGCGAACGTCGCGCCGCTGACTGAGGCCGAGAAGGCCGCCCTCAGCGCCGGTTGCGCGAAGGACACGAAGGGCCTCGCCGGCTGCGCGAGCTGCGCCAGCAAGCGCGGGGACGCCGTCGACGCGCGCCACTTCGTCCTCGGCGGGGCGATTGTCTCGACCGTCATCTTCGGATTCCCGGTGTTCTGCCTCATCTGTCCCATCGGGCTTACCTTCGCCACCATTTTGCTGCTGGTGAACCTGTTTGCGCAGGGCGACGTCACCTGGTCGGTCATCGTGGTGCCGGCCATCCTCTTGTGCGAGGTCGTGTTCTTCCGCAAGTGGTGCCACAAGCTTTGCCCGCTCGGCGCGTTCATGAGCCTGATCGCGAAGCTGAACAGGACGTTCAAGCCCACCATCGACGACGCGAAGTGCCTGGAAACCGCCAAGGGCGGCAAATGCGGCCGCTGCGGGCGCGCCTGCGAGGAGGGCATCGACCCGCGCCATCCGCAGCTGTCCGAGGCCGCCTGGAGCGAATGCACAAAGTGCCGCTCCTGCGTCGACGCCTGCCCGACGCACGCCATCACGATGCCGTTTTTGGCGAAACCCGGCAAACCGGTGAGCATCGCCGAGGCGGGCGAGCCTTCGGGCGAGCCTTCGGGCGAGACGACGGGCGGCAAGTAGCGCCCGCGCGAGACGGTTCGGCGCGCTGACGCGTTGGGCATGTTCGGCGCGTTGGGCACGTGCCCAGCACACGCCCAACGCGCACTCGAACCGTTTCGCCACCTTTTCAATCCCCGCCAACGGGGAGGCTCCGCGGCCAGGGCGCCGCAGAGCCTCCCGGGCGGAGAGCGGCCTGGCAAGGGATTTGGGGCAAGCCGCTTTCCGCCCGGGAGATGACGGCCGATCCCCACACCCCTCCCTCCCTGTGATAGGGCCGCCATCTCCCCCTTCGTCGACCACCGGTCGCGACACGCCCTCGCGGCACACCAACCATTCAAGCAGGAGGCTGACATGGCTCAAACAACGAACACGCAGGCCACGCGCATCACGGGCGGCGTCGGCTGCGGGAAAACGCAAGAACTCATCAACCGGGCGATCGGCCTTCTGAAGGGCGGCGCGGCGCCCGAAGACGTGCTCGTCGCCTGCGCGACGCCGCAGGCCGCGCTCGCGTTCCGGGAGCGCCTTTGCAGCGCTTGCGGCAATGAGGCCGCGGCGCGCATGGCCATCACCACGCCGCGCGCGCTTGCCCTTGAGGTGCTTTCCGGCGCCGACGCGCGCCGCTGGACCGGGCGCGAGCCGCGCCTGCTCACCGCTTACGAGGAGCTGTTCCTGCTCGAAGACATGAAGGTGAGCGGCCTGCGCCCGAAGCGCCTGCGCGAGATGCTGAAGTTCTTCTACCGCAGCTGGACCGAACTTGCCGACGACGACGAGAGCTGGCTGCTCGCCGGCGAGGAAACCAACATCCACACGCTTCTGAAGGACAACCTCGCATTCACGCAGGCCATTGCCGAGCCCGAGGCGTCGAACCTTGCCGTGAACTACCTGCGCACCCACGAGGGCGCCCGCGCGGCGCATGCCTTCGCGCACGTGCTCGTCGACGATTACCAGCTGATCAGCAAGGCATCGCAAGTGCTCATGAATCTGCTTGCGCGCGAGTCCATCGCCATTGCGGGCGACCGCGTCGCCTGCGCCCAGGCCTACGAGAGCTACCCGTACGTCGCGGGCCTCGACGAGTTTGCCGATGCGCATGCGCGGGTCGAGGACGTCGAGCTTGCGGCCTGCCATCGCTGCGCGGCTTCGGCGACGGCCGCCAAGCGGCTTTTGGAGGACGAGGCCGTCGAGTCGATTGCGTTCGAAGCGGCAGAGGCTGCCGGCGGGGACGGGGATGGCGGGGTGGCCGGGGGCGGCGCGACGGTCGTTCTCGACTTCGACCAGCCGGAAGACGAGTTCCTCGGCGTTGCCGACTACGTTTCGCGCGCACTTGACGAGGGGTTCCGCCCGAGCGACATCGTCGTCGCAACCCCCAACGGCACTTGGGGCCGCAACGTGGCCAAGGCGCTCGCGCACGCCGGGGTGCCGGCTGCGGAAATTCCCGCCAAGCAGCCCGTGCGCGGCGACGTCCGCGACAACGAGAAGTGCACGCCCGCGCGCATTCTGACGGCGCTCGACTTGGTTGCCGACCCGACCAACGCGCTCGCATGGCGCTGCTGGTGCGGCTACAACGACTGGCTCACGAACAGCTCGGCCATCTCGAACCTGCGCGCGTTCGCCGAGGAGCGTGGGCTGGGGCTCGTCGGCGCGCTCGACGCGGCATTCGCCGGCACCGATGCCGCAACCGCCGACACCGATCAGGTTGTCGGAGCCCAGCGCGTTGCCGAGGCGCGTGCGTCCGGACAGGCGCTCATCGCGGCAGCCGAGGGGCTTGCGGGCGAAGCGCTGCTGGAGAAGCTTGCCGAAATCGTCGCCGGCGAGGACGGGGCGGACGTCCCGCACGTCGTTCGCGAGCTTTGCCTTGCGCCGGCCGGGACGGAGGATGCGGAAGGCAATTCCGCCGCCGCGATGGCCGCGCGCTTCCGCGACCGCCTGCTCTCCCCCGTCGCGGACGACGCCGACGCCGTCAAGGTGATCCCCTACGACGCGTGCGCCGGGCTTTCCCCCAAGGTGCTCATCATCGCCGGCTTCGTCGACGGCTTCATCCCCTGCCGCGCGTACTTCGACGGCGCGGAAATGGCGCTCGACAAGCAGGAACGCGAGCACGAGAAGGACACCCGGCGCGTCTACGCGCTCGCCGGCAAGGCCGACGAGCGGCTCGTGGTGTCGCGTTTCGAAACCACGGACTTGCAGAGCGCGGGCGTGCTCAAACTGCGCATCGGCCGCATCCGCCTGCGCAACGGGGTGCGCACGTGCCAAATCCCCCCAAGCGAATTCACCGGGCGGATTGCGTAAGGAAGCGATACGTTCCGCCCGCTCGGGAACTGATTCGAGAGAGGGCCGGCCGACGGACGCGAAGGGCGACGCGCCTGCCGGCCCATCCCCGAGAGCACCGTCGCGCCTTCGGCCCATATGAATTATTGCAGCAACGTTAACGCTTCTACCAGGACTTTCGTAGGTGCGAACGCAAGTTCGCACAGCATAATAGCGCCGAAGGCGCACACTGTCTTTTATGCGATCCGAAAAGGCCCCGGGGGCGGATACCCCGCCCCAAAAAACTCCTTACGCAATTCGCCGCGAATGTTGCCTATTCCTTACGTCCCCCTTACATACTATTCTTTAATTGGTACAATATGGTACTCACGCTTTTGGCTCATTCGCTGGTAGGATGTTACCAAAGGCAAATCTTTCGCGCTGGGGAGGCAAAACGTGGTCGAGTGGTCGCTACTGTCAGAGTATCTGGCGCTCGTCCTCATTGTCGTCATCATGCTGTTCTTCCGCGACAAGCAGCAGGCCCTCACACCGCGCCGGCGCTTGTTCTGGGCATCGCTGTGGCTGTCATTCGCGTGCATCGGCGTGAACTTCCTCACCGTCGTATTCAACGAATACCCGGCGTTCATTCCCCGCCCGCTCAACATCGCGGTGAACACGGCGTACTTCGCCATCTCCGTCACCATGTCCTCGGCCATCATCTACTACCTCATCGTGCGCATGCTGGAGTTCGTGCAAGACGATAGGCATCGAAAGGCCGCACTCGCCTTCATCTGCACGGTGTCGGGCATATTCCTGCTGCTCATCATCGCCAACCTGTTCACCGGCTGGCTGTTCTACCTCGATGACGGCGGCAGCTACCACCGAGGACCGCTCAACTCGTGCATGTACCTCGCGCCCGCCTCCTACGTGGTGCTCTTCCTGGTCAGCTACCTCATCAACCGCAAGAGCGTCAGCCACGCCTCGCGGCTCATCATCCGCGTGACGCCCATTCTCGTGAGTTTTCTGGTGGCGCTGCAGGTGATGTACCCCAACCAGCTGCTCAACGGCACCATGGCCGCCTACGTCAACCTGGTGGCGTTCCTCAGCTACCAGTGCAGCCGCGTCGACCGCGACCCGCTCACCGGCGCCGCCAATCGCCTGAGCTTCCTGAACGAGCTGCCGCTGCGCATCGCGAACGGCCGGCACTGCCAGATCATCGCCGTATCGCTGCGCCAGTTCTCCAGCATCAACGAGGTGCACGGCCAGCGTGGCGGCGACGCGCTGCTGTTCCGCATCGCCGAGGCTCTGCGCCTGGAGGCCCAAGGCGGGCACGTGTACCGCTACAACAACGTCGAGTTCCTGTTGCTGTTCCCCGGCGGCACCGAGCAGGAGAACACGTTCCGGCTCAAGCGCGTCACCGATAGCATGTGCCGCTCGTGGCAGCTGGGAGAGTCGGTCGTGAACGTGCCCACCTGCATCGCCGAGCTGAGCCTTGCCGGGCAGGACTGGAGTACCGAGCAGATTCTCAGCTATCTGGATTACGCCATGCAACTGGCGAAGGACGAGGCGCACGCGGTCGTGCGCTTCAACGCCGAAACCGCCGCGCGCTACGTGCGCGAGGAGCACGTGCTGCGCACCATGCGCAACGCGCTCGACGACGACGGCTTCGTGGTGTTCTACCAGCCGGTATACTTCCGCGATTCCCAGCGCTTCCAAACGGCCGAGGCGCTCATTCGCCTGCAAGCCGGTGGCGAATACATCTCCCCCGCCGAGTTCATCCCCATCGCCGAACGCACCGGGCTCATCGATGATCTGAGCTGGGTGGTGCTGGAGAAGACCTGCCGCATGCTGGGAGAAGGCCGCGCCGTCGGCCTGGATTCGGTGTCGGTGAACCTCTCCGTCGGGCAGCTGACGCAGCGCGGGCTTGCCATGCGCATCAAGGAGCTGCTGACGAAATACGACGTGGCGCCTTCGTGCCTGAAGATCGAGATCACCGAACGCGCCATGGCCGAGGACGAGGCCGCCACGCGCCGCGCCATGGAAGAGCTGCGCCACCTGGGGATCGGCTTTTACCTGGACGACTTCGGAACGGGGTATTCGAACTTCTCGAGCGTGCTGAGCCTGCCCTTCGAAACCATCAAGCTGGACCGCAGCCTGGTGAGCAAGCTCAACGACGATCCGAAGTCGCGCCTGATGGTGGGCGCACTCGTGCCGTTCTTCCATAAGCTCGGGCACAGCATCGTCGCCGAGGGCATCGAGTCGAGCACCGTGGCGGACATCGCCTTCGACTTCGGCGTGGACCGCATCCAAGGGTTCTACTACGCCCGCCCCATGCCCGAAGACGAGCTCGTGAATCTGTTCACCGAACAGGACGCCGAACGCTAGGGGCGCGAAGTGCAAAGCGCGAAGTGCAAAGCGCGAAGTGCAAAGCGCGAAGTGCAAAGCGCGCCGCCGCCTTGCGGCGCTCTCGAGTAATGGTCGAACTCGCGTTCTGCCCTCGAAATCTTGCTGCATGTTTTACGTTCCCCAACAGGTATTGCGTAGGTGCGAACGCAAGTTCGCACAGTACAAAAGCGCCGAAGGCGCCCACTGTTTTCCCACGGGACGGCGGGGTCCGGAACCGGCATCCCGCCGCGTTTCAAAAAAATCTGTCGCGCCCTAAAGGGCGCTCACTAATAATGGTCGAACTTGCGTTCGACCCTACGGAATCCCGCAGCGGCGTAGACCTTTTCCATCGGCGGTATTCCCATCAGTACAAACCCTAATGAGACGTTACCTTCGCAGCAGGAATTCCGTAGGCGCGTACGCAAGTGCGCGCAGCATTGGATAGCGCGAAGCGCGCCACTGTTATGCCGAGCGCAAGCTCGGCCAGGCCGCCGGCGATGCCGGGACAGCGCGAATCTACCGGCCGGCGGGAATTGCGCTCACCGGCCGGCGATCGTCCTGCTTGCCAGCCTCAGACGGAGGTTCGTCAGGCGCCGTGCTTCCGCTCACCGGCCAGCGATCGTCCCGCTGGCCAGCCCGTCCGCGAAATTTGTATCGCGCCTTCGGCGCTTTCTATTTATGTTTGAACTTGCGTTCAAACCTACGAGTTCCGGTTGTTTATCAACCTAGAAGAGATGCCCAACGTTGCCGCAGCGCCGACCCTCAATGGGAAAAATCTGTCGCGCCCTAAAGGGCGCTCACTAATAATGGTCGAACTTGCGTTC
>CAVCPR010000058.1:8994-16610 GCA_963604235.1 Anaerovoracaceae bacterium | reverse complement strand
CCCACCGCCATCGTCCTCGGCATCGAGGACTCGATGACGCTTGCGAACTTCCGCGCGCTCGAGCGCGCGCTGGCAAGCGCCCCCGCAGCCCCGCAGCTGCGCGAAACGTCCGACTTCATTCGCAACCTGCGCGCGGTGAAGGAACCCGCCGAGGTCGCCCGCATGAAGGCCGCGCAGGCCATAACCGACGCGGCATTCAGCTACATCTGCACCTACCTGAAGCCCGGCATGACCGAGCGCGAGGTGCAGGTGGAGCTTGAGGACTGGATGCTGCGCCACGGCGCCTCGGGGCTTGCGTTCAGCTCCATCGTGGCCAGCGGCGCAAACGGCGCAAGCCCGCACGCCATCCCGGGTGCGAAGGTGCTCGAGGCGGGGGAGTGCGTCGTGATGGACTTCGGCGCGCGTGCCCACGGGTACTGCTCGGACATGACGCGCACGGTCTTCCTCGGCGAGCCCGATGCCAAGATGCGCGACGCCTACCAAACGCTTCGCGCGGCGAACGAGCAGGTGGAGGCCGCCATCAAGCCCGGCGTCACCGGCGCAGCCATGCATCAGCTGGCCGAAGACGTGCTCGCTGCCGGCGGCTTTGGCAACAAGATGGGTCACGGCCTCGGGCACGGCGTGGGCATCGACATCCACGAGGAGCCGGTGCTCTCGCCGCGCAACAAGGAAGCGCTCGCGCCCGGCAACGTGGTCACCGTCGAGCCGGGCATCTACCTGGAAGGCGAATTCGGCATGCGCCTGGAGGATTTCGGCGTGGTGACCGAAGACGGATACGAAGTGTTCACGCAATCTACGCACGAGATGGTTATAATCTAGCGGTTTGCGTTTTTGGGCGGCACGGGCCGCCTGTATGGTTCGAAAGGAAATACCAGTGGCAATCTCTACCGCCGATTTCAAGAACGGCATGTGCATCGTCTACAACAACAAGATGTGCACCATCGTCGAGTTCCAGCACGTCAAGCCCGGCAAGGGCGGCGCGTTCGTCCGCACGAAGCTTCGCGACATCAAGACCGGCCGCGTGGTCGACTACACCTTCAACGCCGGCACGAAGTTCGACACCGTGCGTCTGGAAACCCGCAAGATGCAGTACCTGTACAACGACGGTTCCGACTTCTACTTCATGGACCCGAACACCTTCGACCAGATGGGCATCCCGGCCGACACGGTCGGCGACACGGCCAAGTGGCTGAAGGAGAACGACGAAGTCAGCCTGCTGTACGCCGGCGAAGAGCTGATCAGCATCGAGCCGCAGATGTTCGTCGAGCTCGAGTGCACGCACACCGAGCCGGGCTTCAAGGGCGACACCGCCACCAACACCACCAAGCCCGCCACCTTCGAGACCGGCATCGAGCTGCAGGTCCCCACGTTCGTCGAGATCGGCGACGTGCTGCAGATCGACACGCGCGACGGCCGCGTCATCAAGCGCGTCTAGTTCGCATTCGCATTCGCCTTACGCGGCGCGAATCGCACAACCCAACGACGTGGCTCGGCAGCACCCGGGCCCCGTTCTCGTTTCCCGCCGCGGCGCCGTTGCCGCGGCGGTTTCTGTTTCTTGCCGGTGAATTCGCATTGTCCGTAGGGTTTCAACCGCGCCTGCGTCTATAATCCATATTTCGATTATGTACGGTTATTTGACCACCTGATAACGAAGGGGGTGCGAGTTCATGCCAAGGCTTCAAATCATGGATACCACCATCCGTGATGGCCAGCAGAGCTTGTGGGCCACGCGTATGCCCATCGGCGACATGCTTCCCATCCTGCCGAAAATGGACCGCGTCGGGTACTGGGCCATCGAGGCATGGGGCGGCGCGACGTTCGACTCGTGCATGCGCTTTCTAGACGAGAACCCGTGGGATCGCCTGCGTTCCATCAACGCGGCCACGCCCAACACGCCGCTGTCCATGCTGACGCGCGGCCAGAACCTCGTCGGGTACAAGCATTATTCGCGCGATATCGTCAACCGCTTCATCAAGGCGTCCAAGCGCAACGGCGTGCATGTCTTCCGCGTGTTCGACGCGCTCAACGACATCCGCAACGTTATCGACAGCGCCGAGGCGGTCAAGGAATGCGGCGGCCACTTCGAAGGCGCCATCTCCTACACCATTTCCCCCGTTCACACGCTTGACAGCTACTTGGAATACGGCCAGGAGCTCAAGGATCTCGGCGCCGACTCCATCTGCGTCAAGGACATGGCGGGACTGATGACCCCGTACCGCGCCGAGCGCATCGTCAAGGCGTTCAACGCCGAAATCGGCCTGCCGGTGCACCTGCATTGCCACTACGTCGGCGGCATGGCCCCGGCCAACTACTTGAAGGCCGCCGAGGCCGGCGTGTCCATCGTCGACACCGCGTCGGCGCCGCTGGCGTTCGGCAACTCCCAGCCGGCGGTCGAGATGCTCGTCGCCGCCCTGCAGGAAAGCCGCTACGACACCGGCCTCGACCTCGATCTGCTCTTCGAGATCGCCGAGTACTGGGAAGAGGTGCGCAAGCGCAGCCATTACAAGCGCGGCGTCTCCTCGCTCATCCACATGCAGGTCTACTCGCATCAGGTTCCCGGCGGCATGATGTCCAACCTCATGTCCCAGCTCGAAGTGCAGAACGCCAGCGACCGCCTGCCCGAGGTCATGAAGGAAATCCCGCGCGTGCGCGCCGAGGTCGGCTATCCGCCGCTCGTCACGCCCATGTCGCAGATCGTCGGCACCCAGGCCGTCTTCAACGTGCTCACCGGCAAGCGCTGGGGCGTCGTTTCGAAGGAAATGAAGGATTACATCTGCGGCTACTACGGCAAGGCGCCGGGCAAGATGGATCCCGACATCGTGAAGAAGGTCGCCGGCAACTCGCAGATCCTGCCGGAGGACGTGGCGCCGTCGAGCCTGGTCACCACCACCTACGACGAGGTGGCCGAAGAGGTCGGCGATTTGGCGCAGAGCGAAGAGGACGTGCTCATGTACGCCCTGTTCCCCAACGAGGCGCGCACGTTCTTGAGCAAGCACCGTGCATCTGAAAAGGTCGACTTCCTGATGGAGGAAGAGTCCAGCAACACCAAGGAGGACGATTACGTGGATATCAACCAGATTCGCGAATTGGTTCGCGTCGCCGAGGAAAGCGGCGTCGGTGAAATCGTAGTTGAGGAAGAGGGCACCCGCATCGCGGTGCGCATGCCCGGCCAGGCCCCCGCGGCCGTCGCAGTCCCGCAGCAGGTTGCCGCGGCTCCCGCACCCGCCGCAGCTCCCGCCGCCCCGGCAGCTGCCGCGCCCGCGGCCGAGCCGGAGCGCCCCGCCAACTGGTACTGCGTGAAGGCCCCCATGGTGGGCACGTTCTACGCCGCCCCCGCGCCGGGCGAGCCCGCGTTCGTGAAGGTGGGCGACGAGGTCGCCGCCAACCAGACGCTGTGCATCGTCGAGGCCATGAAGCTCATGAACGAGATCACGGCCGAGGAAATGGGCACCGTGCGCGAGGTCTGCGTCAGCGACGCCGACCCGGTCGAGTTCGGCACGCCGCTGTTCTACATCGAGCCCCATGCCAAGACCCCCCTCGTTTCGGAGCAGGCATAATGTTTAAGAAGGTCCTTATCGCCAACCGCGGCGAGGTCGCGCTGCGCGTCATGCGCGCCTGCAAGGAACTGGGCGTGAAAACCGTCGCGGTCTATTCCACCGAGGACGAGAACACCTACCCGGTCCAGTACGCTGACGAGAAGGTGTGCATCGGCCCCGCTCAGGCGAACAAGAGCTATCTGGTCATGAGCAACATCATCGCCGCCGCGCAGATCACCGGCGCCGAGGCCATCCATCCCGGCTACGGCTTCTTGGCGGAAAACGCCGAGTTCGCCCGCGCCTGCGCCGACAACGACATCGTCTTTATCGGGCCTGCGCCCGAGTGCATCGAGCGCATGGGCGACAAGTCCTCGGCGCGCGAGACCATGAAGTCGTGCGGCGTTCCCACCGTGCCCGGTTCCGACGGCTGCATCGACACCGTCGAGGACGCGCGTGCGTTTGCCGATCACGTGGGATACCCCGTACTCATCAAGGCGACCGCCGGCGGCGGCGGCAAGGGCATGCGCGAGGTGCACGACCCGGCCGACCTGGAAACCAGCTACAAGGCAGCCCGCGCCGAGGCCGGCGCCGCCTTCGGCAACGACGGGGTGTACCTGGAGAAGCTCGTGCTGCGTCCCCGCCACGTCGAGGTTCAGGTGCTCGCCGATGACTTCGGCAACAACGTGGCGCTTTGCGAGCGCGACTGCTCCGTGCAGCGCCGTCATCAGAAGCTCATCGAGGAAGCGCCCTCGCCGGCGCTGACCGACGAGCTGCGCCGCGCCATGGGCGTGGCCGCCATCAAGGCCGTCCGCGCGGTCGACTACCGCAACGCCGGCACCATTGAGTTCTTGCTCGCGCCCGACAACAAGTTCTATTTCATGGAAATGAACACGCGCGTGCAGGTGGAGCACCCGGTTTCCGAGCAGATCACCGGCACCGACATCATCAAGGAGCAGCTGCGCATCGCCTCCGGCGAGCCGATGAGCTGCGCCGATCGCGCGCCGTTCAGCCCGTTCGGCCATGCGATGGAGTTCCGCATCAACGCCGAGGATCCCGAGCACGGCTTCCGTCCGTGCCCGGGCACCATCACGCGTTTCGAGCCTCCGTCGGGCCCGGGCGTGCGCATCGAGACCTACGTGCGCACCGGCACGAAGATCAGCCCGTACTACGACTCGATGGTCGCCAAGCTCATCGTGTCCGGGCAGGATCGCGAGGAATGCCTCGCCCGTGCCCGCCGCGCGCTTGATGAGTTCGTTATCGAGGGCATCCAGACCACGCTGCCCTTCCATCGCCGCGTGCTCGACAACGAGGTGTTCTGCGCCGGCGAGGCCACCACTGACTTCATCGAAACCCAGATGGGAGACGTGCTATGAGCGATTTGAATATTGACGGCATGGCGGTCGCGCCGGGCGTCGTCGAAACCATCGTGTCCATCGCGGTTGCCGACGTCGAGGGCGTTGCCAGCGTTGGCGGCGCATCCGCCGCCACGGGCATGCTTCGCGGCGTGCTCGGCGCGAAGCCTTCCACCCAGGGCATCGAGGTTTCGGCCGACGAAAACGACCAGCTGCTGGTGTCCGTGCGCATCGACGTGTATTTCGGGCACGTGCTGCCCGAGGTGGCGGCCGCCGTGCGCCAAGCCGTGGCCGATGCCGTGGCCAGCCAGGTCGGCGTCGAGGTCGGCTCGGTCGACGTGTACATCGACGGCATCCAGTTCAACCGATAATTTTTTCAAGACGACGTCCTGCTTGCCGGCTTTTCCGTGCGCTTTGCGCGTGCGGCAAAGCGGCAGCGGGGCGTTCGCATCACGAGTGTTCGAAGACGACGAAGAAGATACAGGGAAAGACAGCACATGGCTCCGAAGAACCAGAAACACCAACGCAGCGTTGCGCGCCGCATGGCGCTGCAGGTCCTCTATACCGGCGAGATCAAGGCCGCATCTCCGACGCAGATTGCCGAAAGCGGTGATTTCCCGTCGGAAGAGGGGCTGCTGTCCGATTACGCCCTGACGCTTATCCGCGGCGTCGAGTCGCATCAAACTGCCATCAACCACCAGCTCATGGGCGCGGCCGAGAACTGGTCGCTTATGCGCATGCCCATCGTCGACCGCTGCATCCTGCGCCTGGCCACCTTCGAGATGCTGTTCGTGGACGACGTGCCCACGAGCGTGGCCATCAACGAGGCCGTCGAGTTGGCGAAGGATTTCGGCGGCGAGGACGAGTCGCCGCGCTTCGTCAACGGCGTGCTCGGCCGCATTGCCAAGGATCTCGAAGCCGCGCAGGCGAAGGGTGCCCAGAGCACTCCGAGCCAGGATATCTCCCTCTAAGAGAGCCGGTGCGCCGTGGCGATCGAGACCCAGGACTCCTTCGAATCCCTGAAAAGCAGGCTTGACGAAATCGTCGAGGCAGTCAGCGACGAGTCACTGCCGCTCGACGAGGCGCTGACGCTGTACGAGGAAGCGGTCGGCCTGGGCCTTCGCGCGAGCGACTTGTTGGAAGAGGGCATCGATGCGCGCCGCGCTGCCGAGGCGTTGGCCGCCGCGGATGCCCCGCAGGCGGAATCGGCCACTGCGGCCCCTTCCGATAAGGCGTATGATTCCGCAGGTGATGAAGAATCTACGGGGGCATCATCGCAGGAGGGGTCCGCGCCGTCGCCGGCGCCGCATGATGCAGGCGCAGGGGCATAAGGCGTCGTGTTCGAAAGGCATTGCATGAACGATAAGCGCATATTGGACATGGTTTCCAGCCCCGCCGACTTGAAGCTCCTCTCCAACGAGGAGCTCTCTATATTGGCGGGCGAGATTCGCCAGGAAATCATCGCGACCACGTCGAAGACGGGCGGGCATGTGGCCTCGTCGCTCGGCGCGGTGGAGATCATCCTGGCCCTGCATGCCGAGCTCGACTGCCCGAAGGACCACATCGTCTTCGACGTGGGGCATCAGGCCTATGCGCACAAGCTGGTGACGGGTCGGCTCGAGGGCTTCGACACGCTGCGCACCTACGGTGGCCTGTCCGGATTCCCGAAGCCGACCGAAAGTCCTTACGACGCGCATTTCTCCGGGCATGCGTCCGACTCGCTGTCGGTCGCGCTCGGCTTGGCGCAGGCGCGCGATTTGTCCGGCACCGACGAGAAGGTGGTCGCGCTCATCGGCGACGCGTCGCTGGCCGGCGGCATGGCGTTCGAGGCGCTCAACAACATCGGGCAGGCCCAGACGCCCATGGTCATCATCCTCAACGACAACGAGATGTCCATCTCGCACAACGTCGGCGCGCTCATGAAGCACCTCGGCGCCATGCGCGCGTCCACGCAGTACCGTCAGGCGCGCGACAACGTGCAGGAGCATCTGGAAAGCTCGGGCCCCATGGGCAAGGCGCTCACCAACATCGGGCGCAACATGAAGGAATCGGTGAAGCAGTTCATCATTCCGCATTCCATGATCTTCGAACAGCTCGGCATCGTGTGCACGACCCCGCTCGACGGCCACAATATCGCGCATCTGCGCGAGATGCTGCGCACCGTGCTTGCCGCCGACGGCCCGGTGCTCATGCACGTGGTCACGCACAAGGGCGAGGGCTACATGCCCGCCGTGCGCAACCCGGAAAAGTTCCACGGCATCTCGCCGTACTGCGTGGCAACCGGCGAAGTGGTGAAGTCTTCCGGTCCCTCCGCCCCCAAGTACACGAACGTGTTTGGGGAAGCCCTGGTCAAGGAGGCGCGCGAGGACAACCGCATCGTCGCCATCACCGCCGCCATGCGCGGCGGCACCGGACTTGACGCCTTCGCCAAGAAGTACCCGCTGCGCTTCGTGGACACGGGCATCGCCGAGGAGCACGCGGTCGGCTATGCGGGCGGCCTGGCCGCCGGCGGCAAGAAGCCGGTCGTGGCCATCTACTCCACGTTCTTGCAGCGCGCTGTCGACCAGATGATCATCAACGTGGCGCTGCCGAAGCTCGACGTGGTGTTCGCCATCGACCGTGCGGGCGTGGTCGGTGCGGACGGGCCGACGCATCATGGCGTTTTCGACCTGGTGTACGCACGCATGATTCCCAACATGCGCGTGCTCGTGCCCTCCGACGAGGCGGA
>CAVCPR010000058.1:0-8768 GCA_963604235.1 Anaerovoracaceae bacterium | reverse complement strand
GCACGCGTCGTCGACATGCGCTGGGCCAAACCGCTCGATTGCGACGCCATTCGCGCCGCGGCTAAAACCAAGCTCGTCGTCACCGCCGAGGAAGGCGTCATTGCCGGCGGTGCGGGCGAGGGCGTGCTCGGCGAGATGGCGCGCATGGGCCTGCATACGCCTGCGCAAAACCTCGGCATAGCTGACGAGTTCGTCACGCAGGGTTCCGTCAGCCTGCTGCTGCACGACTTAGGCCTCGATGGCGACGGCATCGCCAAGGCCGTCAAGGCCCGCTACGAGGAGCTGTAGGTATTCGGGCTTACCCAAATAACCCGGCGGAACGGAAATTCTGCAACAAGGAATACCGTATCGCCTGGATAGCGTCTGCTACAGAGCGCCGTAGGGTCGAGCGAAAGCCCGACCCCAAATAGAGCTCCTTGAGGCGCGATACTAGCCTTCTAAAACAAAGCGGCCCGGCAACTTGCCGGGCCGCTTCCAATTACGCTTCCTTCTCCATGACGTAGTCGTCCATGATGAAGCCGTTGCCGATGTCGGTTTCCACCGACTCGATGGTGACGAACCCCTTGCCGAGGTAGGCGCGGATGCCCAACTCGTTGTGCTTGTTCACCGTCAAGTACATACTGTGCAGGTCGCGGTTGCGGCACAGCTCGGCGTAGAAGGCGATTACCTGCGACGCGTAATGCTTGCCGCGCTCCTCAGCTAAAAGGTAGATCTTCGAGATGAAGAAGCGGCTGGTTTCCGGCTCCTCGTGACCGCCGGTGTAGCCGACCGTCTTGCCGGCCTCGTCGACCACGAACCAGTATTCGTAGGCGTTCTCGGCCATGTCGCGCTTGATGGCGTCAAGGCTCTGGAAGTTCTCGACCATGTAGTCGGTCTGTTCCTCCCCGATGAGCGCCGGCCAGTATTCGTGCCAAATCTCGTCGGCAAGTTTCGCGAGCTTCTCCTGGTCCTGCTCGGTGGAAACGGGGGAGAACGTGACTTCCATAGTGTTTTCCTTTCGTATTCGACGTGGTCGCGCAAAGCGCCTAAATAGCATTTCAACTCTGTTTCGAACAGGCGTAATGCAGAAAACGAACCTCTATTTCGACATTGTAACACCGGTGATTCACGTGCGTTACAACCCGTTTCCCGCTCCGTTAACAATGGCGCATCACGAAGGAGCGCGGCGGGCAGGGTGGCAAGATGGGACGCGTCAAGGCACGTTGCATGTTCGCTTACGAAAGAAGGAGGTAGCAATGCTTGACACAGGAACAACTGCGTTCATGTTGGTGAGCGCAATGCTGGTTTTGCTGATGACGCCCGGCTTGGCGTTCTTCTACGGAGGCCTGTCGCGCCGCAAGAACGTGGTCAACACCATGATCATGTCGTTCGCGGTCATGGGCATCGTCGCCGTTGTCTGGGTGGTTTGCGGCTGGTCGTTCAGCTACGGCGGAGACGGCTCCATTCCGTTCTTCGGCGGTTTCGATCAAATCTGCCTGATGGATACGGTGAAGAGCATGTTGGCTGAGGCAGAGAACACCCCGAATGCCTTTGCGGTGCTTTCTGGTGCGGCCACCTTGGCCTCCGATGCTGAATCCGGCTACCCGGCCATCATCGACATCACCTTCCAGCTGGCCTTCGCCATGATCACCACCGCCATCATCACCGGCTCGGTTGCCGGCCGCATGAAGTTCGGCGCGGTCTGCGCGTTCGTGACCGTCTGGGTCGCTCTCGTCTACGCTCCGCTGGCGCACATGGTCTGGGGCGGCGACGGCAGCCTGATCGGCGACATGATCGGTGCTCTCGACTTCGCCGGCGGCGACGTCGTGCATATCTCCTCCGGCTTGACCGGCCTGATCCTGTGCCTGCTTCTGGGCAAGCGCAAGGGCTTTGGCATGATGAGCTACCGCCCGCATAACGTGCCCTTCGTGGCTCTCGGCGCTGCTCTGCTGTGGTTCGGTTGGTTCGGCTTCAACGGCGGCTCCGCCTTCGCTTCCGACGGCATCGCCGGCCTGGCCCTGCTCAACACCGTGGTCGCTTCCGGCGCCGCGCTGGTTTCCTGGATGATCGTCGAGCGCGTCAAGGTGGGCACCCCCACGCTCGTCGGCGCTGCCACGGGCCTGGTTGCCGGCCTGGTCGTCATCACCCCCGCCGCCGGCTTCGTCGAGCCCTGGGCTGCGGTCATCATGGGCCTCATCGTCTCCCCGGTCTGCTACTTCGCCATCTCCTTCCTCAAGGCCAAGATCGGCTACGACGACGCGCTTGACGCCTTCGGTTGCCACTGCATCGGCGGCATCACCGGCGGCATCCTGACCGGCCTGTTCTGCGTGCCGGAGCTGTCCTGGACCGACTTCGGCGGCCTGTTCTACACCGGCGACGCGAGCCTGCTTATCAGCCAGGTGCTCGGCATCGTCATCACGATCGCCTTCGTCGCCATCGCCGACCTCATCCTCGGCTTCATCATCAAGGCCATCTTCAAGGGCAGCCTGCGCGTCAGCGAGGAAGCCGAAGCCCGCGGCCTCGACGTTGCGGAACACGGCGAGTCGGCCTACCCTGCCTACATCGGCCTGGACTAGTCCTTCACGGATAGCTTGAAAGGAGAGAAGCAATGAAGAAGATTACCGCGATCGTGCGTCCCGAAAAGCTCGAACCGCTCAAAGACGCCCTGTTCGCCGCCAAGGTTTCCGGCATGACCATTTCGCAGGTGCAAGGCTGCGGCTCCCAGCACGGCTGGAAGGAATACTACCGCGGCACCGAGGTTTTGCTGAACATGGTGCCGAAGGTGAAGTTCGAGATCATCGCCGACGACGGGCAGGTCGACGCCCTGATCGACGTCATCTGCACCACCGCCCGCACCGGCAACGTCGGCGACGGCAAGATCTTCGTCTTCCCCGTTGACGAGGTTGTGCGCATCCGCACCGACGAGCGCGGCGAGTCCGCAATCTAGCGCAGAGGCGCAAGCAAACCGATTTATCGCGATGCCTGCTCTCCTTCAAGGAGGGCGGGCATCGCCTTTTTTGCGCGTGGGGAAGGGGTTGCGCAGGTGGGAGGGGAAGGGGTTGCGCAGGGTCGCTGAGTTTCGCCGCAAACCCCGCGAGGTTCGAGTTTGCTCTAAAAGTAACAAAAACCTAACTTATGAAATACTTTTGATACATTTCCGCAGCGAGCGTGTGTTTCAGAAACCTTTAAAGGTTCGGCTCTATTGTTGAGCGTATGGCACAGCATATGAAACATACGGGCGCGTCCGACTATCGTGCGCAGGCAGGCGCGCTGCACGCGCGGCGCGAGCAGCGGGAGCAAAACCGGGGCGCGCAGCACGCCTCTTCGGCGCCCTCCTTCGATACGTCCGAGAACGACATCTTCAAGGCGCTGCCGAATTCGGGCCGGGCCGCATATGCGGCAGCGCCGTATCAGGCAATGCCAACTAAAAGCGGCTTTGTCCCGCATACGACGGTGCTGTCCTCGCCGCGCCGCCGCCGCAAGCGTGCGATTGGCGCGGCGGTGCTCTGCGCGCTCGTTGCCGTCGGCATCGTGGTCGGCGTCCGCGTGCTTGACGACGTGCTCTCCGACGAGGGCGACGCGGTGGTTTCGGAGGATTCGCTCTTGGTGAGTCAGGTTTCCGACACAACGCTTTCCACGATGGCGATCGCTGCCGAAACGGTCGACTTCACCGCGCAGCCCGCGGCGCTCGACAACGTTCCCTCGGAGGAATCCCTTCAGACGTTTTCCCTCGCTTCCGGCGCGGCACCGGAGTTGTCCGATGAGGCTCGCGCCCGCATAGAGCAGGCTCTTTCGGCGGTGCAAGGCCAGGGCAAAGTCGGCTTTGTCGTCTACGACACCGATTCCGGCGAAGGCATTTCGTATAGCGCCGACACGAGGGTTTACGGTGCGAGTTCCTTCAAGGCGCCCTATGCCCTCTACGTGTGCGAGACGCAGGTGGAAAACGGGGAAGTGGTGCTGCCGAGCATCTCCGACAACCCGTTTGAGGGCCTGTTCGGCCAGGGATCCTACGTCGAGCAATGCATGGAGAGCGCCATCGTGTACTCCGACAACGATTCCTTCAGCGCCCTGCGCCGCATGTTCGACGACGCGGGGTACGAGCAGTGGGAGGAGAGCTTGGGAATCTACGACACCGCAATCACCGAGGAGTCGGATTTCCCCTGGTACTGCGCGCGTTCCTCGGCGAAGGTCTGGACGGAAATGTATAACTACCTGCTCACGGGCAGCGACAACGCGCTGTGGCTGACGACGACCTGCACGCAGACCACCACGTCGTTTCTGCGGGATGCCCTTGAGGCGCAGGGCGCGGAGGTCATGAACAAGGCCGGGTGGTATGCCGATACCGATACGGGTTTAAGCTCGAACGCGAAAGGCAAGCGCTCCGGCGGCCTCGGGCATCGGCTCGGTATATCTAAGGCGTACGCGGACGAGGTTCAGGACGAAGGCGGGGCGCAGCAGGACGCGTCTGCGCAAGACGAGCAGTCGAGCGCAGAGGCAATCGGCTACAACAGCATCTGCGACGCGGGCATCGTCACCATCGACGGCAAAACCTACGTGGCGAGCTTCATGAGCGGCATGCCCGATTCCGACGAGAACCGCGAGCTTTTGGAGAACCTGATCACGGCGGTGTTCGCCGCGCTGGCCTAGCCGCGGGGCCCGCTTGCGCGAGCCCCTCGTCGCCGGAGCAGCCCGCCCGCGCGCGACACAAGCGCAGAAATCGTGCAGGCGTAAAAACACGCAGCTCGCAGCGTGGTGCGTGGTATACTCAACAGGCTTGTGGAATAAGCTGCAAGCAAGAGTACTGTAGGCCCCCGAGACATGTTTGTTGCACTGCTAACAAGGGTTTGTCCCTGCAAGCGAACATGGTTTATGTAGCAATCATTCATGACGAAGGGTCCCCGACACATTTTGAAAGGGGTCCGTTTTGACCGAAATCAAGAACACGTCCGTCATCGACTTCGAGGACATCTCCGACGATCAGATGAACCAGATGATCGACGGCACGCTGACCGAGTTCGACGAGGGCGACCTGGTCAACGGCACGGTCGTTAAGATCGAGCATGACGAGGTGCTGGTGGACATCGGATTCAAGTCCGAGGGCGTCGTGCCCGTCCGCGAGCTGTCCATCCGCAAGGATGCCGATCCGTCCGATCTCGTGAACCTCGGCGACGCCATCGAGGCTCTCGTGCTCCAGAAGGAGGACAAGGACGGCCGCCTGATCCTGTCCAAGAAGCGTGCCGAGTACGAGCGCGCCTGGATCAGCGTGGAGGAGAAGTTCAAGGCCGGCGAGAACGTCATCGGCGAGGTCATCGAGGTCGTCAAGGGCGGCCTGATCCTCGACATCGGCCTGCGCGGCTTCCTGCCCGCCTCCCTGGTCGACCTTCGTCGTGTCAAGGATCTCGACATGTACCTGCACACCGAGATCGAGGCCCGCGTCATCGAGATGGACCGCAACCGCAACAACGTCGTGCTGTCCCGCCGCGTGCTGCTTGAGGAAGGCCGCAAGAACGAGCGCGCCGAGATCCTCTCCAAGCTGTCGAAGGGCATGCGCCTCAAGGGCACGGTTTCCTCCATCGTCGACTTCGGTGCCTTCGTGGACCTCGGCGGCATCGACGGTCTGGTGCACATCTCCGAGCTGTCCTGGAACCACGTCAACCATCCGTCCGAGGTCGTCAAGGTCGGCGACGAGGTCGAGGTCGAGGTTCTGGATGTCGACCTGCAGCGCGAGCGCATCTCGCTGGGTCTGAAGCAGACCACCGAGGATCCGTGGGTGAAGCTCGTCGAGTCCTACCCGGTCGGCTCCATCGTTGACGGCAAGGTCACCAAGACCGTTCCGTTCGGCGCGTTCGTCGAGCTGGGCCAGTCCATCGAGGGCCTGGTGCACATCTCCGAGATGGCCATGCGCCACATCGACACCCCGGCGCAGGTCGTCAAGGCCGGCGACATGGTCAAGGTCAAGGTCATGGAGATCAACCCCGACCGTCGTCGCATCAGCCTGTCCATGAAGGCTGCCGCCGCCGAGCTGGGCTTCGAGATCCCGGTGGACGAGTCCATCCAGGTCGAGGAGAAGCCGGCCAAGAAGCGCGAGAAGAAGGCCGACAAGCCCGCCGCTGAGAAGGCTGCCGAATAGCATTCCTTCCCGGTTAGGCAAAAGAGCCTAGCGTAGATTCGAAACGCCCCCGACAGTTCGCTGCCGGGGGCGTTTTGCGTTGCGACGCCTCGCGTTGGGCGCTGAGGTGGGTTTGCCCTTGCCGACGACCGGTATTGCCGCTTGCCGCTATCTGTTGCTAGATGGTTTCCTGCGCCGCACCGGCGAGAGCCGTTGCCGTGTATCATGGAGGGGAGCGTAATTTGTGCGAAGGAGGCAGGTAATGGGCATGAAGAAGCTGTTCGTCATCGGCGGCATGGGTGCGGGGAAATCCACGGCGCGCAAGGTGTTGGCAGAACAGGGGGTTCCGTTCATTGACTTGGATAAAGTCGGCCACGATGTGCTTTTGTGGGACACGGTGAAGGAAGACCTCGTGGCGGCGTTCGGGGCCGACATCCTAGGCCCGGACGGCCAGATCGTGCGCAGCAAGGTTGCGGCGAAGGCGTTCACCACGCCTGCGGAGACGCGCAAGCTCAACCGCATCACCATGCCGCGTATCGAGGAGGCGTTCATCGACCAGCTTGAAGAGCTTGAGCGCGCCGGCAACAAGGCCGTCGTCGTGGAATATTCCGTGTTCAAGAACCGTCAGGTGTCCATGGCCAACGGCGCCGACGTGGTGCTCGCGGTGCTCGCGCCCTTCGACGATCGCATCAAGCGCGCCGTCGCTGCGGGCTGGGAAGAGGACGACGTGCGCCGCCGCATCGCCCGCCAAATCAGCGACGCCGATCGCATCGAGCAGGCCGACGTCGTCTTCAACAACGACGGGACGCAGGAAGAGCTGCGCGAGAAGGTTCTGGCGTGGTGGAACGAGTATTCCAAAACGCTGGACTAACTGATAGATTCTCTTTTTGACGATAGCGAAGAGTTCGACGGGCGCAGAGCTCCGGGGCTCGGGAAACCGAGCGGACGGGCTCTGCGTCCTTGGTTTGGATGCAAGGTAAAGGCTAGGTGGGCGCCAGATGAGTTCGCATCTCAAAAACATCGAGGGTGTGGAAATGGTGGGCAAGCTGCCGGAGGTGCGGCTTGCCAACACGCCGCTTCGCGTGGTGAGCCCCTACGAGCCGGCGGGTGATCAGCCCCAGGCGATCGAGAAGTTGGCGGAGGGCATCCGCGCGGGCAAGCGCTACCAAACGCTGCTCGGCGTCACCGGTTCCGGCAAAACCTTCACCATGGCCAAAACCATCGAAGCGGTGCAGAAACCCACGCTGGTGATGGCGCCGAACAAGACGCTCGCCGCGCAGCTTGCCAGCGAGCTGAAGGAATTCTTCCCCGATAACGCCGTCGTGTACTTCGTCAGCTACTACGATTACTACCAGCCCGAGGCCTACGTGCCCAGCTCGGACACGTTCATCGAGAAGGACGCCTCCATCAACGAAGAGGTCGAGAAGCTGCGCCACGCGGCCACGAGCGCACTGCTTTCCCGGCGCGACGTCATCGTGGTGGCGTCGGTGAGCTGCATCTACGGCATCGGCAGCCCGATGGATTACGCGGGTATGGCGGTGTTTCTGGACAAGCAGGTCGAGCAGGACCGCGACCAGGTGATTCACGACCTCATCGACATCCAGTACGACCGTAACGACTACGAGCTGAAGCGCGGGACGTTCCGCGTGCGCGGCGACAACCTGGACATTTTCCCGCCTTATGCCGACAACCCCATCCGCGTGGAGTTTTGGGGCGACGAGATCGAGGAGATCGCCGAAATCGACAACGTGACCGGCGAGGTGCTGCAGAGCTACGAGGCGCTGCCGGTGTGGCCGGCGTCGCATTACGTGACCGCGCGCCCGAAGATGGAGCGCGCCATCCAAACCATCCAAGACGAGCTGCGCGAACGCCTGCAGCAGTTCAAGGAGGAGGGGAAGCTGCTCGAGGCGCAGCGCCTGGAGATGCGCGTGAACTACGACCTCGAGATGCTTGAGACCATGGGGTTTTGCAGCGGCATCGAGAACTACTCGCGGCACTTGGACGGGCGCGAGCCGGGTGAGCCTCCCTATACGCTCATCGATTATTTCCCGGACGACTTTTTGTGCATTATCGACGAGAGCCATGTGACGGTGCCGCAGATTCGCGGCATGCACGAGGGCGACCGCAGCCGCAAGATCACCTTGGCCGAGCACGGGTTTCGCCTGCCGAGCTGCCTGGACAACCGCCCGCTGCGCTTCGACGAGTTCGAAGAGCGCATTCCGCAGTTCGTGTACGTTTCCGCCACGCCCGGCGATTACGAGCTGAAGGTGAGCGAGCAGCAGGTTGAGCAGATCATTCGCCCGACGGGCCTGTTGGACCCTGAAATCATCGTGCGCACTTCGGCGAGCCAGATCGACGACATCATCGACGAGGCGAAGGAGCGCGCCGAGAGAAGCGAGCGCGTGCTCATCACCACGCTGACGAAGAAGATGGCCGAGGACTTGACCGACCATCTGCTCGATCGGGGCGTCCGCGCGCGCTATATGCACAGCGACATCGGCACGCTCGAGCGTGTGGACATCCTGCGCGAGCTGCGCCTGGGAAAGTTCGACGTGCTCGTGGGCATCAACCTTTTGCGCGAGGGCCTCGACCTGCCCGAGGTGACGCTCGTCGCCATACTCGATGCCGACAAGGAGGGCTTCCTGCGCAACCAGCGAAGCCTCATCCAGACCATCGGGCG
>CAVCPR010000057.1:0-16531 GCA_963604235.1 Anaerovoracaceae bacterium | reverse complement strand
TGGACATGCGCATGGAGCGCCTGGCGAAAATCGCAGATCTGAACGATCATGTCATGCTCGCGGTTAGTGGCATGACCGACGCAACCGACCGTGAGGACTTCGTCAGGATTGCTGCTCATCTGTACCACGTCGCGAACACCTTCGTGGACACTGTCAATCTCACGGACTCCGAGTGGATGAAGGTCGACGCGCTTATTACGGAATACGAGCTCAAGCAAGAAGAGGCGGTGCGCCATGTTCGGAACCTGTAACATCGCGGGGCTCGATTGTATCATGGGCGCTGACGTTATCATCATCGATGACCCTTCTCGGTATCTTCGCGCGTCACAAGTTGAAAAGGCGCTCGCGACCGCGTGCACCTTGGATGTATATCCTGGATGGGGCGGTGAGGGCGACGTGAGCACAGTCGAACTCGTGTCTACCATTTCAGTAACAGCCGAGCGCATGGCGGGGATTGTGGCCGGCATCGGTCGCTTTTATGGGGCAACTTCCATCTTCGTGCACGGTCACGCCAATGGCTTCTGGTGCCGTGAAACCGACTCCGTCCCATTTACTGTTAGCATGCGCATCGGGTCGGACAAGTATACCGCCGAGGGGGTGACCGCGAATGCCTAAAGCTCGCAAGCAAGCAACGCCCGCGCAGATTGCACTTGCCAACGCCGGCATTGGCAAGATCACACGCGGTGGTGCCTATCGCTCGCCCGCTAAAATGGCCTCTGACCAAGCAAGAAACCTCCGCCGGAGCTTCGCTCGGGCGGAGGCCTCTTTTCGTGAGGCTGCCGCAAGCTCGCCAGAGTTTTCTGCAGCACGCAGGCGTTACGCAGCCCACGCCGAGCACATGAAGGCACAAGTAAAGGCGCTTTACTCAACGCGTGAGCGCGTACCTGGGCGCAAGATGACCAGCAAAGAACTCGCGGCGGCTCAACGTTTGAACCGGGAGGCGGCTTCGCGCCTTGCGAAAACGCCGACGAGCTCAAGGGACGTTGCGAACCGCGCCAAGATGGCCGAGTTGGAGTGGGGCGCGTTCAATAAACATCTGTCCATCGCGTCATACTCACAAACTGGGCAAGGCGGGTGGACGTCGGGCGAATCGCTGGGCATGGGCAAGGGCGCACGTCGAGACATGGTTCTCCACAGATTCATTACCGCAGCGCGTAATAAGGGGTACAATATGGATCTCGATTACGATGCCAACGGTGAACTAACGTCCGAATCTAAAGCCCAGGTGATGGAGATTTATCGCAAGATTTACGAAGAGGAGACGGGAGCAGAGCCTGAATTCTTTTCGGAGGCGGACGCCTTCGTGGATCCGGAAGGGTCACCGCCGGGCGTGGGAGCCCTCTCGAATTTCTACGCGTAACCAACTCATGAGAAAAGAGGAGTGATGTTTCAGCAAACCGCCAGGCGCAAGACGCCGTACAAGATCGCCGCGTGCTTCGACATCGAGACCAGCAACAATGACAACAGGACAGCGGAGCCCGTCACTTATCAGCTTTCGCGGCTTCGTGACCTCATGCAACCGCTCTCCGAGCTCAACAACGACACGGTGGCCGGCGCGCTTGAAATCACTATCGACCGCGATTACCGCGAGGTATATAAACGCTTCGACTCTATCGCCGAGGATTACCGCGACTTTGGCGTTATCCCTGTCGTTCTCGTTCATAATCTCGCTTTTGAAATGTGGGTACTAAGCCCTTATATCAACTCAAAGAGCGACGTTGGCGGGTGTGCCAAGTCATGCGTAAAGCCCATCACAATCAACATCAAGAACGAGGCAGGCGACACGGTGCTCTGTTTCTGGGATACGCTTTCGTTCTCCGGTAAGTCTCTCGATACGCTGGGCAATGAATGCGGTTATCCGAAGTTGTCGGGCACGTGGGACTATCTGAAGAAGCGCACCACCAAGACGCCGCTCACCGCGCAAGAAATCGCATACGCCCGCGAAGATGTAATTGTCCCGTGGGCGTGGCTTGCGTATCACCTGAAGCTCGTGGGGCTCGAGGAGGACAAATTAGCCGGAAAGGTGCTCACCAAAACTTCAGAGGTTCGTTTCAAGGTTGAAAAGGCAGTCGGTAACAAGCTACTCGCGAAAAACTGCACGATTTCGAAAGATTGGGCACGAAGGAATCAGGCCGAAGCGGCAGACACTGACGACATGCTTTTCACGATCCACGCCGGCACGCGTGGCGGGTTCACCTACATTTCGTGCAAGTACGCGGCGGTTATCTTCCGCAAGACAGAGGCGCGCCGGCTGCTGAAGTTTGACGCTGCCTCCATGCACCCGTTTCACGCGTTGGCGCATTACGTACCGAGTGGCTTTCGGGAAATCACGAGCGCGAAGGCTGAAGAACTCGCACGGTTCGTCATGTCTCGAACTGTGGAGGACGTCCTGGCGGATTACGCCAAGCCGTTCTGTGGTGCCCTTTTCTACGGGGCTTTTAGGTTTACCAACGTCCGGCTGAAGCCGGGAACGCTTTTCGAGCGTGACGAAATCACGAGTTTCACGTCGGCGCGCTTTCGCGTCACGAAATGTGAAGAGATATTGGAGAACAACGAAGGTGGCCAGGAGTTCAAGGAATATCTAGCCGCCAGCGGGTACATTGATCACGCAACCACTGATGCAGAATTCGCATTCGGCAAGTTTTACAGCGCTTCCGAGGTTGTTTTGTGGCTGAACGAACTCAGTGCTTGGGAATTTTCGCGCCAGTTCGAATACGACGAGATGGAATGTGTTGGGCACGCTTACGGAACGGGGAGACTTACGCGCCCGACCAAGCGCTCGGTGATGGCTTTCAATCAGTATTACAAAGAAAAGTCGCTTTTCAAGATTGCCAAAGGGCAATACTCTAAGGGCGAGCCCGTGGATCATCTCGACTTTGTGCCGGAATACCTTATGCACGCGATGGAGAACCATGATCCGTTTTATTCCTGCGATGTGGACGCCTTCTATCTGTCCAAAAAAGGAGACCTAAACAGCCTTTACGGGATCGAAGCCACCAACGAGGCGAAACCGGAAATTATCATTGGAAAAGACGGCCTGAAGATTTCCGAGGTTCAGGGCGTTGACGCGCTCCCTTATCGGCCTAAAACTTGGTTCCAGTACGGGTCGCATATTGTCGGTTGGTCTCGTGTCCATCAGATAATTTTTATGGAGCTGCTGTACAAGTACACCGACGCCGTTTTCATTAACGGGGACACCGATTCACACAAGATTTACACCAGCGCAACACTCGAGGAGGTGGAAAAGGCAATAGCGCCGTTGCATCGTGCTTGCGCTGCCACCGTCAACGAAATGCGCTCGGCGCTCCCCGAGTGGTATGAGTGGTACCCCATGGACGGGCTGGGGTGCTACGAGTGCGAGGGCTCGCCGGACGCGTTCGCCGCCGCGTGGAATAAATGCTATATGGAAGAAGAAGCCGGCAAAATACACATGACCATCGCGGGTGTGCCCTGCGGCAAACGCTTCGCGATGCCGGACGGGTCAATCGTTGACCACTCATACCAGCGGGTAGCCGATCATCTGAAGGCCGAGGGGTGGAGCTTCGAGAAAATCGCCTCTCTTCTCATTGGGTACAACGTTTCGATTTCGAGCAATATCACGGGCATGAACGCCCGCACGCTTCCGAAGTGGAACACGTTCGGCGCGGATGGCCAGCCTTGCGCGATACACCTCGCCCCGATGCTAAAAACGATAGGCGACACGACGAAAGCCACGAACTTCACCAATTCGCAATATGCGATACGCAACAATCCGGAAGTTAATACAACGCCGACGCTCATCGATTGGCCGTTAAACGTTGACGAGCCTATAATTATGGAATTATAATGAAACCCGCAAGGCTCCATTATTTGGACTGCGGGATGTGCTACCGGGATGGCCCCGGTTGGCTCCGGCCCCGGGCACAGTGCTGATGCCAAAGCACCCGGCCTGAATTTCGGCAAGTCTTGCAACCATACAATGCCACCGCTATAATTTAGCAGGTGGCATTTTTATTTTCACGAAAGGAACATAAATTGAACGAATCCACTGAAGAAATCGAGGAGGCAACCGCCGAGGTGCTGGACGCGATGGAGGACGACGCCCCCGCAGCTGAAGAGGCCGCAGAGGCAACCGAGGGCGAGGAGTCCGAGGAATCGGGAGAGGGCGAGGAGCCTTCAGAAGAGCCCGGCATCGATCCCGCCATTGAAGCGCTTTCCATGCGAATTGATGAGCTCGAGGCGGACATTGCGCTCATCCGCGATTCTATTTCCTCGCTCGTTGAATCCGGCATGGTAATCCACGAGGAGGCGGCAGAGGACGCCGAGCTGTCGGACGATGACATCGACGCGCTTCTCCTCGAAGATCTCGATTATTCCTAATAAAAGAAAATCTGAAAGGATCCAAAATTGGCACAGAAAAACTCTACAATTCTCGCCAAGGCGTGGCTTCAGGGCTCGAACGACTTCCAACACCGAATCCCGAACCCGACCCAGTCGGGCATGAAGGCCACCGTGGCGGCGATGCTTGACCCGATGAACCGCGATTTGTATAACCAGTTCATTGATACCTTGGTCAACCGTATCGGGCGAACCATCGTCCATAATAAGCGTTGGGAAAACAAACTGGCGGCCTTCAAGTCGGAAAATCTTCGTTACGGCTCCACTATTCAGGAAATCGCCCCGAAGTGGATCAGGGCGCATTCCTACACCGACAGCGACGACACCCTGCTCAAGCTCGCACGCCCTGAGGCGCAGCAGTGGTTCCACACCGTCAACCGTCAAGACCGCTACGACATCAGCATTAACGACATCGAGCTGCGCCGTGCCTTTGTCGATGAGTACGGTTTGAACAATTTCATTAATTCCGTTATCGACGTGCCCCGAAATTCCGACAATTATGACGAATACCTCTGCATGAAGGAGCTCGTCGCCTTCTACGAGGAGCAGTTCGGATTTTTCAAGGTGCACCTTGACAAAGCACCGGATGATGACGCGACCGGGCGCGCGCTGCTGCGTCAGGTTCGCACGTACGCTGAAAAGCTCGAGTTCCCTTCCACGCTTTACAACGCGAGCATTATCGAGGACATCCCCGTTTTCGCGGGTGCCGACGAGCTCATTCTCATCACTACGCCGGAAATCGACGCCGCGCTCGACGTTGAGACCTTGGCGAGTGTGTTCAACCTTGACAAGGCAGAGCTGAAGTATAAAAAGGTCATTATTGACGAGATGCCCGTTCCGGACATTATGGCAATTTTGACCACTAGTGACTGGTTTGTGGTTAATGATCTCGTTTACGAGACCACGAGTTTTTACAACCCGCAGAACCTGTCCACTAACTATTATCTCCATCATCACGAGATCGTGAGCGTGTCCCCCTTCGTCCCCGCCATCGCGTTCACCACCGGCGAGGGCTCCGAGGTCAAGTCGATTGTTCAGAACGTCGCCGAGGGCGTCGGCTCGCTGACCGTCACCGCAGACGCAAAGACCGTCGCAGTTGGCGGTACTTTGCAGCTGTTCACGAAGCTCAACGGCACGGTGACCGAGAACAGCGACGGCATCGAGGTTGCGCCTGACTCGGTGACGTGGAACATTGAAGTTGACAACGGCAAGCTCAACACGCGCACTTACGTCGACCGCCTGAACATCCTCCACGTTCAGAAGTCCGACATTGCAGCGGGCGCCAAGTTGACGCTGGTGGCAACTTCGACGTACTCGAATCCGAGCGGCGAAACCACGCCGATCGTCTCCGACGCGTTCGAGGTAACCGTTTCCTAAAGCAGCGAAAAACTGCTATTATAAGCCCTGTGAAATTCACAGGGCTTATTTTATTTTATGGAGAGGTTTCATGGATTATAAGAAATTTTGCAATTATGACGAGTTCGTGGCCAAGTTCAAAGATGAGAACAAGCCGCGGACTACGGATGAATGTTATACATCGACCGCCGTTTATGAGGTGGTCGCAGAGTATGTGTGCGACCGTTTCAACATCACGCCCGGGCAGATTGTCCGCCCGTTTTATCCTGGTGGTGATTTCGAGCACTACGAATACCCGGAGGGGTGTGTGGTCGTCGATAATCCGCCCTTTTCAATGCGTTCGCGAATTCTAGATTTTTATCTAGATAACGGTATCCGTTTTTTCCTGTTCGCCCACGGGCTCACGTGCTTCAGCACCAAACGCTATGCCGAGGTTTGCAACATCATAACCGGCGAGGATGTAGTTTTCGAAAACGGCGCGAAAATGAAAATCGCATTTACCACGAACATGAGCAACAACACCGTTGAGACCGCTCCGGAATTAGGCGCGGCGATTCGGGCGCTATACCCACCGAAGAAGAAGAAGAAGAAGTTTTTACACGGCGCGGACATTCTCACCGCTTCGGATGCTATGAAATTAGCATCGGCAGGCATCTCTCTCGTGATCCCGCACGGCGAGGCTGTGAAGATTTCAAAGCAGCCAGACGGGCGTTCCATTTACGGCGGAGCCTTCAAACTTTCCGAAAGCGCTACGAAGCTACGCGAGGCCGCAGAGCAGGAGTTGAACAGATAGCATGAAAAAACGAAATTACCCACACATTTCCGACACGAATTTTCCCGACCTGAACTCGGTTGATGCTTACAAATATAAGCAGGAATTTGACTATTCCCGATATGAAATTTCCACAACGGCGCACCTTTGCTCCGTCCCGTGGCGTTCGAGCTATGCCGATACGGTCTATTTCGAAACCGAAGAAAAACGCGATGAGTATTTCAATGGGATTTTCGAGGATTCCGGCGTAACTCTCCCGACTATGTTCAGGTTGTACGATTCGGGCTCGCTGAAAATCGAAGTCCCGATTGACGTTGCGCAAAAGTATAACTATCTGGTCATTGATTATGGGATCGTCACGAAAGAAGGCGAGCCCGTGCTTGGCGAGCTTCCGGACGGCTTCCGGCGTATGTGCTACTTCGTCGAAGATATGACGCAGGAAAGCGTGAACACGACGCGTCTCGTGCTCGCGCTCGACTACTGGCAGACTTATGTTTATTCCGTGGATATCGAATATCTGGAGCTCGTGCGCGGCCATGCGCCGCTTGCAGCGACGAACGTCGCCGATTATCTGGCGAACCCTCTCGCGAATTCCGAACTGCTGCTCTCCCCGGATGTAAATTTCGGAGAACTCCAAAACGTCAAAAGTGAAAATCACATCGTTCTCAACGATTCGAACATGCTTTTATGCATCGCAACCACCGGCAACACCGGCACCACCGATCACCCGTGGGATTGGGTGGACAAGACGAACACGGAAATTTTCTACAACTCGCAAACGCTTTCGAATGTTCAAGTAATCTCCACGCCCGTTGAAAACTGGCAGGCTTTCGCAGATTACACGGAAACCGCATACCCGCAGTTTTTCCAAACTGTCAAGGCTATTTTTCTCATTCCTGAAAAGCTTATCGAATACGCCGGGCCGGAATTCGACTTCATGGGCGTTAATTTCCGATTCCTCAAGGATCAAAGCAATTTTAAGGCCGGGGATTTCAATATCACGCGCGAAAAGTTCGGATTCGATGACCGTTTCGCGGATCTCGCGAAGCTGTACACTTACCCGTACTCGGCAATTGTCGCGGACGATTTTCGCGGGAATTCCACAATTATCAAGATTGAGGAGACCGTCGGAAGGCTTGAGCTTCGCGGGGTCATCAATTACACCTTCCCATTTCTGAATATTCAGGGGTACCACACCGGCCTCGGTTCCGACGTCACCAGCGTCATCAGTTTCAAAAACTCCATTGATAACACGTATACCATTGGCGGGCGTGATTATGATTTTTCCGTGAAGTGGAACATTCCCACGATGGCACTTCAGCTCACCGCCGAGGCGGACTGGGTTCTAAACGGCAAGATTTCCGCCGACACGGCGAAGGCCAACGCCTATGCAAGCGCGGCGACGGCGAAGGCGAACGCAGATTCGAGCGCCCTCACTGGGAAAACAAACAGCGACGCCAGTGCCTTGACGGGCAAGACCAACACGGAAGCAAGCACGAACACCGGAGCCGAAAACGCGAGGGAAAGCGCACTGACTGGGAAGAACAATACAGCGCGATCAGTTGATGCTTCCACGGAAATTACAAACAAAGGCAACGAACTCGCCAAAAAGATGTATGAGTGGGGTGCCCGTGAAAATGCTTTTTCATATGGTCAATCATCCATTATGCAAAACCAGCAGGCGCAGGCAGCATTTGATAACGGCTGGACGCAGATGATAGCAGGGCTCACAGGCTCAAGCGTCACGAGCCCGTCACTTTCAAATGTGCTCGGCAACGTCGCCGCAGCGCTTCCCGGCTTTGTCAACAATGCGCTTACCTTTTCACAAGTAACCAGTACAGACCGCGTACTCATCAACACTTCGCAAACGGTGAACGCCCAAGTTATGCAATTGCTCTACGGTGTAAAACCTGACATCAACATCGACGGCATGTTCATTGACCAGATCGCGAACTATACTCCTACCATGTCAGGGCTGAAAGGCGTTGAGACGCAAGCATCCATGAACAACGCCACCGACATTTCGAACATCAGCGGAAACACGACGAACAGCAACGCAGCGGATAGTTACAACACGACTATTGCGAACACGAACCGCAGCGCGGCAACGAGTCTGGAGAACAACCAGCGCAGCTATGACACAACGATTGCGAACAACCAGCGCAGCTATGACACGACGATTGCGAACAATCAACGCAGCTATGACACGACGATTGCGAACACAGACCGGTCTTGGGACGCGTCGCACAATCAAAAACTATTGAGCTCTCATCCTGAATTTGGTGCCCGTGGCGGTGACGGTGATTTATGCGTGAAGCCCATGGGCATCCGCTACAACGTCTTAACGCAGAGCGCGGCGGCCATCAGACAGGCCGGCGAGCAGTTTTTGCGATTCGGCTACGCGCTGGCGATGCAGTGGAAATTTACCACTTTCAACGTCATGCCGCATTTTTCCTATTGGGAAGCGTCCCAGATCGTTGTGCGCGGACAGGTATACGCCGGGGCGCTCGATGTTATCAAAGGCGTGCTAATAAGCGGTGTCACGGTGTGGCGTAATCCTTCCGAACTTGGTACAATTTCGATATACGACAATAAGGAGTAAATCAAGTGGGAAAATCTAGAAACCGCAAGAAAACCGATTTCTACGGTGATAATTACTGGCAGAGTTCGGACTGGAACCAGCGGGCATTTCAAAGCTATCTCATCTGGCTTGAATCCATGTACGCCAACCGGTTCCGTTGGCTCGGCCTACCTGAAACATGCGACGCCCGATTTCTCGAACTGATGCTGCTTCAGAATGGGGTTTGCTCCATCGCGCACCCGAAAAGCATGCCGGGTACATTTTTCAGCACGCGCGCGAATCTGTCCGGGCGCTGGAACATCTACGATACCCCCTGTCATTGGGAATCCATCGGCAACAATGGGTGGCGGTTCAGCGCAAGCCCGAAGAACGGCGTTCTTGTGTACGACAACCGCCTCCGACTTCCCAAGCAGCAGCAAATTGAATTTTTCGCCCGACGTCTTGCAAACCTTGACCGGATCGAAGATGTGAACCTATCGCAGCAGCGCACGCCGTGGCTAATCACTGCACCACGCGAAAGTGTGCAGGATGCAAAAAACATCTATAAGCAGATCCAAGGCGGAGAGCCCGGCATCATCGCGAAGCCCAGCATTTCGAACATCGGCATTGAGGCGATTTCCACGGGCGTCCCGTATCTGGGCAAGGAGTTAAGCGACAAAAAACTCGCGCTCTGGGATGAAATTTACGCCTTCATGGGCATTTCTCACGTCGGGCAGAAATCCGAGCGCCTGACGTCTGAAGAAGTCAGCGCGTCGAACGAGCCCGCGAACCTGATGGCGTTGGACGGCCTGAACGCCCGCCGCGAGGCCATGGAGGTTTTCAACCGCCGTTTCGGTTATAATGTGAAAGTTGTATGGAATAAGGACAATGAGTCCGACATGTACAATTTCCTGCGGAACCCGCTCGTTAACGAGGAGGCGCAAATCACCCATGAATAACGAACTTCCGGAGTACGTGCGCCAGCCCGACTGGCACGCCGTGAACACGGTCAAGTTTGGCGAGCTCATCGAAGATGGGTTCGTGGTCTGGTACACGGTGGCCGGTAATAATAAAAAGGTCATTAACCAGGATTGGGCGTGGGATTACTACGACGAGGAGCAATATTTCAGGCTCTGTGACAAGATCAACGCGCGATTTTTCTACGACGAAATCGCGCTCACGCCGCCCGGTATCTGGAAGCAGAACATAATCCGCAAGTTGAACGAGGTCATGCCGAAGTACAAGCCCATTTATTCAGCGGTGGCGAATGGTTACGACCCATGGCAGGACGGTTCCGGATACGGCAAAAGCCGCGATATTCACAGCGAATTTCCGGAGACGCTGCTCTCGGGAAATGCCGACTATGTGAGCAACGGCAATGATCGCGAATACGAGGACATCCACCAGGGCGGCGTTGCGGACATGACCAAGTTATGGGTGGACATCTGGCAAGATATTGACTGCTGGGTACTGGATGAACTTGAGCCGCTTTTCAGTTGCCTGTATACTGCTAACATCAACGGATTTTAAGGAGAAACCACAGAATGGGCACAAAGAACTATGATTTTCACTATATCGACGAACCTGAGCACCGCCGGCGCGACCTGGTGCCGGAAACTGGAAGGTTCCTCGATGAAATCGACGAAGCGCTCGCGGGTGAGGCTCGCAAGCACGTCGCCACGCTCGAGAACACCACCACCAGCAGCTCGGTGACCATCACCGGAAAAAACACAGCCGGCGAGGAGATCACGAGCACCACGTTCAAAATCTCCGGCGGCGGTGGTGGCGGGGCTGATCCCGCCGAGTGCGTCAAGACGCTGGAGAACACCGCCGATACGGCCAACGAGTCGGTGACCGTCACCGGGAAAAACGTGGACGGTGAGGAGATCACGAGCACTACGTTCAAAATCCCCGGTAAAAAGTATGTCTCCACGATTGAAAGCACCACCACGAAGGAGGGCGACACGGTAACCATTATCGGGAAAAACACGGACGGCGAGGAGATCACGAACACCACGATTGAAATCAAGGGAGGCACCGAAGTCAACTCCATCGCGCCGACCAAGGTGGAGACTGCGGCGGCGGCTGTAAACGAGACCGCCTTTGTTGCCGGCAACGGCGCAAGTGGCGGATGGTATAGCACCGTACTCGGTGCCGGGGCTTCCGACGACGGGAACAGCGTCGCTATCGGCTACGGTGCGGCGGTTCAAGCGGGCGCGGTCGGCATCGGCAAGGGCGTAAAGACCGCCAAGGGTACGGTTGCAATCGGTGCCAACGCCCATAACGACGGCACCGACAGCGTTGCGATCGGCACCGGTGCTGCCGGCGTGGGTGGCGACGTTGCGCTCGGTAGCGGCGCGGCCACCGCGTGGGGCGCGGTGGGCATCGGTCGGGGTGTGAAGGCCAACGGCCAACGTTCGGTGGCGATCGGCATCGACGCGCACAGCGGGGGTGGCAACGTCGTCATTGGCTACGGCGCGGGCGGTTCCACTGAATACGAGAAAACCGTTGCAATTGGCCATCAGGTGACCGCCGGCGGTGAGTATGCCGTCGTGATTGCTCCGGAATCGACCAAGGGTGCGCCCCGGTCGGTGTGCTTTGCTGCGGGCAATGGCAAGGACTTCTCGGGTACTACGGATTCCGTTGTAATGGGCACGAATACGTCATCCGGTACTTTCACCGTTTCCGGCAGTCGCAACGTTGCGCTGGGCTGCGCCGGGTATAATTACCCCTTCGATTGCACCGGCTCGAACAGCGTCGCCCTCGGCTATGGTGCGCGTTCCATCAGCGCTGACGGGCAGGTCACCGTGGGTGATCGTGCGAAGTGCGAAAGCCTCGCGGATGCCGGCGTCGCAATCGGTCAGCAGGCGACCGCGAACGGGGTGGCCACGGTCGCCATTGGCAAGCAGGCAATTGCTGACGGTACGAATTCAGTGGCCGTGGGCTCGAGCTCCTACGCCGGCGGCTCCAACGAGTTCGCAGTAGGCGCGAGCGGTGCCGAGCGTAAAATCGTCAACGTAAAGACGCCCACGAGCTCCACGGACGCTGCGACGAAGGGCTATGTTGATGGGCTCGCGCCGGCGCTTTGCGCTGTGACGAAAGCCGCCGCGTTCGCAAACTTGAACCCGAACCCGCTGCCCGTCTGGGGTAACGGTAGCGTCAGAAGTGCGAACTGGGCACTGTCCAACGATGGCTCTTCAGAACTGACGATTACCGCCGGCACGGTGTTCGCGACCCCCGCCGTTACGCTCAAAGAAGCAGCCGTGCCGGTTTACGTATTGGGTTCGGGCGCAGACGCTGTGGGCAAACTGACGGTGAACAGCTCGGGTCTCGTATTTGGCAATGATGTCACGATCCCGGCGGGCTCCGCCGTTATTGTCGCACTCGCAAGTGAGGAGTTTTAATGGATAATTGCAACTGCAGCGAGCCTCGGGGCGTTGGGATTCCCTTCCCCTATTTCGCGAGTTTCACAATGGCGCCGCCATATCTGCCGGACTTTTATTGGAACGTGTACTCGAACGAGGAGCGCATCAAAGCCATATGCCGCCGCCTTTGTGAGCTCGAGACGTATCTTGATGAACTGGTCACTTATATAAATGAAATGTCCGAGAAGGTGGCGGCTATGGAGTCCGCTGCCGAGGCATAGCAAAGGATGGATTAACATGCTCCATGGAATTGACACGAGCAATTGGCAAAAACTATACAACCCGACGTACACGGGCGCGGATTTCGTGATCTGCAAGGCAACCGAGGGAACGGGGTTCGTTGATAAATGCTGCGATCCAGTGGCACAGGTGGCCATTTCCGCCGGCATGGGGTTCGGCTTCTACCACTTCGCCGGCGACGGCGTGGCGGAAGAAGAGGCGCAGTTCTTCGTTGATAACTGCCAGGGTTATTTCGGCATCGGTGTCCCCGTGCTCGACTGGGAGGGCAACCAGTCGGTTGAGTGGGTGAATGCTTTCGTTCGCAAAGTCCACGAGCTCACGGCGGTCTGGCCGCTGATTTACGGCAACCCCTGGCGCTTCGAGCAGGGCGGCGTGGAGGAGAATTGCGGGCGTTGGGTCGCGAGTTACCCGAACGTTGAGTCCCCTACTTGGGGCGACGCCGAGCGCTGGGACTGCCCGGAAGTCCCCGGGCTCGTGGCAGCTTGGCAGTTCTGTTCTGATGGCAAGGTGCAAGGGCTCTCCGGTAACGTCGACCTTGATCTATTCTACGGCGACAGGGAAGCGTGGGCGGCGTATGCGAGGGGTGACCGATGAAGTTCGCGGCTTCCGTCTTTGTGGCCGTCTCGTGGGTTCTCACGCTGTTCCTGGCGGTGCTGTTTTTCGCGGCGGTGCCACTGCTCTGCGCCATCGGGTATGAGTGGACGGGCGCGGCGGTTACTGGGTTTATGTGTTTAGTGTGTAATGCGCTTTCAACTATTGCGTTGGCGATTGGAGATTGATGTTTGATTATCACGTGATTTTGATCACTTTCGGGTTTATGCTGCTTGACATCGTCACGGGCTTGATTAAGGCCGTAAAAGATAAAAAAGTGTCGTCGACCGTCATGCGCGACGGGCTATTTCATAAATGCGGGTTCGTCGCGGTGATCGTGCTGGCCATGCTTTGCGAGTATTCCATGTCCTACATTGACATTGGTTTCACTGTCCCGCTGCTCCTGGCGGTCTGCGGGTACATCATCGTGACGGAACTTGCCTCCATCTTGGAAAATGTGAAGGTGATTTCGCCAGAGTTGGCGAATGTGGATTTCTTGAAGATTTTCGGAAATGGCAACGACGAATAACGCCATATACTACGACTGGCAAAAAACCATGAGCCGTGACGCTAAATTTAATATGGTCGTCACGGCTCGAGGCCGTGGCAAGACCTACGGCATACGGAAAAGCGCCATCCAGGATTTCATAAATGACGGGTTCCGGTTCGTCGAAGTTGTGCGCCACAAGACGCAACTCAAGGGCGAGGAGGCCGTGCAAAACGGTTACTTCGATAAATTGGTGCTGAAAAACGAATTCCCCGGCTATGTCTTTACCACGAAGGGCACCAGCGCGTATATTGCCAAAGCCCCCGCGAAGGAAGGCGGGAAAGTCAAATGGCAGAAAATCGGCTATTTCGTGGCACTCTCGCAGATGCAGAACGCGAAGCAGCGCACCTTTGCGAACGTGAAAAAGGTCATCTTCGATGAGTTCATAATCGATAAACGGACACAGGCGCGCTATTTGCGCGGCGAATTCGAGCTCTTCGTGAACATCATTGATTCATGCGCTCGCGAGGAGGTCGACGAAAACGGGGAAGCGCTGGGCACCCCCGTGCACGCCTACCTGTTGGGCAACGCCTGCGACCTCATCAACCCGTATTTTCAGCATTACAAGATCAGCAAGCGTCCGCGCCAGGGGTATACATGGCTAGTTAAAGGCGATGTGCTTTTACACTTCGACAGTAACGAAATGTACTCCAAAGGAAAGGCGGGCACGTTGGTGGGTCGCCTTCTCGAAGGTACACGTGAGGCCGGCGTTATCATCGGTAACGAATTCGACAACGGCGACGAGTACAACATCGGGAAGAAAAGCCCCGGCGCGTCTTTCCGCCTCGGCCTGAAGTGGCAGGGTACGATGTACGGCATATGGGAGGACTTCGCGCGCGGGCTCGTGTTCGTTACAGGATCAGCGCCAGAGGGGTCGGGGGCTAAGGTGCTCGCGTTATCTCGAGATGACAACTGCGCGAATGTAATACAGGTGAGGCGCAACGATAAACTACTGCGTACCATCTTCGAATTTTACTACGCCGATTTAATGAAATTTGAAAACGTCGGCGTGCGTGAAAATTTCCTGACGCTAATGGAAAATCTAGGCATCAAATAAAAAGACCGCCCGACTAGTGGGCGGTCTTTTCGACCAGGCGAGGGTAGGAAAGAGGAAAAGCACCCCTCGCAATGCTTATTTTAGAACGGAATGTGCTCGCTGTCAACTGGTTCATTTTTGCGAGGCTTCCCGCTCACGAGCTCGAGCTCGTTCACAAAAACGGACACGGCGCGGCGGGGGTTCCCGTCCTTGTCCTCCCATCGCGACTGATTCAGACGCCCGGAAATGAGAACCTTCTGTCCCTTCACAAGATACTGCTCGAGTGCCTTTGCGCGGTTGCCGAAGATGACGCAGTCAATAAAGGAGGCGTAGTCCTCCCATTCACCCTCTGCGTTCTTGCGGCTATTGTTCACGGCCACAGAGAACTGAAGCGCATTGTTGCGGAGGGTGGCGTCCTTGGTGAGGTTGCCGGAAAGAGTCACGGTGTTGATGTTGTTCATGGTTTCTTCTCCTTAGAAATTGAGGACTACGGTGAGGGTGGCGATTACTTGCGCGATCGTGGTCGCTACAATGGGGCTGATTGCTGCAGCGAGCCCCGCACTTGTGGTGATTGCCACAAGGGCGGTGGCGTTGTACTCGGTGAACATGGCTCATACTCCTTCCGGGTTGATGTACGGATCATTTATCGCTGCCACATAACAGGTGAGTTCTCGCGGGGTCATGTTCTCGGCTTCGGGCTCCCATTCTTCCCCGGCCTCGGTGATGGCGCTGCGGGCGTCCTGGGTGAGTAGTGTGGGGTACGCGTGCGTCAACGGCCAAAACATGTCAACCCCGTTCAAGAACACGCGCGCCGCCTCGTGCTTGAAACGGCCAACTAGGCGGTTCGCGAGGTAGATGCCTAGTGGATGCTCGGGGAGACCGGTGTCGGTGACGGTGTAGAAGATCCCGTAATCTTCGCACCCCGCGAGGCCTCGGGCGATGTCTGGTTTCATGATGTTTCCTCCTTTAGGCGAACAGGTGGACAATAGTGGAGATTGCAAGGGCGACCGCAAGGCCGGAGCAGAGGCCGAGCATGTAGTGTTCGATGTCGCTCATTAGCGCTCCTGCTCTCGGTTGATGTAGCGTTCGAGATAGGGGATCTGGTCGGGTCTGATGCCCAGCACCTTCACGCAGCGCGAATGGTACTCCTCCCTCGTCAAGAACGGGCGCTCTGCGAAAAGTGCCTCGATGTCCCCGCGAAGTTTCACGCGAGCCTCGTACCCTACATAAGCAGCCACGTCCTCCGGCTTAGCATCCTTGGCGGTGGCAAGCGCCATGACGCTAGCATGTGACGCACCGGCTAGCCATGGCCAAGTTGCCCCTTCAGGGTCAGCGCCCTTGGTTGCAACAGATACGATTTCCTTCGCCTTGTCATCGATGGCGTTTCTGCGGAGCTCGGTAATAGCGGTGTTGTGCTTGCGCAGCACATCACTGTAAAGTCGCGTGACAATCCCAGCGACGCAGTCGCCCGATTCATCGACACACTCTGCCTCCTTCACACAAGCGCGCAACGTGTCCTGGATAGCGTCGTATGTATCGAGATCAACGACAGCAACGCGAAGGGTGCTGCTCTCGATGATGTACGAAGTTCTGCCCATCTTGTCCAGCGTCTCGCGTATCTCGGTTT
>CAVCPR010000056.1:0-16664 GCA_963604235.1 Anaerovoracaceae bacterium | reverse complement strand
GGATAAGGGGTCGAGGGACTCCGGGCGACGTTGCGGGGTCGGGAGACATCGAGGGGAACGGGCGACGTTGCGGAGGCCAAGAGGCGTTGCGGGGGGTAGAGAGAGTTGCGGGGCGTCGGGAATCGCGGGACGCCGAGGGAATCAAGAGGCGTCGGGGAAATCGGGACCGAGAGGACGCCAGGGGAATTGGCGCACGAATCGCAACGGTCGGGGACATCCGAGCCCCGGCCGTTACCGCACCGCGTTGAAATTAGTGAATGCGCTTCGCGCTTTTATACTGTGCGAACTCGCGTTCGCACCCACGAAAATCCTGTTCGGAGCGTTAATCCGACAGCAAGACTTCATGATGGGCGGCTCAGCAGAAGCGTGAACCTGGCTGTAAGATCTCGTAGGGTCGAACGCAAGTTCGACCATGTTTAGAGAGCGCCGTTAGGCGCGACAGTTTTTTGAAACGCGGCGGGAGCACCGCCCCGAACCCTTTTTGGCCCGCGTTAAAAGACAGTGTGCGCCTTCGGCGCTTTTATGCTGCGCGCACTTGCGTACGCGCCTACGAAAATCCCAGCAGCGCACGAAGACCCTGGTAGGAAGACAAGAATCCCGGCGGAACACGAAAACCCTGACGAAAGCGTAAGGCCTGCCGCAAAAATTCGTAGGGTTGAACGCAAGTTCAACCCTTATTAGAGAGCGTCCGAAGGACGCGACACCTATTTCCCGGACGGGCCGGCGACACGAGGTATCGCCGGCCCGTCAAGCTCCGTACCGCCAGCCTAGCCGATCTTGGCTGCGCCTGCCGCAACAACGCCGGCATCGCCAGCGCCTACCGCAACCGCGTCGGCACCGGCAACGTCTCCCGCAACCTCAGCGGCAACGCCGACCTTCGCGGCAGCCACGCCAGCCGCAATGGCGGCTACGCCGTCAGCGTCACCCGCGACCGAAGCAGGCCCGAAAACCGCTTCGCCCTCGGACTCTTCCTCAGCGCACAGGGATCCGGATTCGAAGGCGTTCATCACCACCACGGCGGCGCGCTCGCGCACCACGCTCGCGTGCGGACGCAGCTCACGCGAGCCATCCGCCTTCTCGTAGCCGTTCACCAGGCCCGTCTGCTTACCCCAGGCGACCGACCCGCGCGCCCAGGCCTCCACCTCGGCACCATCGGTGAAGCCATCCAAAACGCTCTGATCGGCAGTCTCGTCGGCCCCGTTCGCGCACAGGTTGCCCATGATGGCGATCATCTGCTCGAAATCGACCACGCCGTACGGATCGAAGCGGCGCGTGCCGTCGATCTCCTTGCCGGAGATGACGCCGTTCTTCACGGCCCAGTTGGCCGCCGCCGTGTACCACTTGCCGTCCTCGACGTCGGAGATGCCGGTCTCGTTCTTCGTGGCGGCCGCGGTCGCCTCGTCGTAAGCCGCTTCCTCGTCCGGGCAGGAGTAGCGCCACAGGATGGCCGCGAACTCCGCGCGCGTCATCGTGCGGCCCACGCCGAACTTGCCGGCGTCGTCGCCTTCCGTATAGCCGGTGATCAGGCCCTTGTCTGCGCAGAACGTCACGCCGGCGGCATACCACTCCGAGTAATCAACGTCCGGGAAGGTCAGCCCCGGCGTCTCGGAATCGCCCACCGCGTAGGTCTTCGTGATGCTGCCCGTGTAGTTGCCCTTGCCCGTGATGGTCATCTCGTACACGCCCGGCGTGGAAGTCTCCACCGTCGACACGTCGTAGTCCTTGCCCGCCTCGAGCGTCAGGGTCTGGCGCACCTGCTTGCCGTAGGGGTTCGTCTTCTTCACGTTGCCCTTGTCGTCGAGCAGCGTGGTTTCCTCCCAACCGTAGTCGTTGGTGTACTTGACGGTGATCTCCTGCGCCTCGTCGGCCGAGTCGAGGTGGCTGCGGAAGCCGATGACGTTGATGCCCTCGGTCGACAAATCCTTCGGCGTGATCTCGTAGTACACGGTGACGAAGTTGTCGAAGTTCGAGTACGGCACGCCGCGGATGGTCATGATCGCGTAGTCGGTGCCCGTCACGTCGACCAGGTTCGACTCGGCATCGCCCATGTGCGTCTCGTCCTCGGGGTTCGGGTCGCCGTAGATGACCTTGTAGCCCCACGACTTCGAGTCGTAGAACCAGTCGTCAAGCGGGGTCAGCTGCTTGAGCTGGCGGTCCAAGTACGTGACGTTGTTCAGCGCCGGGCGAATGGCCGCGCCGGTGTAGGTCACCTTCATGGAGCCGCGCTTGCTGGTGTCGCCCAGGCCGCCGTTGGGGTTCACGTCGCACACGTCGTCGAACTTGAACGTCTGCCCGTTGACGGTGATGTCGTTCATCTTGACGTCGGTGCCCTCGGCGACGTCCTGCTTGGAGGACACGAGCGCGACCTGGTTGATCTTGAAGCAGTTCTGCGTGAGCGACCCCGCGTAGTTGCTGTTCGCCGTCGCCGTGATGGTGATCGGGTAGCCCTTCAGGATGGTCTTGTCCATGGCGTCCTGGTAGGGAACCATGTTGCCGTACGTCTTGCCGTCGATGGTCGTCCAGCCCTGCTCGGTCTGGGCGTACATGCCCTCATCGACCGACCAGGTGTACTGGCTCGGGTCGACCACGTTGCCCGCGGCGTCGTAGACCGTCACCTTCGAGGGCTTCTGCTTGACGTAGTTGTACTCGGGGGTGTTCGTGGAAATGGTGCATTCGGCGAACGAACCCTGGCCGATGGTGTACTCGGCGGTTTTCGCGAGCGTGCCCTGGTAGGAGCCGATGCCCACGATGGTGGCCTGATACTTCGCGCTGCCCACCGAGGCGCCCTTGGTGCCCGCCTGGCCGATGACGCGGAAGTCGGCGTTCTGCACCAGCGTCTTGCCGCCGATGGTGACGCTGACCTGCGGCGCCGGGTCGGCGGATGCCGAATAGCTCGCCGCGGCCGTCGTGGTCACGGAAGCGTCCTGCGCAGCGAGGTCGGTCGCGCTCGCGTAAGACTGCTTCACCAGCTGGAACAGCGTGCCCTCGCCGGAGGTGTTCACCCCGTAGCTCGCGCCCTCGGGAAGCGCGTAGTACACGCCCCAGCCGTCCTTGTCGCACAGCGCGTTGAGCTTCGCGAGCGTTTCGGCGCTGGTGAATTCCTTCGCGTCGATGAGGTGGTTGTTGGACATGGTGCCGCCGGGCGAGTCGATGCCGCACACCGTCTCGGTGCCGTCCTTGGTCGCCTCGTGGACGCAATGGCCCTTCACCGAATAGTTGTCATGCACGTAGCCCTCGGACATGGTGCCAACGATGGCGCCGGAACGATAGCCGTCCTCGGCCAGGATCATGCCGCTGTTGTAGCACGCGTACACTTCCGGCGTGACTTCCAGGCCGTTGGAATCCTTGCCGATGGAGCGCACGGAACCGCAGATGCCCGCCGTGTAGTAGGCCTGGCCAGTCAGCGACATGACGTCGCCGGTGTTGTAGCAGTAGCTGACCGTGCCCTTCGCGCCCGACACGATGCCCGCCGCCGCCGGCGAGTTCCAACGGGCGGCCGTGACCGCGCCGGAATTGGAGCAGCGCGTGATGGTGGTGTAGGAGCCCTGGCCGCCCACGACGCCGCCCGGGCCGTCGAGGCCGTAGACCATGCCGGTGTTCACGCAGTCGGAAAGCACCAGGTCGGCCGTCTTGCCCTGCGTCGCCTTGTTGTACGTCAGGCCCGCGTCGTCGCTGCGGTCGGCGGCGATCGCCGTGGTCGCGGCGTTCGTGCGCCAGCCGGCCACGATGCCGCCGATGCTCGACGTGCCGTAACCGGCGGTGTAGCCGTAGTTGCCCTCGGTGGCGTCGGCCGGGTCGTCGAGATACGCCTTCTGGTCGCCCTTCTGCGCGCCCTTGCCGACGTTGTCGGCCTTGACGCCGGAGTTCAGATCGCCGTTGTTCACGCAGTTGGTGATGTTGCTGGTCGAATAGCCGGCGACGCCGCCGACGTAGCCGGAGGCCGCCTGCGTCCGCTCGTTGAAGCGGTCGAGCTCGCCTTCGGCATAGGTCAGCACGCGCACCGACGCGTTGTTCACGCAGTCGGAAATTGTGTAGGGCTGCGCCAGCTTCGCGACCTTGTCCTGGATGGCGTTGCCGTCGGAATCGGTCACCTCGCGATCGACGCCGTTGATGCCGACCACGCCGCCGATGAAGCCGACCACGTACTTGACCTTGTCGCTTTTCGCGCCGACGGCGCTTTCCACCTTCACCGATGCGGCGTCGGTGGTGCGGCACGCGGTCACGTCGCCCACCACGCGCCCGGCCACGCCGCCGACATAGGTGATGTCGGTGGTGACATCGGTGGTCACGGGAACCTGCGAGTACAGATCGATGGTCACCGCGGAGGTGCAGCCGGAAAGCGAGCCCTCGGAATCGCCCACGACGCCGCCGATGTACTGCATGTACTCGGTCGAGGTGGCGCCGCTGGCCACCAGCTTATCGATGGCAATTTTGCCGGTGACGCCGACGTTCTTGATGGTCGAGGACGCGCCGGCATGCCCGAACAGGCCCAGATACGACGTGCCCTCGGAGATGTTCATGCGGTAGAACATCGATCCGTTGCCGTCGAAGGTGCCGTTGAAGGGCCGATCCTTGGTGCCGATGGGCTCATGCGTCGTGGTGAAAGTGATGCTCGCCATCGCCTTTCCCCAGGTGACGGTCTTGCCCGAGAAGTCCGTCACGCCGGTGTTCACCAGCTGCGCCAGGCCTTCCATCTGGGCGATCGTCGAAATGGTGTAGGAGCTTTCGGATTCGTGCCTCACGTACCAGCTGGTGTCGGGGGTGACGGCCGCGGCGAACGAGGCGACGTCGATCGTCGAAAGCGGGTCTGAAACCCCCTCGTCCGCCGTGCCGGCCCACGCCGACCCCGGCAGCGCGCCGACGGCAAGCGCCGCCGTCAAGCCCGCTGCGGCGACGCAGGACGCCACCACGTTGCGCATCCGGCTTGCGCCGAAACGCTGCCGAAAGTCCCGCGAAACGCTGCTTCCCATGAACTACCTCCTCTTTCTTTCCCGTGCCGCACGCGGCGGCATCGTTTCTTGAGGCGCGCCGGGCATCCCGCCGCGGCGCGCCGCATTCCCTATTGGTTGGAGCCGGAACCCTCTGCGTTCCCGGCCGAATCGTCGCTATCCTGCGTGCTTTCCAGCATGTAGAGCTTCTTGGTGGTCGGGTCCTCGTAGACGATGCCCTTCTGCTGGTAGCCGTTGCCCGAGCCGCTCATCATGTTCTCGGCCATGGTGTCGATGTCGTTCTGGTCTACCTCGGAAAGCTCCTGCGCCTCCTGGATCTCGCTGAACTGCGGCAACTCGATGTTCCAGTTCACCACCAGCGCCACCATCAGCCCGCAGGCGAACACCAGCATGACATCGGCGAGGTTCACCAGGCCGACGCGCGGATCGGCGTCCTCCTGGTCGATGAAGGTCGCGTCGTCGAAGTTGCTTTTGGCGAAGTCGCGCGCACGTGAGCTCATGATTACTCGCCCGCCTTGGTCGCGGCGGCGGGAGCCTCGGCGGCGGGAGCGCCCGCGGCGCCCGCGCCCTGCGCCAGCTCCTTCGCGCGCAGGCGCAGCGGCTCCAGGTCCTTCGCGCCGAAGCCGCTCGGCAGATCCGTGCCGGCGGCGCGCTCGTGCTCGATTTTCTCGAGCAGCGTGGTCATAAGCGCCTCGAGCGCCGACTGGTAGCGGCCGTACCAGCCCTTGCGCACGTGCGAGACGCTCATGCTCACCACGGCGGACACCAGGCCCGCCACGGTGCCATCGAAGGCGACGCCGAGCGAGCTGGACAGCGTCGACACGTCTCCCTGGCCCATGGCGACGATGCCCGGGCCGAGCGGGATGAGCGTGCACATGAGGCCCATCATCGGGGCGATCTTCGTGATGAGGTCCGTGCGCCCGACGATCTTGCGATAGCGCGAGATCACGCGGTTCACCTCGGATTTCGCCAACGCGTACAGCGCATCCTCGGGAAGGCCGGCGTTGTTGGCGACCGTCAGCAGCGCCGCCTTCTGCGACCACAGAAGCGGGGTCTTGAGCACCGTCTCGTTCACATCGGCATAGCTGGCCTGCTCAAGCGCCGTGATGGTTTCGGGCAGGGCCACCTGGAAGTGGCGGCGCTCGCACGCAAGCTCCACGAGCACCGACCCGATGCTGAAGATGGCCAGCGCGATGAGCACGACCAGCACGACCATGGCGGGCACCATGAGCGCCTGGGCGAACTGCGCCAGAATCTCCTGGATGTAGTCTGAAAATCTCATGCGAACAATCTCCTTCTATAGCTTGCGAACGATTGCGCGCACCCGAGCGCGAAGACGGCGCAGCCCGCCGGCAGGGCATAAGGTGCGAAGGGGTTTTCCAGGTCGAGCTCACCGGGATCGCTCTTGGACTTGGTCATCATCTGGTAGATGCGCCACTGGCCGCCTCCGGAGTCGGAGCCGGCGCCGGACGAGCCGGAAGTCGCCGTCGCGGAATTCGAGGCCGCCTGCGATGCGGAGGACGACGCGCCCGACGCGCCCGACGCACTCGACGAGCCACCGGCGCTCGAACCGCCGCCCGAGGCGCCAACGGTGCCGCCGGAGCCCGACCCGGAGGTGCCATCGCCCCCGCCGGTGCTCGTGCCGCCACTCGTGCCGCCGCCCGTGCCGCCGCCGTCATCGTCGCCGTCGCCGCCGGGCGTGACGGGAGTCGGCGGCGCGCCGCTCACGTGGATGGTGATGCCGTAGATGTACTTGATCTGCTTCTTCGAGTTCGTGTCGCTCGTATCCTTCGCGCCGAACACCAGCTGGAAGCGATCCTCCTCGGTCATGTCCCCGTTCGGGTCGGCCAGCGCGTTCCACGTCCAGTAGGACGAAACCGCCAGCATCGGCGGAACCACTTCCCCACCGGCCGTGATGCCCTGGTCGAAGTCGGGCCAGTAGTAGCGCTTGTTGCCGAAGAGGTACTCATGGCTGACCGGCTCGGGGTAGTCGTCCGTGGTCAGGAAGCTGAGCTGGGAAATGTCGTCCAAATCGACGCCCATCAGGGCCAGCACGTCCTTGAACAGGTAACCCTGCGCGCGCACGGTGGCAAACCCCTTGCCCGACGTGGTCGTGCCGCTGATGACCGTGTACAGATACTCGTACGAAGTCAGCTGCGCGGCGAGGTCGTCGGGCGTGAACGTCTTCGCGTTCACTTCGACATCGGGGTAGTCGTCGTAGACGACCCGCAGCGTCAGGCTGTCCGCCGGCAGACCCGCCGGGTCCTGCTGCGTCTCCACGCGCAGGCGCAGCGTGGCCGTCACGCTATCCCCGCCCAGGCCGCCGGCGACCACCACGCGCACGGCGCCCGTCCCGCGCTTCTGCGTGGAGACGAGGCCGGTTTTCTCGTTGATGGCGACCACGGCGTTGTTGCCCGCCGTCTCCCAGCGCAGCGTCGTGGAAACGCCGCCGTCGCGCGTATCCTCGACGCGCACCTCGTTGCCGTCCGCGTCGATCCAGTGCACGCGCGCGTACAGCTGACAGCGCAGCACGCCGTCGGTATTCGACGTCAGCTCCAAAAGCTCGCTCACTTTATCGCCGTCGTCGTCGACGCCCTCGAGCAGGGTCCCGTCCTCGCCGTAGATGTCGACGGAGGAAACGTATTCGCCCTCCTGCCCGTCGAAGGTGATCTCGATCGACGTGCTCGCCGCGCCGTATTTCTCGGGCTTGGCGACCGACGCGGTGATGGTGACCGTGCCGTTGCCCTTGGGCGTGACCAGGCCGCTCGTCAAGTCGACCGTCGCCACGCTCGTGTCGCTCGAGGTGAAGTTCAGCGCGAACGACCCGAGCTGCGTGTCGCCGCTTGCCGTCTGCAAAAGCTCGCCGGATCCGGTGTTGTCCAAATACCAGCCGTTGAGCTGCACGAGCTGGCCCTTGCTCGTCACGGTGATGGACGGGATGTCCCAGCCCTCGCCGACGAACTGCTTGGTGTCGTTGCCGTATTCGGCGGCCCATTGCAGCACCAGCTCGGAAACCTGAATGGTTTCAAGCGCGGAATCGCCGCCGGTGGTGCCGCCCGCGTCACCGCCATCCGATGCGCCTCCGCCGTCGGTGCCGCCATCCGCGGACCCGCCGCCGGCCTCGCCCTGCGACCCCTCGCCGGCACCGCCCGCGCCCTGCTCAGTTGCCGCGTCGCCGCCGTCGGCCGCCAGCGCGACCCACGCGCCCGCCGGCGTGCCGCCCAGCACGAGCACTACGCTCAGCGCCACCATCAGCACGCCGCGCGCCGCGCTCGCCCAGCGATACGCCGCGTCGTCGCGGCCCGCGTGCTTCCGCTTCCGCATCCCGCTTCTCACCTCGCTCTCGGCCTTTTCCGCTCCCCTGCGCACCTTCGCGCCCTCCTAATGCTTCACTCGCGGCGTGGGCGGATAGCTGTTGCCCAGCACCTCGAGAACCTTTTCCTTGCTCACGTCCACGCCGAGCATCACCTTGAAGAACTCCTGCGTGCGCTCGACCATGTCGATGTCGTAGCGGTCGGGATACAGCAGGTTGCAAATCCACTCCAGGCCGATGATGCGGTTGACTCCCGGCGGGCGGTCGCACCACGCCCACGGCAGGTTCGGCATCGTGTAGACGCGATCGTCTTTGACCGCCGTGATGTCGGCCCAGTCCTTGCTCGTGCGGATGTAGTCGTCCGCGCCCCCGCGAATCTGCTCGTCCCACGCCACGATGACCTCGGGGTTCCACTTCAGCACCGACTCCAGCGACACGTCGGTCATGCCGCCGCCGTAGGTTTCCTCGCAGTTGGCCACGTCGATGGCGCCGGCCTCCAAAAACGCCAGCATATGCTGGGACGACGCCGGCTCGGTCTGCAGCCCCTCGGGGCCTTCCGCGTAGTAAACGCCGATGCGCTCGCTCTCGGGGATGTCCTGCACCACGGCGTGCACTTCCTCGTAGACCGCGTCGACGTAGCTGGCCAGCTCCTCGGCGCGCTCCTGGCGCTCGAAGATGTCGCCGAGGAAGCGGAACGCGTGCCCCACCTTGTCGAACGACCCGTCCACCAACACCACGGGGATGTTCGTCTGCTCCTGGATTTCCACGGCCTCCGAGTAATTCTGCTGCGTCAAGGCCACGCCGGAAATGGAGAAGATGATGTCGATGTCCTCATACAGCAGCGCCTCGCGGTCGATCTCGTCGTTGTTGTGCAGCGTTCCCAAGTAGGGCAGCTTGTCGATGCCCTCGGGAAGGAACTGCAGCTCCTCGGCGGTGAACTTCGCCGAGGACGCGCCGAGCAGGTCGGGCACGAGCGCGATAAGATAAACCTGCGCCAAACCGCTGGTCACGAAGGCCGACTTGATCTTATCGACCGTCGGGATGCGCACCTCGCGCCCCCAGTCGTCGGTGATCGTCCGCTCGTGCATGATCACGTTGTCGGCAACCCCGCAGCCCGCCGCGGCGCCGCCGACCGTCGCCGTGGCGGCAAGCGCAGCCGCAGCCTTCACGAACGATCGTCTCGATAGCGAATCCGTCATCAGCCAACCCCTCTCGCGCGCTACAGAAGCAGCGGCACGCACACTTTCGTCGTTTCCCCCGTCGGCAGCGCGACATCGGCCACGCATACCTTGTTGCCGTAGAGGCGCTCCAGCGATTCCTCGTTTATCAAATCCTGCGGCGCGCCCGATTCCAGCACGCGCCCCTCTTCCATCAAAATGACCTTGTCCGCGCAGAAGAACGCATGGCCGGGATCGTGCGTGATCATCAGCACGCTCGTGCCGTTCTCCGTCAAGTGGCGGATGCGCGACAGCACCACCTGCTGGTTGCCGAAGTCCAGGCTCGCCGTCGGTTCGTCCATCACCAACAGCTTCGGCTGCTGCGCCAAGGCGCGCGCGATCAGCACGAGCTGCTGCTGCCCGCCGGACAGCTCGGTATAGGTGGCGTCGGCAAGCCCCTCGATGGAAAGTTGGCGCATCGCCTGGTAAGAGATGTAGCGGTCGACGTCCTTGATGTGCGCGAACTGCCCGATGTGCGGCGTGCGCCCGAGCAGCACCACGTCGGCCACGGTGAACGGGAACGGCGGGGTGTGGCTCTGCGGGATGTAGGCGAAATTGCGCGCCCGCTCGGCGGCGCTCATGGCGAACACGTCCGCGCCGTCGAGCGTCGCCGTGCCGCCGAAGGGCTTCAGAATGTCCAGAATGGTCTTGATGGTGGTGGTTTTCCCGCAGCCGTTCGCGCCCATGATGCACGCGAACTCGCCGTCGGCCACCGAGAACGACACGCCGTGGACGATCTCGGTCTTGTCGTAGCCGGCGCACAGGTCCTTCACGTCCAGCACGCTACCACCCCCTCATGTTGCGGCGGTAGATGAACACGAAGAACGGGATGCCGATCACCGAGGTTAGGATGCCGATGGGAATCTCGGTGGCATACATGAGGCGCGACACGTTGTCGACCACCAGCAGAAACGCCGCGCCGATGGCCATACTCGTGGGCAGGAGCACGCGGTAGTTCGGTCCCACGATGGCGCGCGCCAGGTGCGGGATGACCAGACCGACGTAGCCGATGATGCCCGAGATGGACACCGAACACGCCGTGATGAGCGTGGCGGCGAAAATGACGACGATGCGCGTGCGGCGGGTGTTCACGCCCAGCGAGCGCGCCTCCTCCTCGCCGAACGACAGCACGTTGAGGTGCCAGCGTTCGAACATAAGCAGCGCGAACCCCAGCAAAATAGGCCCGATGACCAGCAGGAAGTCCTTCATGTTGATGTTCGCGAACGTGCCCATGAGCCAGAACGTGATGGAGGGCAGCTTGTCGTCGGCGTCGGCCACCAGCTTCACGATGGACGAACCGCTCGAAAACAGGCTGGATACCAGGATGCCGCCGAGCACCAGGCCCAGCATCGGGTCGGTCTTCACGATGCGCGTGAGCAGCACCGCCAGCCCCACCGCCGCCATGGCGAAGGCGAACGCCATCAGCTGCACGGTCAGGTTGTCGAAGTTCAGCAGCAGGCCCAGGCATGCGCCGAGGCTTGCGCCCGCGCTCGCGCCGAGCAGGTCGGGCGAGACGAGCGGGTTTTTGAACATGCCCTGATAGCTTGCGCCCGCAACCGAGAGCGCCGCGCCCACCAGCACCACGCACAGCACGCGCGGGATGCGCACGTTGAAGATGGCGGTGATGAGCTTGCTGTCCCAGTCCGCGCCGGGATCGAACAGCACATGGTAAAACGTGCCGAACAGGTCGGCCGGGCTGCACGAATAGCGCCCCAGGCACAGCGACACCACCACGACGGCCAGAAGCACCGCCGCGATGGCGATCCCCGTAAGCGGGGAAACCTTCGATTTGAACGTCTTGCGCGCCTCGGCCAGCGTCTCCTGGTCGGCCAGGATCGCCTCTTCCATTGATTCCGTTTTCGGCATGTCCGGCGTCGACGGGGCGCGCCCCTTCGCGCCCGATGCGGGATCCGTCATGTCCTGCCCTCCAATACAGCGAGGGGGCTCGGGCTGAACGCCCGGACCCCCTCATGTCATCCACGCTTGCGCGGATGCGAATTTACTCGATGATTTCCAGCTCGAAAGCGTTCATCAGGATGGTCGCCGCACGCTCGCGGGCGATGTTCTCGCCGGGAGCGATTTTGGGCAGGCCTTCCTCGGCGTCGTAGCCGTGGATGAGCTCCTTGGAAGCGGCCCAGGCGATGGACTGCTTGGCCCAGTCGGAAACCGCGTCGGCATCGGCAAAGCCGTCAAGCACGGAAAGGTCGGCCGCCTCGACGCCCTCGGGATCGGAGACGTTGCCGTAGATGGCAACCATCTGCTCCATGGTGATCTCGCCGCTCGGGGCGAAGGTGCGCTCGTTGGTCTCCTTGTTCAGGATGCCGTTGATGACGCCGTTCTTCACCGCCCAGTTGGCGGCGGCGGTGTACCACGCACCATCCTCGACGTCGGCCATGCCGGTCTCGTTCTTGGTGTTGGCGCGCACGTCCGCGTCGTTGTCGAACTCGGCAGCCTCATCGGGGCAGGCGTTGCGCCACAGGACCACGGCGAACTCGGCGCGCGTCATGGTCTTGCCCACGCCGAAGACGGCATTGGCCGAGTCGATACCGTTCATCAGGCCCTTGTTGCTCACGAACATGAGTGCGGGACCGTAGTACTGCTCGTAGTCGGCATCCACGAACTCGGTCGTGGTGACGGAAGCGGACACGTTGACGACGTTGGTCACGAAGCGCTTGCCGGCGATGTTGCCGTCGGCGTAGTCGGCCTTGGTGGCGCCCATGAGGCTGCGGACGGTAGTTTCGGCCTTATCGGGGTCGGAAGCCGTCTTCAGCGCGGTGGCGGCGGCGTCGGCAGCGGTGGACGTGATGTCCGCGCTCGCCCACTGCAGCGTCAGGATCTCGGGAACCTCGACGGCGCCTTCAGCGGAATAACCGTCGGCGGTCTGAGCCGGGAAGAAGTAACGGCCGGCAGCGTCATAGCAGGTGAACTTATAGGAGAAGCCGTCGGAAGCGGACACGGTGATCATGGCGTCGTCGTCGACCAGGCGGTTCAGGCTGGCCATCAGGGAACCGATGGTGATGTAGCCCTTGGCCGGCACGCTGATGACCGTGGTGCCGTACTGGTAGCTCACATCCTCATTGTTATCGGCGCAGGCCGCAGCCAGGGACTCGAGTTCGGCCCTGTTCAGAACGCCGGCGATATCGCCGTTGGCATCCTGGACGGTCAGCATGTATTCGACGATGTTGAAGGTCTTCGTCACGGTGCCGGCATAGTCGCCGATGCCGGTCAGCGTAGCCGTGGCGGTGCCCAGCTCAGTGTTGTTGGCATAGGTGACGGTGTAGTCCTTGCCTTCCTTGAGCTTGCCGACGTTGGCAGTCTTGACCGAACCGGCGAACGGCTCGACGGCCTTGCCGGTGTAGAACTGGTCGCCACAATCCTTGGGAGCGGCCCACGACAGCAGGGTCTTGCTCGCGTCGGTGCTCACGTTGTTCACGTTGGTGACGAAACGCTTGCCGGCGAAGTTGCCGTCAAGGTAGTCGGCCTCGGTGACGCCCATGAGGCTGCGCACGGTGACTTCCTTGTCGGTGACGGCGGCAGCGGTCTTGGCGGCGTCAGCGGCGGTCGACGTGATGTCGGCGTTCGTCCACTGCAGCGTCAGGATGTTGGGAACCTGAATCTTGCCGTCGGTAACCTTGTTGGAATCGGTGGTCTGAGCCGGGAAGAAGTAGCCCTCCGTGGCCAGCGAGGCGTCGTAGGTGTAGCCGAAGCCATCGGGAGCCGTGGTGGTGATCTTCGTGGCGCCGGTCTTGCCGAAGCTGCCCAGCAGCGAGGCGATGGTCACGTACTGCTTGGCGGGCACGTTGATGACCGTGGTGCCGTACTGATAATTCACGGCCTCGGTGTTGTCGGTGCTGCTGGCAGCCAGCTCGGCGAGCTGCGCCTTCGTAAGCTCGCCGATGGCGGTGCCGTCCTCAGCGGTGACGGTCAGCTTATACTCGACGATGTTGAAGGTCTTCGTCACCGTGCCGGTGTAGTTGCCGATGCCGGTCAGCGTAGCCGTGGCGGTGCCCAGCTCCGTGTTGTTGGCATAGGTGACGGTGTAGTCCTGGCCTTCCTTGATCCTGCCGACCTTGGACTTGACCGAACCGCTGAACGGCTCGACGGCCTTGCCGGTGTAGAACTGGTCGCCAGCCTCGTTGATGCTGATCGAGTTCAGATCCGTTGCGCTCTCGGCGGCCCCTTCCGCATATGCCTGAGCCGGAGCACCCCCCATTTGCGTGATCGAGAATCCCAGGGAAAGCGAGAATGCCATGACCACGGACATGGTCACGCGCAGAAGCTTCCCGGAGATGCACTTAGCGTTCTCCATACGCTCCTCCTTTCGCGTCCGCAACATCCATATTGCGAACTGTTAGCGAGGTCATTCTATCCTGTTTTGGAATAGACGGAGGCGTGATTATTCGCTTTTACGAATGTTTGTTTCGGCGAATGATATGCGAAAACATGAACGATAGACGCGCAGGGGGCGCGCAGGGGACGGAGCGATCGCGCTCGAAACCGATGCGACCCGACGAATACCATCTTGTCGAGGTCGGCAATGGCACTGCGGTCCATCAAAGAGCATGCGTCTCCCGATGCACGGGAGACGGGACCGGAGTCGACAAACGCGCGCAGGGTATGCGAAAGGTTTGAGAGAGCGCGACGCAAGGCTTGGTCGACACGGGGCGCAGGGTATGCGGGCGTTAGGCGCAAGGTTTACGCAAGCGCCGCGCAAGGTCCGCCCGTTATGCTTTTCGGAGGGTTCCGATGCACTGGGGATGACATGCGGGGAACGCCGCGTCGGCTCTCGATGCGAAGCCAGCGGCGCGCCCCTCGGGTGCTTTCCGATGATGGTTGAGAGCTCGACGAGGCCGGCCCGGAGGCGGTCGCTCGCGCCGGGGTCACCGCCCCGGCGCCATGCCTTACTTGCCACCCCGGCCGACCGGCAGGGGAAGACGTTATTTACTACCAGCGCTCGCGCCCAACCCCACGAAATCTTGCTGACGGGTTACAGCCCCGGCAACGTTTTTCGTGGGTACGAACGCAAGTTCGTACCGTAGTAGAAAGCGCGAAGCGCGCCACTGTTTTACGCGATGGGCAACGGGCGAGGACTCCTCGCCGGATAGAGGGAAGGACGGTCTGCGATGGACAAATCAAGGAAAACCGAGCAGCGAAATGGGGCCCACCGCAAGTCGTTGGTGACGCGCTTCCGGAGCGGCGGACGGCGGGCGCTCAAGAGCGTCCAGCGGCTTTCGGCCTCCGGGCGCATTCCGAATGTTGCGCCGCTTACGGCATACGTGCTGCTCATCGCAATGGCGGCGACCACTCCCTCGCCCGCGATCGCCAGCGAAGCGGTTGCACGAAACGACCCGGGGATCACGCTCCCGGTCATGTGCTTCGCCATTGTCGCCGCCATCGGAAGCGCGGTCTTTTTCGCCCTGGGCTGCAAGCATCGCGCAACCTTCCAGCGCCGCCAACGCCGTTGGCGGCACCGCTAGGGTTTCGATTTTCTACGCCATGTTGCCGACACCGATCGCCGGCGCAACCGCAACGCGGCGCATTCGGCTTCTTACGCCAAGCTTACCAGCAGCTCATGAATGCGCAGGTCGTCGTCAAGTTCCGGATGGAAGGACACGCCGATCTGATTGCCTGCGCGCACGGCAACAACCTTGTCGTCGACGCGGGCAAGCACCTCGGCACCGGCGCGCACTTCCTTGATGAACGGAGCGCGGATGAACGTCATGGGGATGTCGATGCCCTCCCCTTCATGCGAACCCGGAAGCCCGGCGCACGGAGCCGTCGTGCGGAAGCTTCCCAGCTGACGGCCATAGGCATTGCGACGCACGACGACGGGCAGCGTGCCGATCGCCCCCGGGGCGGTCTCCCCTGCGGCGACGGGGCCGTCGGGGTCGCCGGCGGCGGGAACGCCCTCTTCGACGCTTTCCGCAAGCAGAATGAGGCCGGCGCAAGTGCCGAGCACCGGCAAACCGTCCGCCACGCGGCGACGCAGCTCGTCCAGCATGCCCAGCTCACGCAACATTTTCGCCTGCGCCGTCGATTCGCCGCCCGGCAGCACCAGCGCATCGAACGGTTGGTTCACGTCAGGGCCCTGCCGCAGCTCGATGCAAGAGCATCCCAGGCGCCCAAGAGCGCGCTCATGCTCGATAAAAGCACCTTGAACAGCCAAAACAGCAATTTTCTTCCCCATACGGGAACCTCCTGGGACGAAGACGGCGTCTCGCAACGGGCGTAGCGGCACCCTCGCGATTGAAATAAGTGACGCGCCCTTCGGACGCTAATCTAATATTTGGCGGCCGGTAGGCCGGCCCTGCGCCGGGCCGGACCCTGCGGCGTGCCCCAACAGCCCGCGCTCTCGCAAAAACCGACCCCGCCGCGCGAAGCTCTACTTGCCGCGCTCGGCCATCAGCAGGGCGATTTCGTTCTCGTTGATGCCCACCATGGCCTCGCCGAGATCCTCGGACAGGCTCGCGATCAGCTTCGCGTCGGTGAAATTCGCCACGGCCTTGACGATGGCCTGCGCGCGCTTGGCGGGGTTGCCGGACTTGAAGATGCCCGACCCGACGAACACGCCCTCGGCACCGAGCTGCATCATGAGCGCGGCGTCGGCCGGGGTCGCCACACCGCCGGCGGCGAAGTTCACGACCGGCAGTTTCCCGTTCTCATGCACGTATTTCACCAGTTCAACCGGCACCTGCAGCTGCTTAGCAGCCTCGAAGAGCTCGTCGGTGCGCAGGTTCTGCACGCGGCGGATCTCCGCGTTCATCATGCGCATGTGGCGCACCGCCTGCACCACGTCGCCCGTGCCGGGCTCGCCCTTCGTGCGGATCATCGTCGCGCCCTCGGCGATGCGGCGCAGCGCCTCGCCCAGGTCGCGGGCGCCGCACACGAACGGCACGTTGAACTGCGTCTTGTCGATGTGATACGTGTCGTCGGCCGGCGAGAGGACCTCGGATTCGTCGATGTAGTCGATGTCGATGGCCTGCAGAACCTGCGCCTCGACGAAATGCCCGATGCGGCACTTCGCCATGACCGGGATGCTGACGGCTTCCTGGATGCCCTTGATCATCTTCGGGTCGCTCATGCGGGAAACGCCGCCGGCTGCGCGGATGTCGGCGGGGATGCGCTCGAGCGCCATGACGGCGCAGGCGCCGGCTTCCTCGGCGATGTGCGCCTGCTCGGGCGTGG
>CAVCPR010000055.1:0-17361 GCA_963604235.1 Anaerovoracaceae bacterium | reverse complement strand
GCATAGATGCGTCCGATGGGGCGGGCCGATGTATCGGTCCGCCCCATCAAGACTCTGTCGCGCCTAACGGCACTCTCTATTGATGGTCGAGCTCGCGTTCGGCCCCTTGGCGGGTTTTCGGAGTTTCCGAGCCTCTGTGCAACGATTTAGGGCTTCTGCGGAGGGTTCCCCGAGTTTCTGTGGCGCCGTGCACGAGTTTCGGCGATTTCGCGGTGGGTTGCCCGAGTTTCTGTAGCTGACGGCTGCACGGAGGCTCGGAAAGTCGGGGAACCTGCCAGCAGAGCCCATTTTTCGTGCACGGTGCTACAGGAACTTGCGAAATCTGACACGCCCGCACACGAGGGTACAGAAACCTCGGAAACCCACCAGCGGGCCCCAGCGGGGCCTTGTTTGCGGGCGGCGACGCCTGCCACCTCGCGGGCGCCGACCACTATTCCGGTTGCGGGGTCTTGTCGGTTTTCACTATGAAGCCGAAGTAGACGATGTGGCACACCCACACGATGGCCACGACGGCTCGCCCAACGGGCACGCGTCCCATCAGGGCAAAGCCGATAGCAAGCAGCACCGTGACGGGAACGAGGATGGTCAGTTTCGCCTTCACGGTCATTGCGCGCTTGGTGACGTAACCCTCGAGCACCTTCTTGTAGACCGCCGTTCCTTTGAACCACGTATCCAGGCGCTCGGAGCTGCGGGCGAAGCAAAACGCCGCCAGCAGGATGAACGGGGTGGTCGGCAGAATCGGCAGCGCCACGCCGACCATGCCGAGCGCGAAGAAGAGGAAGCCGAGGCCGGCCCAGATGCCATGCACCAGTTTCGACGAAGACCTCGTCGGCTTGTCGCTGGCCTGTTCGCTTGCTTCCATTGCGCATCCCCACTGTTCTTTGCGGCTTACTTTTCCGGAAAGTTTACTATGGTTATTCCGAAAATGCCAGCAAAATGAGCGGGTTAGGCGCCTAAATCCAACAGCACTTCGCCGGAAAGCGACTCCACCCACGCGCCACATACGCGGCCGGCATCCAACTCCAGGAAGGCGACGCTTGCGGGGAAACCGCCGCGCGGGCACGTCGTGCTGCCGGGGCAGAGAACCAGGTTCGCCGGATACGCGTCGCGGCCGCGCAAAAGCTCGGGGATGTGCGTATGCCCATGCACGTACACCTGCGGCAGCGGGTCGCCGGGCGCCAGGGCGCGCGATCCGTGGAAGCCGATGCGCACGTCGTTGGGATAGTGCGCCACCAGGAAGCGCACGCCGTCGATGACCGGATGCGCGAACGCTGCCACGTCGCTTCCGTATTCGTCGAAATCGTTGTTGCCGAGCACCGCCGTCACCGGAGCCAGCGCGCGCAGCTCGGTTAGAATGCCCGGGTCGCAGATGTCGCCCGCATGGACGATGTGGTCGCAGCCCGCCACGGCCGCCAGCGCGGCGTCGGGCAAAAACCCATGCGTATCGGAAAGCACGCCGACCGTGGTCATGCGAACCCCTTCCCCTATCTCCTATTCCGTGCCGTTTTCCACCAGGTCGATCAGGTCCTGATGGGAATGGATGTCGAGCTTCGCGTAAATGTGTTTGACGTGCGCCTTCACCGTGTTGCGCGAAACCACCAGCTGCTCCTGGATATAGGCGCGGTCGCGTCCGCGCGCCAGCATTTGGAACACCTCCAGCTCGCGGGGCGTGAGGCTGTAGCGCTTCGCCAGTTCGGCGCAACGCTCGTCGAACGTCTGCTTCGGCGTGGTCACCGCCACGTCGGGGGCGGCCGGGGTGACGCCGTCGATGACCTCCGCGAAGCTGAAGTTCTTCAGCCCGATGAGCGCGTATCCGACGAACAGCAGCACCAACAAGCCGATGAACAGTTCGAACATCTGCGACCCGGCGCTGAGCATCGCGTTGGCCTGCACGCCCACCGCCGCACCGAGCGTGGTTCCCAGGCTGGAAACGCCACGGCCCCAGGCGAACACCGTCACCGCGCCGCGGCTGTTGCGCGAGGCGACCGCAATGAGCGCGAGCCAGGCGACCACGTCGAACATGGTGTTGCCGGCGGAAAGCAGCGTCACGCTCAGCACGTTCGACCCGTCAAGCGACATGGACATGGCCATAAAGCCCGCGACCACCACCAGCACCGAAAGCTGCACGATCAAATCGAGGGGGAAGCGCTTGCGGGACAGCAGCGCGAGCAGCGCGAGCGCCGCGGCAGGGACGATGGCGATGAACGACGACAGCGGCACGCCATCGACTTCGCCGAAGCGCAGCGAGCAGCCGAACGCCACGCGGAAGAGGAACATGCACACGAACAATTGGCTGGCCAGGGGCAGAAACGACGAGGGGCGCGTTACGGAAAGGTCGCTCGGCGCTTCGCCCTGCTCGGTTTGCTCGAGCACGGGAAGCGCGTCTTTCCAGGCAAGGGCCCAGGCGGCGGGAACGAACACGAAGAAGAGCAAGACGCCCGCATAAATGGGCATGAGCCAGGCAAACGCCGAGGCCGCGCATTGCGGTACGAACGCCAAGGGGACGAGCACGCCGGCCTGCGAGAGACTCAGGCGCGAGACGGCAATGCCGACCACCAGCGTGCACCAGGCACGGCCGACGGCCATGACCGACGAGGCGACCACGAGCAGCGCCGGGGAACAGGCGGAAAGCGCCAAGAAGGACAGCACGCATCCCGTGATGAGCGCGACGAGCATGACGACGTTGAGACGTCGGACATGCAGAAGCGCCGGCCGAAACATGGCAATAAGGCCGATGATCAGCAGCGATGAGGCATTCGCCGTCACCGATATATCGCGGGCGTAGCCGAAGCAGCCGTCGAAGAGCGGGAATAGCGAGACGTTCATAAGCGAAGTGGCCATGAACGTGAGGGAAAGTGCGACGAGCAGACGCCAGAAACGGCGCGTGAACAGGGGATCGGACGTTGCAGCCGACGCGTCGCCGCCGGGGGCGGGGGCGCTCGGGGCGCCGGAGCCGCGGGCGGGGCTAGGGGCGCAAGGGGCGCCGGCGGAATCGCCTACGAAATCGCTTTGTTTTCCCTGTTCAACCATGGGGCGTATTCTAGCATGCACCGCCAATAGATGGTGGCGCCGTTTGGAGGCTTGGCGTACTATCTTCTGGAATGAAAAGGCAAGCACGTTAGGAGCATGCATGGAACGCGAATCTGCGTGGAAGCGCTACGACGAGGATCAGCTGGCCGAGCTTGAGCAGCTGGCCAGCGGCTACATCGACTTCATTTCCGAGAACAAGACCGAGCGCGAATTCGCCGCGGCGGCGATCCGCAGCGCCGAGGCCGCCGGCTACGAAAGCCTCGACGCGGCCATCGCCGCAGGTCGCAAGCTTGCGTGCGGCGACAAGGTGTGGGCGTCTATGCGCGGCAAGGCGATCATCCTGCTGCAGCTGGGCCGCCGCCCGCTCGCCGAGGGCATGAACATCCTGGGCGCGCACATCGACAGCCCGCGCCTGGACGTCAAGCAGAACCCGCTGTACGAATCCAACGATTTCGCCTTCCTGGACACGCATTACTACGGCGGCATCAAGCACTACCAGTGGGTGACGCTCCCGCTGGCGCTGCACGGCGTGGTGGCGAAGAAAGACGGCAGCGTCGTCGACGTGAAGATCGGCGAGGATGCCGACGACCCGGTGTTCTGCATCTCCGACCTGCTGCCGCACCTGGGCAGCGCGCAAATGGGGAAGAAGGCGAACGAGGTCGTCGAGGGCGAGGCGCTCGATATCCTGGTGGGCAACCGCCCGTTCGTGGTGCGCGCCGACGAGGCGGAGGGCGAAGGGGCCGAGGGCGCCGAAGCCGATGCCGACGCCGCCGAAGCCGCCAAGCCCGAGAAGGATCCCGTGAAGGCGTTCGCGCTGCAGATCCTCAACGAGAAGTACGGCATCGAGGAAGAGGACTTCCTGTCCGCCGAGCTGGAGGTAGTGCCCGCCGGTCGCGCGCGTGAACTGGGCTTCGACCGCTCCATGGTGCTGGGCTACGGGCAGGACGACAGCGTGTGCGCCTACACGTCTTTGGTAGCGCAGCTCTCTGTCGCCGGCGACGAGCTTGACCGCGCGGGCGTGTGCGTGCTCGTCGACAAGGAGGAGATCGGCAGCGTGGGTGCCACCGGCATGGCGTCGCAGTTCTTCGAGAACACCGTCGCCGAGGTGATGGAGCTCGCCGGCGAGGGCGGCCCGCTGCCGCTGCGCCGCGCCCTGGCCGCGTCCGCGATGCTCTCCTCCGACGTTTCGGCCGGCTTCGACCCTGCGTACGCGAGCGTGTTCGAACCGAAGAACAGCGCCTATCTGGGCCGCGGCCTGGTGTTCAACAAGTACACCGGCGCGCGCGGCAAGTCGGGAAGCAACGACGCGCGCGCCGAGTACATGGCTTACGTCCGCAAGGTGATGGATGACGCCGGCGTGCAGTTCCAAACCTGCGAGCTGGGCAAGGTCGACGCCGGCGGCGGCGGAACCATCGCGTACATCCCCGCGAAGTACGGCATGGACGTCATCGACTCCGGCGTGGCGGTGCTTTCGATGCACAGCCCCTGGGAAGCCACCAGCAAGGCCGACATCTACGAAGCCGAACGAGGCTACGAAGCCTTCCTGCGCGCATAAGTCGGCGTCGCAATCGTGCGGACGGGCTGGCGGAAACAACCCCGCCAGCCCGCTAGGAAAAGTGTGACGCGCCTAAAGGCGCTATCTAATAAGGGTTGAACTTGCGTTCAACCCTACGAAATCTTGCTGCTACTCAATTTTGCTGCAGTGAAGTCTTGCTGTTGGATCTACGCTCCTACCGGAATTTCGTGGGGCCGAGCGCGAGCTCGGCCCTTAATCGTTTAGCGCGAAGCGCGTCACTTATTTATTCGATCACGCCGAGGTTGCAGGCGTTCATGAGCACCACCGCGGCGCGTCCGCGGATGACGTCCTCGTCCGGCACGAGGCTGCGCGTGCCATCGACGTTGTCGTAGCCGTTGACCAGGCCGTTCTCGACCGCCCACGCCATGGAATCGGTTGCCCAGGTGGAAACCGAGGCGGCGTCGGTGAAGTCGGAAAGCACGCTGGCGTCGGCCGACGCGATGTCCGCCTTGCCGGTTGCGGCGGCGTAGTTCGCCAGGATGGTGATCAGCTCCTCGAAGGTCACCGTATTGCCGGGCGCGAACGAGGTGCTGCCGTCGGCGTTGTCTAGGCCGTTGACCACCCCGTTCTCGTAAGCCCAGTTCGCCGCTGCAGTGTAGAACTCGTTGGCGGAAACGTCGGACCACGCCGTGGCGTTTTCCGCGCTGTTGGCGTAGGCGGCGCTCTCATCCGGGCACGCCGCGCGCCACAGGATGGTGACCAGCTGCGCGCGCGTCAGGGAATCCGTCGGGCCGAACAGTGTGGTGTTCGCATAGCCGGTGATCAGGCCCTTCTGTGCGCAGAACTGGGCGGCCTGGGCGTACCACGCGTCGGGGGTCACATCGGTGAAGCCCTGCATGCCGCCGGGTTGACCGGGCTGGCCGGGCTGATCGCCGCCGGGCTGCCCAGGCTGGTCGCCGCCGGGCTGCCCAGGCTGGTCGCCGCCGGGCTGACCCGGTTCGCCGCCGCCCGGCTGGCCGCTGCCGCCGGTGTTGTCCCCGGCCGTGCCCGTTGCCACGCTCTCGCCGGCGGCGGTAAGCGTGTAGGTAGCGCCCTCGCTCACGTCGCTGGAAGAGTAGAACGCGTAGCTGGCCGCGCAAGGAGCGGTCGCCGAATACAGCACGTTGCCGGAAGCATCGACCACCGAAACGGCGTCACCTGCGGAAACGATGGACTCGCCGCCTTGTCCGCCCTGCTCACCGGGCTGGCCGCTCGGTTGGTCGGGCGGGGTCTGCGAGCTGTCCTGGTTGGAGGAGCCGCTCTGGTCGCCGGACTGCCCGGGCTGCTGCCCGCCGTTGCCGCCCTGGCCGCCCTGGCCATCCTGCCCAGGCTGCCCGCCGTTGCCGCCTTGTCCACCCTGCCCGGTTCCGCCGAGCATCACGTAGCTCTGCGTCCCGGAAATGGTCTCGCCCATGCCCGAGCTTCCGCCCGCCGCGAACACCGTGCCGCCGTCGATGGTCAGCACGCCGTCGGAGTCGAGCGGCTGGTTGTCCGCCGTGTTCGCCGTCCACACCTCGGTGGTGCCGCCCGTGAATGTCAGCGTGCCGTTGGAGTCGAAGCCGTCGCCCTCGGTGCTGTACGCGTAAATGGTGCCGCCGGCGATGTTCATCTCGAAGGCATAGTCGGTCAGGTCGGAATTGGCGGCATTCATGCAGTCGTCCGAGGACAGGATGCTGATCTCGCCGGAATAGATGTTCAGCGACGCGGCCTCGAGGCCCTCGTAGCTCTCTTTCACGTTGATGACCGGGCCGGCCGTGCCGTCCGCGCCCACGTTCAGCACGTAGTCGCTGTGGATGCCGTCGTCGGCCGCGCTCACCGTGACGGTGCCGCTTTCGATATCGAGCGTCTGCTCGGCGTTGATGGCGTCGTTCACGCTCGCGGTGATGTTGAGCGTGAGGTTGCTGATGGTCAGCGACGCCTCGCCTTCCTCGTCGGTGGTGGCGCCCGACTTGATGCCGTTCTTGCCGTTGGCGACGATGTTCAGCGTGCCGGTGCCCGTCAGCTCAACCTGCGAGCCGTCCTTGCACTTGATGACGGCGTTTTCCGCGTCGGTGTTGTCGGGGTAGTTGTCGTCGTTGTTGGCGGCGGCGTCGGTCAAGGTGTTGGTCGTGCCGGCGGCCGCGACCACGGTGACGCCGGTGGACTTGTTGCAGGCGAGCGGCGCGGTGGTGGAGCTGGTCAGCGTCAAGCCGTTCAGGATGATGGTGACGCCCGTGGTGCCCTTCTTCACCTTGATGGAGCCGTCGGCGCAGCTGCCGGAAACCACGTACGTGCCGGCCTCGTTGATGGTGAGCGCGCAGCCACTGACCTTGTAGCCGGTGGAGTCGCCCTCTTCGACGGAAATGCCGTCATCGGAGAACGTGAAAGCCGTGGCGGTTTCGGTTGCGGTAGTGGAAGCCACGGAAGCGGTTGCGGAAGTGGAGTCGGAAGAAGCCGCGGAAGTGGATGCCACGGAAGCGGTCTCGCTCGAAGTAGCCGTCTCGCTCGCGGCGGTTGTCGCGGTCGCTTCCGCGTCGGAATCCTCCTGCGCCGCAAGGGCGGTTGCGGGGAGTTGCCCCAAGGCGAGCACCGTCGCCAACGCGCAAGCGGGAATTGCGTTCCTGCATTTGTTCGAAGCCATGGTTCGTTTCCTTTCATGTTTGCGGGCTCGTGTCGAACCGGGCCGGGTGCATGCCGCGCTGCGGTTCGACGCCCCAAACACTACCGGCCTCACCTGAAAGAAACCTGACCCCCGCTGAAAGCAACCTGAAAACGAGGTCAAGCGCACCTGCGCAGAAACCGTTTCAACAGCCTTTACCCCGCCCTCTGCCGCCGTCCCCGCTTCCGCCCTCCATCCTGCCGGAGTCGCACCCAGCCCCCTTCCTTACCTGAAAGTAACGGAAGTTGCGCGTTTTGATGGAGCTGCGGGGCTTGCGCGTCGGGGCGGGGCATAATCGTTTTCTACACATGTCATGGAACGGGAAGGCCCTTCATGCTGCAGCTCAACGACGTTTGCAAGTCCTATACCACCGCCGACTTCACCCAAACGGCGCTCGACCACGTCTCGGTCGCTTTCCGCGACAACGAGTTCGTCGCGGTGCTCGGCCCGTCGGGCTCGGGCAAGACGACCATGCTCAACATCGTCGGCGGCCTGGACCACTACGACTCCGGCGACCTTGTCATCGACGGCGTCTCCACGAAGCGCTACAAGGACCGCGACTGGGACACCTACCGCAACAACCGCATCGGCTTCGTGTTCCAGGCGTACAACCTCATCCCGCATCAAACCATTCTGGAAAACGTCGAGCTGGCGCTCACCCTGTCCGGCATCGGCCGCGCCGAGCGCCGCCGCCGCGCCGTCGATGCCCTCGGCCGCGTCGGGCTTGCCGACCACGTGCACAAGAAGCCCAGCCAACTCTCCGGCGGCCAGATGCAGCGCGTCGCCATCGCCCGCGCGCTCATCAACGACCCGGAAATCCTGCTCGCCGACGAACCGACCGGCGCGCTCGACAGCAAAACGAGCGTCCAGATCATGGACCTGCTCACCGAAATCGCCAACGACCGCCTGGTCATCATGGTCACGCACAACCCTGAGCTGGCCGAACAGTACGCCACGCGCATCGTGACGCTGGCCGACGGCGTCATCCGCGCCGACACGCGCCCCTTCGACCCCGCAACCGAAACCGACGCGCCGCGCACGGCCAAGCAGGCCCGCACCACGCGCATGTCCCCGGCGACCGCGCTGTCGCTGTCCTTCAAGAACTTGCTGACGAAGAAGGGCCGCACGCTCATGACGGCCTTCGCCGGCTCCATCGGCATCATCGGCATCGCGGCCATCCTGTCGCTGGCCAACGGCGTGAACAACTACATCGCCTCGGTGGAGGAGGAAACGCTGTCGGAATACCCGCTGCAAATCCAAGACCAGGGCTTCGACATGACCAGCCTCATGTCCATGGGCGGCATGGGTACCTCGACCGACTCCGGCTCGGACTCCGACGCTGGCGACTCTAGCGACACCGACTCCAGCAAACCCGTGCACGAGGCGAAGATGGTCTCGGGCATGTTCGGCTCCATCGGCAGCAACGACTTGGCCAGCCTGAAGTCCTACTTCGACACCGGCACCACGGGCATCGAGGACTACGTCAGCTCCATCGAGTACGGCTACAGCGTCACGCCGCAAATCTTCAGCGCCAACACCGACGACGGCGCGCACCAGGTCAATCCCGACAAATCGTTCTCCAGCGTGGGGCTCGGCTCGTCGTCCAACAGCATCATGTCGTCCATGATGAGCACCGACATCTTCTACAAGCTGCCCACCGACATGACCCAGGTGGAGAACCAGTACGACGTCGTGGCCGGTCATTGGCCCGAAAACTCCAATGAGGTGGTGGTCGTGCTCTCCGCGAACGGCAACGTCAGCGACTTCATGCTCTACAGCATGGGCCTGCGCGACCGCTCCGAGCTCGACGCCATGGTGCGCCAATTCGCCAACGAGGAAGAGGTGACGGTCCCCGAAAACCGCCTGTCGTTTAACTACGACGAGCTGATGGACGTCGAATTCAAGCTGGTCAACGCCACGAATTTCTACCAGTACGACTCCGAGTACAAGGTGTGGAAGGACAAGTCCGGCGACAGCGGCTACATGACCGACCTGGTCAACAACGGCGAGACCATCAAGGTCGCCGGCGTGGTGCAGCCCAAGGACGGCGCGAAGATCACCAGCCTGCAGATGGGCATCTACTACCCGGATTCGCTCATCAGCCACCTCGTCGACCAGGCCGGCGAATCGCAGATCGTGAAGGATCAGCGCGCCAACCCGTCAATCAACGTCATCACCGGCAAGTCGTTCGCCGAGGAGGAGGACGAGCAGGCAAGCGGCTCGAGCTTCGACATGTCCAGCCTGTTCACCATCGACGGGCAGGCCATCCAGCGGGCGTTTTCCATCGACCAGTCCAAGCTGACCGCGGGGCTGTCCTCGGCCGACCTGTCCAGCAGCCTGAACCTCTCCGGTGCGGGCATCGACCTGTCCAGCCTGCCCGCCTTCGACGCCTCGTCGATCAGCATCGATCCCTCCGCGCTCGACATGTCCAGCTTGAACCTCGACTTCAGCGGCATCACGCTCGACTTCGACGGCGCGCAGCCCACGGTCGACGCCTCGAAGCTGTCGGAAGCGATGGCCCAGGTCATGCAAGGCTTCTTCCCGTGGTACCAGCAGCAGATGCAAAGCGACCCGACCAAGTACGCCGGGCAGGACGGCATGCAGCGGGCCATGAGCGACTATATGGCCGCGCCCGAGGTGCAGCAGAGCCTCGGCGCCGCCATCGCGGGTTCCATCGACACCGAGGGCATGGGCGAGAAGGTGCAGGCCCAGCTGCAGGAACAGCTTGGCCAGCAGATGTCGCAGCAGATGAGCGAGCAGCTGGTGCCGGCGCTTTCGCAGGCCATCGGCCAGCAGCTGCAAACCCAGCTCGCCTCCGCCATGCAAACCTATCTGTCGCAGGTCATGCAGGCAACCATGACGCAGATGACCTCTTCCATCCAGCAGCAGATGACGAGCGCCATGCAAAGCTACACGTCGAAGCTCTCGTCCAGCATGGCGCAGGCCATGAGCATCGACGAGTCGGCCTTCGCCAACGCCTTCAGCATGAACATGGACGAGCAGGAGCTGTCCGAGCTGATGGCCAGCCTCATGTCCACCGAGCAGTCCAGCTATGACAACAACATGAAGAAGTTCGGCTGGGCCGACTACGCCAAGCCGGCCAGCATCGACATCTACCCGAAGGACTTCGAGGCGAAGCAGCACGTCATCGACATCCTCGACGCCTACAACAACGACATGCAGGCCGCCGGCGACGACGACAAGGTGGTCAGCTACACCGACATCGTCGGCGCGCTTATGAGCAGCGTCACCACCATCGTCGACATGATCAGCTACGTGCTCGTGGCGTTTGTGGCCATCTCGCTCGTGGTCAGCTCCATCATGATCGGCGTCATTACCTACATCAGCGTGCTCGAGCGCAAGAAGGAAATCGGCATCCTGCGCTCCATCGGCGCGAGCAAGGGCGACATCAGCCGCGTGTTCAATGCGGAAACCATCATTGTCGGCTTCGCGGCGGGCGCCATCGGCATCGGCTTGACCCTGCTCGCCTGCATCCCGGCGAACGCCATCGTCTACGCGCTGTTCGACGTGCAGAACGTGGCCATCCTGCCGTGGCAGGCGGCGGTGGTGCTGGTGGGCATCAGCGTGCTGCTCACGTTCTTGGCGGGCCTTATCCCGTCAAGTGCCGCCAGCCGCAAAGACCCCGTGGAAGCCCTGCGCTCGGAATAGCGCGGCCCGGCTGGGAAGGGTCAGCCCTCGGGTAGGTGGGGTCATCAGGCGTAGGATCCACCGACGTCAATCAAACCCCGCCCGCGCGCCCGCTAGCGCCCACTCGCGCTTTCCGTTACACTGCCTAGCACTGTTTACGCAGCGTCCGCCGCATCGTGCGACGGGCGCTTTTCCATGGAAAGGCGAACTGAACGATGGAACGCGAGAAATTTGGCTCGCGCCTCGGCTTCATCCTGGTGAGCGCTGGCTGCGCCATCGGGCTGGGCAACGTGTGGCGCTTCCCCTACATCACCGGCGAATACGGCGGCGCGGCTTTCGTGCTCATGTATTTGGTGTTCCTGGCCATCTTCGCGCTGCCAGTGCTCATCATGGAGTTCTCGGCCGGCCGTGCCAGTCAGAAATCCATTGCGCGCAGCTACGACACGCTTGAGCCGGCGGGCACGAAGTGGCATTACTTCAAGTGGGTGGGCCTTGCGGGCAACTACCTGCTCATGATGTTCTACACCTGCGTGGCGGGCTGGATGCTCGCCTTCATGGTGAAGACCGCCACGGGCACCTTCAATGGCGCCGACAGCACGCAGGTTGCGAGCGTCTTTTCCAACTTGCTCGCCAACCCGGTGGAGATGATTGTCTATACCCTCATCATCGTGGGTATCGGCGTGCTCACCACTCGCGCCGGCGTGCAGAACGGCGTCGAGCGCGTGACGAAGGTGATGATGGTCGCCCTGTTCGCGGTGCTTGTCATCCTGTGCATCCGCGCGGTCACGCTGCCCGGGGCGGGGGAGGGCCTGGCCTTCTACCTGCTACCCGATTTCGGCAAGCTGTTCGCCGGAAACACGACGGCCGAGCAATGGGCCACGTTTGGCGACGCCGTCTACGCGGCCATGGGCCAGGCGTTCTTCACCGTGTCGGTCGGCATGGGCTCCATGTCCATTTTCGGCAGCTACATCGGCAAGGACCACCGCATGACGGGCGAGGCGCTGCGCGTCGCCGTGCTCGACACCGTCGTGGCGCTCATGGCGGGCCTGGTCATTTTCCCGTCGTGCTTCGCGTTCGGCGTGGAGCCCGGCTCCGGCCCGAGCCTGGTGTTCATCACGTTGCCCATCGTGTTCAACGAAATGCCCTTAGGTCAGCTGTGGGGCACGCTGTTCTTCCTGTTCATGACCTTTGCGGCGCTGTCCACCGTCATCGCCGTGTTCGAAAACATCATGAGCTTCACCATCGATCAATGGGGAACGCCGCGCAAGAAGGCGTGCCTGATCAACGGCCTGTGCATCCTGGTTCTCAGCATGCCGTGCGTGCTTGGGTTCAACGTGCTTTCCGGCGTGACCATCCCCGGCATCGGCGACATCCAGTCCATCGAGGACTTCCTGGTTTCCAATAACATTTTGCCGCTTGGCGGCCTGTTCCTGGTGTTGTTCGTCACGAGTAAGCGCGGCTGGGGCTGGAAGAACTTCCTGGCGGAAGCCGATACCGGCCACGGCTTGAAGTTCCCCGCGTGGTCGTACCCCTACATGCGCTACGTGCTGCCCCTCGGCATGATCGTCGTGTTCGTGCTCGGCTACGCTCCCATCGTGGGAACCTGGCTGGGCTTGTAGGGATTCTGCTGAAGGGGGTTCGGCTTGCCCCTTCCCGGATGCAGTAGGCTCTCCCTGGAATTTGCGGGCCCTTCCCCTGAATTTTGCAGGCGCGAGCAAAGGCCCGAGCAAAGGCCCGTGCAAAGGCCGAGCCCCGAAGCCGCCCAACGCCGCTACACGCACAACGCCCGCGAGCGCCACCTCGGCGCTCGCGGGCGTTTCTTCATAATCGGCGTTTTTTCCCTGACCCCTTTCGCCACGTTCGCGGGCGCGCCTATAATGGCTCAAATCAAAACCCGTGCTGAAGCGAAGGAGTCATCAAATGGCGTTCTATTACGACGAACCGTCCCGCACGTTCAACGAGTACCTGCTGGTGCCCGGGCATACGCCCGCAACGTGCATTCCCGCGTCGGTGAGCCTGAAAACTCCCCTGGTCAAGTACCGCAAGGGCGAGGAAGAATGCCCCATCTCCCTGAACATCCCCATGGTGTCGGCCATCATGGCTGCCGTGTCCGACAACAACATGGCCGTGGCGCTGGCAACCGAAGGCGGCCTGTCGTTTATCTACGGCAACCAGACCATCGAGCAGGAAGCCGCCATGGTCAAGGCCGTGAAGGACTACAAGGCCGGCTTCGTCGAGTCCGACGCCAACCTTTCGCCCGACATGACGTTGAACCAGGTCGTCGCCCTGAAGGAGGCCACCGACCACTCCACCATGCCCGTCACCGACGACGGCACGGCGCACGGCAAGCTGGTCGGCGTCGTCACCGAGCGCGACTACCGCCTGTCCCGCATGACCGGCGACGAGAAGGTCTCCGAGTTCATGACTCCGCTCGACAAGCTCATCACTGCGCCGGCGGAAACCTCGCTCAAGGAAGCCAACGACATCATCTGGGATCACAAGCTGAACTCCCTGCCGCTGGTCGACGCCGAGGGCAAGCTCGCCTACATGGTGTTCCGCAAGGACTACGACTCGCACAAGTCCAACCCCAACGAGATGCTCGACGGCCACAAGCGCTACATGGTGGGCGCCGGCATCAACTCCCGCGACTACGCCGAGCGCATTCCCGCGCTGGTCGAGGCCGGTGCCGACGTGCTGTGCATCGACTCGTCCGAGGGCTATTCCGACTGGCAGAAGATGACCATCGAATGGGTGCGCGAGCACTACGGCGACTCCGTGAAGATCGGCGCCGGCAACGTGGTCGACGGCGAGGGCTTCCGCTTCCTGGCTGAGGCGGGCGCCGACTTCGTCAAGATCGGCATCGGCGGCGGCTCCATCTGCATCACGCGCGAGACCAAGGGCATCGGCCGCGGTCAGGCCACGGCTACCATCGAGGTTGCCAAGGCGCGCGACGAGTACTTCAAGGAGACCGGCATCTACGTGCCCATCTGCTCCGACGGCGGCATCGTCTACGACCACCACATCTCCCTGGCGCTGGCCATGGGCGCCGACTTCGTCATGCTCGGCCGCTACTTCGCTCGCTTCGACGAGTCCCCGTCGGCGAAGGTCATGGTCAACGGCACCTACATGAAGGAATACTGGGGCGAGGGTTCGGCCCGCGCCCGCAACTGGGGCCGTTACGACTTGGGCGGCAAGAAGTCGCTGTCCTTCGAGGAAGGCGTCGACTCCTACGTGCCCTATGCCGGCCCGCTCAAGGACAACATCGCCGTCACGCTGCTGAAGGTCAAGTCCACGATGTGCAACTGCGGCGCGCTGACTATCCCCGAGTTCCAGGACAAGGCGAAGCTCACCGTCATTAGCTCCACTTCCATCGTCGAGGGCGGCGCGCACGACGTCCTGCTCAAGGACAAAGCCCCCTACGCCTCCAACATGCGCTAGTTCGCGCGGAATCAAAGCGGTAGCGGCGCTTAAAGCAGACTCCTAAAGCGGAAGCAAGATTTCGAAGCGGGATCCGACAGCAGTCGGGTCCCGCTTTTCGTTTGCGGCGCGCGCAGCGCGGCTCCCGCTTGGAACCCCTGCTCGGGATTCCCGCTCGGAACCCTCGCCCTCTACCGCGCTTCAACCCCTTCGCTTTCCCGAATGATGCGATGCAGCTCCTCGATATAGCGATCGAGCAGCTCGGAAGGTTTGCGCTCGTTGTGCATGATGTAGCCGACGGTCATGGTCTCTGTCGTGTCGAGCGGAATGGACACGATGCCCGTATGCATCTCGCTCGACAGAACGCCGGTCGAAAGCGTGTAGCCGTCGTAGCTGGTCAGGAGGTTCGAAAGCGTCCCGCGGTCGGAGATGCGGATGTTGCGCGAGTGCTCCACGTAGCTGAACGGCTCCTCCGAGTAGTAGAAGGAGTTCGTGGTTCCCTGCTCGAAGCTGTAGCGCGGCCACTGCGTCAGTTCCTCGCGCTTGATGAGCTTGCGCCCCGCGAGCGGGTGGTTTTCGCCCACGAACACGTGCACGCCGGCCTCGAACAGCGGCGAGAACGTCACGCTCGCGTCGTCGAACGCCTTGTACAGGACGCGCTGGTTGAACGAATCCAAATACAGCACGCCGACCTCGCTGCGGAAGGAGCGCACGTCGTCGATGATGTCGGCGGTGGTGGTTTCGCGCATGATGAACTCGAAGTCGTCGTTGTCGCACTGCTCGACGACGTTCACGAACGCCTCCACGCTGAACGCGTAGTGCTGCGTGGAAACGGCGAGGCGCTGCTGCGGGGCCTCCTTTTTCGCATAGCGCGCTTCCAGCATGTTCGCCTGCTCGATGACCTGGCGCGCATAGCCCAAAAGCTCGGTGCCGTCGTTGGTCAGCGTCACGCCGCGGTTGCTGCGCGTGAACACCGAAATGCCCAGCTCCTGCTCAAGTTCCTTGATGGCGGTCGAAAGGTTCGACTGCGAGGCGTACAGGTTCTGCGCCGCGGCGTTGATGGAGCCGTATTCGGCGATGGCGATCAGGTAACGTAATTGTTGAAGCGTCATGGCGCGGCCCTCCGTCGTCGTGGTTCCTTGTGCCTTTGAAGCGCATTGTATACCCGGTCATCGCCGAATCATATAACAAGAAGCACACATAATTATTGTTTGACCCACTGCCGACAGCCCGGTATCATAATCAATCGCGCATAACGCGAACGGGCCGTTAGCTCAGTTGGTAGAGCAGGGGACTTTTAATCCCAAGGTCGAGGGTTCGAGTCCCTCACGGCCCACCATTTTCGCTTCCGCGCGCAATGAGACTGGGCCATCGTCCAACGGCAGGACTCTGGTTTTTGGTACCAGCTACCTAGGTTCGAATCCTAGTGGCCCAGCCATTTTCTCGTTTCAACAGCATAAACGTCTTCAGCGCACCTCCCAGGGGGATCGCCGGCGCAACCAGCGCCACACTTCCTTCATACACACTTGACGGCGCGCCGGGAACGTTTATCATGTTTGAAATCTGATTGCTCCTAGTGCTCGGTGTGCCTAGGAAGCGAAAGCCGACAAGGCGGCTGCGCGCAAGCGCGAATACCTGGCGGCTCCGTCCAATCCAAGCGACGGAAGCTGCGCGGCATCTAGACCGCACGCCTGACATGCAGGTATCGAAAAGCCAAGAGCTTCAAGGGTCTTGTGCGCTTTGTGTATTTCACCCTCACAATCAAATAGTTTGGTAACATACCGGATTGCTGTGTATAGACAGATTTGCTTTAAGGAGCACCATTGGCCAAACAAGATGTAATCGAACTGGGCGGTAAGGTCATCGAGGCCCTGCCGAACGCCATGTTCAAGGTAGAGCTGGAAAACGGGCATGAGATCCTCGCCCACATCTCCGGCAAGATGCGTATGCACTACATCAAGATCTTGCCCGGTGACAAGGTGACCGTCGAGCTGTCCGTCTACGACTTGAACCGCGGGCGCATCACGTACCGTTTCAAGTAGTTGCAGCGCATGCGCGTGAGCCGGCGCGCTACTGTCCCCGAGAATCATCACCAGCGGCTGGGTGTGGAAATATAGGACCGCATTAACCGAAAGGAAATTGAAATGAAGGTACGTCCTTCGGTCAAGAAAATGTGCGACAAGTGCAAGATCATCCGACGCCATGGCAAGGTGCTCGTCATCTGCGAGAACCCCCGTCATAAGCAGCGTCAGGGCTAGGAAGAAAGAGGAGATAAACCTATGGCACGTCTTGTTGGTGTCGACCTTCCTCGCGGCAAGCGCATTGAAGTCGGCTTGACCTACATCTACGGCATTGGCCTGACCACCTCCAAGAAGGTCTTGGCGGAAACGGGCATCAATCCGGACACGCGCACCGATGACCTCACCGAGGAAGAACTCGTGAAGCTGCGTGACTACATCCAGAACAACATCAAGGTGGAGGGCGACCTGCATCGCGAGGTTTCCCAGAACATCAAGCGCCTTATGGAAATCGGCTGCTACCGTGGCCTGCGTCACCGCAAGGGTCTTCCCGTTCGCGGCCAGCGCACCCATACGAATGCCCGTACCCGCAAGGGTCCGCGCAAGCAAATCGGCGGCAAGAAGAAGTAAGTAAGGGAGCTAAGAAGTGGCAACTAAGAAAAACGTGCGCACGCGCATCAAGCGCTCCGAGCGCAAGAACATTGCCGTTGGTGCTGCGCATATCAAGTCTACGTTCAACAACACCATCGTCAGCATCACCGATCCTCAGGGCAACGTGATCTCCTGGCAGTCCGCCGGCACCGTCGGCTTCAAGGGCTCCCGCAAGTCCACGCCGTTCGCCGCGCAGATGGCCGCCGAGGCCGCTGCCAAGACGGCTATGGAGCATGGCCTGAAGAAGGTCGCCGTCTACGTCAAGGGCCCGGGTTCCGGTCGTGAGACCGCCATCCGTTCCCTGCAGGCGACTGGTCTGGAAATCGCCAGCATCCAGGATTGCACCCCTATCCCGCACAACGGCTGCCGCCCCAAGAAGCGTCGTCGCGTGTAACTGAAAGGAT
>CAVCPR010000054.1:0-17674 GCA_963604235.1 Anaerovoracaceae bacterium | reverse complement strand
TCTTGGTCACGGTACCGGAGTAGTTGCCGATGCCCGTGATGACAACTTTGATGGTGCCGGCGTTCTTGAAGTCGGTCGTCTTGGACTCGCCGCGCATGTAGGTCACGGTGTAGTCGGTACCGGCGATCAAAGCTTCGCCGTCCTTGTCCTTGACGGTCGGGACCCACTGGTGGTTCTGCGCGTCGTACTTATAATCGCTCGGGTCGCTGACCGTCACGTTCTGATAGGACGGGTCGGGGTTCTCGTCGGGACCGGGATCGATGGACTGCTTGGTCACCTCAAGAGTGCCGTAGCTGTAAGTAATGCTGTAATTGTCGACCTTGGCCGTTGCGCTGTCCTTCGCGGAGAAGGTGTTGGCGCTGGATCCGACGTTGGTCTGGTAGCCATAGAACTCGAAGTCGAAGTCCTGGCCAGCGACCATGCCCGTGCCCTCAGCAGCCCCGGACGCGGTGGCGGAGTGCTCGACCAGCGCCGTGCCGTCGTACACCTTGGAGGCGCTGCCAGAAGTCACGGTAACCGGGCGGGCATTGACCGTCAGGTAGTTCTTAAACTCGGTATTGATGCCACTGAACTGGGCGGTAACATCCTCGCCCGCGGCGTTGAAGATCTTGAAGGTGTCAACCTCGACGTAGCTCGAGCCCTTGTCGGTCTGGGAGCCCTTGAGGGTGCAGCTGTAGGTAAAGCCGCTGGGAACACCCGTCACGGTAGCCGTGGCGTCCTTGCCCTCGAGCGCGGTGCCGTCATAGACCTTGGACGCGCCGTTGGGGATGACGTAGATGATCGCGGTGTTCGGCGTCACCTCAAGCTCGCCGATGGTCTCGGATTTGACAGTGTAGTTGGAGGCCTTGGCGTTGTCGTTCCAGCTAATCTCGTAGCCGTTCGAGCTCTTGCCGACCAGGGTCTGGGAGCCCTTGGTCACGAGAGCCGCGGTCTCGTTGCCCACAAAGCCAGAGATCTTGCCGCTAGCGGTCAGGGCAGAGCCGTCGTAGGGCTTCTTGGCAGAGAAGGTCTCGACCGTGAGCTCGGCGGGCTTGATCTTGATGGTGCCATTGACGTAGCTGATCTTGAGGGCGGACGTGACGTCGACGCCCTCGGTGTTCTTGATGACCAGGTTGTCAGCGGTGGCCGCAATGCCCTCGCCATTGGCGTCGGTGGCCGTAGCGTTGGACGTGGCCTCGGCGGTGTAACCGGCAGGCAGGTTAGTCACCGCAACGGTGGCGCCATGCGGCTTGCCGTCATAGGTCCAGGTGCCGCCGGTGGTGGTCACCACAACCTCGTTGGTGCTCTCGGTCACCGTCAGGGTGCCGAGCTGCTCGGAAATCTCGTAGTTGCCCTGCTTGGCGGTGGCGCCGGTCCAGTCGATCTTGTACCAGTTTGTGCTGTGGCCAACGGTGGTCTGAGAGCCGGTGGTCGAGAAGGCCGCTTCCTCGGTGCCCACAAAGCCGGAGATATCACCGGTTGCGGTCAGAGCAGTACCGTCATAAGACTTGCTGGCGGACGAGGTGACAACGTTCAGCTGCGCCTTGGTGATCTGATAGGTACGGTCAAAGCTGCCGGTGTAGTTGCCCTTGCCGGTGATGGTGACCGTAATGGTGCCGTCGACGTTGGTGAAGTCGGTGCGGCCGTTGTAGCTGACCTCGTAGTCAGTGCCCTCGTTCAGGATCTCCTCACGGTCGGTGTCGGTGACAATGGGGTCCCACTTGTGCTCATAGCCGTCATAGGTCTTGTTGGTCGGGTCGTTGACGGTGATGCAGCCGGTCACATCCGGGTTCGGGATGATGGACTTGGCGGTGACCGTCAGCAGACCCTTGTTCTCGGACTGGATGTAGTAATTGCTCGCCTTAGCGGTGCCCCAAGTAATGGAGTAGCCGTTCTCGGAATGACCGACGTCAGTCTGCGAGCCGTTGGCCACGACCTCGGCAGTCTCGCCGTTCACAAGGCCGGTCAGGTTCTCGGCTGTGGCGTCGGCGGTCAGGGCCGTACCGTCATAGACCTTGGAATCAGACGGCGTGCTCACCTGCAGCGGCGCCGGGGTGATCTTATAGGTCTTGGTCACGGTGCCGGTGTAGTTACCAGTGCCAGCAATGGTCACGGTCACGGTGCCGACGTTGGTCACGTCATCGCTGTAGGTGACAGTGTAGTCCGTGCCCTCGGTCAAGGTGTTCGCACCATCCCTGACCACGGGGGTCCACTTCTGCTCGAGGCCGTTGTACACAACGTCCGCGGGATCAGAAACGGTCATGCCATCAGAATCGATGCTCTTAGCCTCGATCTTCAACAAGCCCTTATTAATGGTGATGTCGTAGTTGGTAGATACGTTGTTTCCGTCGGCATCATGAATGCTGTTGGAGAGGTCGTACTCGCCACCGTCCGCCTTGGGGACATCAACCTCGTACTCGCCCGCTGCGGTTTCGGTACGGCTGGCAGTCAGGCTCGTCGTCTGGTTGTCAGCAAGGCCATTGGTTGTTACACCGCTGACGGTCTTCGCGGTGCCGTCATACGTGAACGTGCCGGATTTGGCCGTAATCGTCACAGGACGCTTATTGACCGTCAGGTTGCCATCAACAGACTCGGCAAAGGTGTAGGCAGAAGTCACCTCGGTGTCGCCGCGCATGACCTTGTAGCTCGCGATGCTGCTGACGCCGTCGTTGCCGACCTCAGTCTTAGAGCCGGCGACCGTAGCGGTCAGGACATCGCCGCTGAGAAGGACACCCTCGGTGTAGGTGTACTCACTGGTCGTAAGCGGGGTGCCATCGTAGGTCTTGCTAGCGTCGCCCGCCGTGATGGTGATGGGCGCGGTGATGCCGGTGATGGCGAGGGCGCCGGCGGCCGTGGTGATGTTGTAGTTGGCGGTCACGTCGGTGTCACCGGACTTGATGACCACCTTATCGGCGGCGGTAATGGTGCCGTTGTAGGTGCCGGGCAGCATTCCGGACGCAGAAGCCTCGAGAGTTGCGCTCTGGCCAGCAACCAGGCCGGTGCCCTCGCCGTCGTTGGTGGTGTAACCCTCGACGGTCTGGGTCGAGCCGTTGTAGGTCTTGGTGTTCGAGTTGCCGGTGAAGGTCACCGGGCGCTTGGTGATTTCATAGGTCTTGTACACGGAGCTGGTGTAGTTACCGGTGCCGGTAATGACGACGGTGATGGAGCCGACATTGGTGAAGTCCTCAGTCTCGGCGTCGCCACGCTTATAGGTCACGGTGTAATCCGTGTCCTTGGCAAGGACGGTGTCGCCATCCTTGACCACGATGTTGGTCCACTGGTGAGCGGCACCGTCATAGACGGAGTTGCTCGGGCTATTTGCAACCATGTCGTTGGCAAGGCCCTTGGCCGTGATGGTCAAGCTACCCGTGACGTTGATGTTGTAGTTGCCGGTGGAGTCGGTCGTGCCGTCAGCCTTGGCAACGCTCCAGGCATAGTCGGAGGAAACCTGAGTGTACGCCGTGGAGGAAGCAGCCTTGCCGGTCACCTTGGCGCCAGAGAGCGTGAGAGTCTCGCCATTAAGCACGCCCTCTGCCTTCTCTGCCGCAATCTCGAGCTCCTGGTCCTGGCCGTTGTAGGTCACCGTCTTGGAATCAGCGACGGCGATGGTCAGCGGGTTGACCTGCAGGGAGTAATCAGCGGTGAGCGCATGATCGACGTCCTTGTTGGTGTAGTTGGGGTTGTAGGCGCGAACCTTAACGTCGATCTTGGAGACCGAGCGATTAGAAGCGCGAACGACATCAGTGATGGTCGGCGCAACCTCGGACCAGGTCTTGCCACCGTCGGTGCTGTACTCGATCGTGGTTCCGCTGGTGACATTGGGAGTAACGGTGCCAGCGTGGGCCTGGCCGTCATAAGACCCAGAATAGCCATCTACGTCTAGGCTGAGGCCACCCTTCTCGGTAATGGTCAAGGTGCCAGAGACAGTAATGGTGTAGTTGCTGGTGGAATCGGCGCCGGACTTGGCAACGCTCCACTGATAACCGTTGAGTTCACTGTTGGTCTTGCTATAGGTGCCAGCATCGGTGCCAGAGATCGGGCAGTCCCAAAGCTTGAGGGTCTCGCCGGGGACGACACCTGACACGGTGACGCCCTTGACCTGCTTGCCGTCCTCAGCATATATATACTTGGTCTGCTCCGCGCCGGTGTACTCGGTCGTGAAGGAGCCCTCTACCGTAATGGCGGCCTTCGAAATCGTAAACCCACACTCGGCAGAGAGCGCCGGGTAGTTCTTCGAGGCAGCCCAGTTGGCAACGATCTTGTAGTCGCCCGCGTCAACAGGTGCAGCGGAGAGGGACGTCCACTCGTTGCCATTCTTCTTGTAGTAGGTATAGGTTGCCTGCTCGTCGCCAGCGTTGTTCGAAGAATGCAGCGTTTTTGCAGAGTCGAACGTGCCGTCGTAGGTCCAACCCTGAATCGAAACGGTTGCCGTGTACTCCGTGGCATCCTTCTTGTAGATCTCGAGGGTGCCGAGCTGATCGGTACCGCGGGTGTAGTTGGACTCCTTGGTGTTCTCGCCCCAAGTGATCTTGCCGGTCACGGCGTTGGAGGTCGAGGCGGTGACGTCCGGGCCGATGGTGGTAGCCGTAGCGGTAGCGAACTCGCCGGAGATGATGCCCTCCACCGTCGCGGTGCCGACAAGCTCGGCGCCGTCGTACGCCTTAGAGCCGGTGTTAGTGGTTACGTAGTACGTCTTCTTGGCGATCTTGATCGTCGTGTCTGCAGTGAGAGTGGTAGGCACGCCGCCAACGGTAACGACCTGCTTGACCTTCACCGGGTAATCGCCCGCATCGGTGTAGGAGGGCGCAGTCTCGGTCCAAGTCTCGCCGCCGTCGGTGGAGTATTGGACAGCGCCCTCAGTGATAAGTTCCTTGGCCTGCTCGACGTATTTCTCATCAAGACCAGTGTTATTGATGTTGACGGCGACGGTCAGGCTGTGAGCAGCGCCGTTATAAGTGACATCCTCGCCCGTGGCGCCAAGGCTCGCCCACAGGGCATCGAGGGTGTAGGTCTGGTCGTTGCTGTAGCAGTAGGTGACCTCGTCGCCGGCCTTGCGGATAGCCGCGGCCTGTTTGTCGCGCTCCTTATCCAACCAGCCGATGAAGACATGGTTGTCTGCCGCAGGCTTGCTGTTGGTCACCGTAAAGGTGTCGTTCTTGGCGAAGCCATATTTGTAGTACCACTTCTGGGCACCGGACTGCTGGGTGGTGTCCTCCGGAGCGGTCCATGTCGCGTCATCGAGTACCAGGTAATACCCGGCCTTGCCCGTCTTCTTCTTATAAGTAAGAGTAATGACGTTCGCGGTGTCGTCGCTGGTGATCGTCAGCTCGGAGTCGGGGTTGGCCTCTTTGTACGAGTAGCCTTTAATAGCAGGCTTCTCGATTTTCGAAACCTCGATCTTGTCGCCGACCTTATTGCCAGAGACCGTCACAGCAGGGTGGTCGGCAAGCTCCTTGCCGCTCTCATCTACATATTTAATAGTGTACTTGCTGCACTGAGTGAAGGTCCACGTACCGGTGAAGGTGATCGTCTCGCCGTCGCGACCCACTTTGACAGAGTTCTTGTCCCAGCCGGTGAACGTCCAGTAGCCGTCGTTCTTGCTGTCCTCGTAAACCGTTTCCGAGGGATCCTTGGCCGTGACCGTCTCGCCCGCGTCATAAGACGAGCTGTCCGACGGGATGTATTCGTTGATCGCGCCCGGGAGGCTCTTTCCAGAGGTAGCGGAAACAAAGGTGTACTTCACTTGGCTCGGGGGGGCGATCTCGCACGTGGCGGTCGCTTCCTTGGTCACCGTGGCACTCGAAGCGATATCACCAGAGGTGATGGTGTAGGCGCCCTTGTAGGTCGAGGTCGCCTCTACCGTGAGTACCACGCTGCCGCGCGCGACGTCGGCTTTGGTTGCCGTGTAGTGGACCGTGCCCGTAAAGGTGCCGTCGGAGTTGCCGGTAATACTCTCGACCTTAACTTCGGTACCGTTCACGTCGGCGCTGTTCACCTGCACGCTCTCAACGGAGTCCTTGCCGCTGCCGGTGGTCTTGGGGGTGATGGTGACAGTGAACGTTAGATTGTCACCAGCCTGCACGCCGGTGGTACGGTCGCTCACCGCGCTCACGGTCATGTCAGGAGACTTGGCGCTGATAGTGAAGTCAGCGACCAGATTGGTTCTAGGGCCCTTGAAATAACCGAACGCCGCAACGTATCCAGCAGCCTTTGCCGCAGCCATAACCTTAGCGATGTTCGGATACCCGTTGATGTTGCCCCAATTGGTGGCGTCAACGGCATAGATGTCGTTGTTGCCCGAGGCACCAAGACCGGTAATGATGTGGTTGCTGTTCGGCTTAACAAAAAAGACCACGTAACCCGGCTTGCTCGACGTAGTGTAGTCGTTGATGGTGACCTTTCCCGAAACATTGCTAAACGCGATGTTCGAGGTGTCGCTCGTGTCGTGCCAAGCGTAGTACGCAACCTCTGCGTTCTCAATGGTAGGTGTGATGGTTGCCTTATACCTACTCCAACTAGGCGAAGAGGCGTTGGTAACCGTAATGGTCTTGTTGGCGGTCTCGTCGCCGCAGGTGGCGGTGATCGTCACGCTGCCAGCAGCCACGGCGGCCACAACGCCGCGCTGGTCGACTGTTGCTTTGGAGTCGTCAGAGGTGCTCCAGGTCACAGTGCCGGAGAAGCCCTCTGCGGTGTAGACAGCAAACTTGTCAACCTCGAGGGTGTCGTTGCCAGTAATGCTCGCATTGCTGTAAGAGTAAACGATCGAGATTCCGTTTTCGGCGTTTGCGGTCGACCCAGCAGCGTTGCCGGCATTGTTGTCGGCCGAGGCGCTTTCGCTATCCAGGGTGGAGATGTCGCTGGCCTTGTTGTCATCGCTGTTGGCGGTCGAGGTTTCGTCCTTGGAGGTGTTCAAGATGATGGTTGCGCCCGCTTTGACGGAAGATGCGGGCACGGTGTAGACCTCGTCCTCGTCGGCGGTGAGGTCGACGGGGCTCTCGCCGGAGACGGTGAGCGTGACGCCGTCGAGCACATAGCCGGCGACGGCGGCAGCGGAGAACTTGAAGTCCTTGCTGGTGGGCACGGTCACCTTGGTGGCCGGCGCACTCAGCGACTGACCGTCCTCGCAGTCGATGAAGCCGTTGTTCAGCTTGAGCGCGATATCGGCTTCCGTAGCCGCAGTGCTGGAGGAGTCCTCCTGCTTGGCGGTTTCGACGGACTGCGTTTCGTTCGTCGCATCGGCGGTCTCGGCAGCCGTCGCGCCGCTATCGACAGCGGCGTCGTCCTGCGACTCCACCTGCGCGGCAGTGTCGGTCTTGACGTCCGTTCCGTAGGCTTTCGCCAGCGACGTGGTGGGCCAGCCGAAGCCCAACAACACCACTGACAACGCCACCGACACGGCCTTATGGCCGAACGAATACCGCTCGGTCATGCTGGCCACGGTGCCTGCCTGTTTCTTCTGTTTACTCATACCAATCACCCCATCAACCGTTGAGGACGCTTCCGTCGCCCTGCGATTCATGCAAACCAACAACTTGACTTGAGACCACCGGCCCGAAAAATGACCTGATACGCCCTATTATCAAATCACAGTCAGTATACCTTATAATGCCGGTCAATGAACCCTCAAACACGCACTGAAATACTGCTTCAATATTCAGTGTCCGCAGCATTCATTTTCGCTATATCGCCTGGCCACAGGCTTATATAAAGAAAAGCAATCGGGTCAACGCATGGTTTTAGCTAACGAACGCAGCATAGTCGCGCGGGGCACCCTCGAAAACTCGTATTTGCTGTTTCCGAAACCGGACAAAACACTACTATTGGGTAACGTCACCACAAGATAATCATGACCGCGGCGCACCAATTTCCACCTCGAGGCAAAACCGTGACGGCCCCGGGTGGGCCGCGGCTATATAATCAGCCGTACATGAACTCGCCACGGCCGAACATCCTGACCACCCGCCTTGCCGCCGCCTTCGCGGTGCTGGTCGGTTTCGCCCTTTGTTCTGCGCTTTTGGCCGGCTGCGGAAGCGACTCCGCAGGCGGCGGGTCGACCTCGTCGCAGGCCAGCGGCGCCGCCTTCACGCCCGCCACCGACATCACCGAGGCCGCCTTCCACGAGGACGCCGCCACCGGGCAGAACGGCGCGCTCATCGACACCTCCGCCACCTCCGACGGCTACGTCGCCGTCAGCGCCACGGCGCCCTCGCATCTGAAACTGCAGGTGACCTGCGGCTCCTCAACGGAAAACTTCGACCTGCCCTCAGACGGCACCCCCGCTATCGCCCCGCTCGTGTTCGGCGACGGCACCTACACCTTCCGCATCATGCAAAACACCTCGGGCAACAACTACGTGGAGCTTGCCAGCGCAAGCGCCGACGTCGCGCTGAGCAGCGAGTTCGCCCCGTTTCTGCGCCCCAACATCTTCTGCAGCTTCACCGCCACGAGCGCCTGCGTGACCAAGGCGCGCGAGCTGGTTTCCGGCGCGTCGAATGCGGGCGAGGCCGTGCAGGCCATCTGCGAATACGTGGTGGACAACATTTCCTACGATGACGCAAAGGCCGAGCAGCTCAAATCGGCGTCGGGGTACATCCCCGACCCGGACGAGACGCTGGCCAGCGGCACCGGCATCTGCTTCGATTACGCAAGCCTCGGCGCGGCAATGCTGCGCAGCCAGGGCTTCCCCACCAAGATCGTCACCGGGTACGTGTCGCCGGGGGAGATCTACCACGCATGGATCATGGTGTACGTGGACGGCACCTGGAAGAGCGCGCAATTCAGCGTGAGTCGGAACACTTGGTCGCGCGTCGATTTGACGTTCGCGGCAAGCGGCGGCGGGGCGAACATCGGCGACGGAAAGGAATATACGGACCGATATGTGTATTAAACGCAGGTGCGGATAAGTTCTATATGTGAGACAATAACAAGACGCATACCTATGTATCAGGAGAGTTCGATGGCAGAAAAGTTACTGGAAAGCAGCGCAGTAAGCGCCTTTTGCAGCAGCGTGGCAACCATGCTGGCCGCGGGTATCCAAACGGATGAGGCCGTGCAAATGCTATCGGAAAACCGCGATCAGTCGGAGTTCAAGCGCGTGTGCGACGCCGTATACGGCAAGCTCATCAAGGGCGCAGGGCTCGCCGACGCGATGAAATCCACCGGGGCCTTCCCCACCTACGCCACCGAAATGGTGCGCGTGGGCGAAACCTCGGGCCGCACCGAGCGCGTCCTGCGCAGCCTGGGCCGCTACTACGAAAGCGAGGGGCGGTCGTTCTCCAAGCTGCAGAACTCGGTCGGGTACCCGGCGGCGCTTCTGTGCATCATGAGCATCATCCTCGCGTTCACCGACATCGTCATCCTGCCCATCTTCTCCGACGCGTACAACAATATGTCGGGGTCGCTGACGACCGGGTCGTTCAACACCGTGGGCATTTCGGTCGCCATCGGCTGGATCGCGCTTGCGGTGGTGCTTATTGCCACCGTGGTGGCGCTGTTCGTGTCGCTGAGCGCCCGCAGCGAATCGGGGCGCCTGCGCGTCATCAAGCTCTTCGAGTCCTACCCGGGCACGCGCCAGGCCATGTATCAGCTGGCGCTCTCCCGTTTCACCAGCGCGCTTTCCGCCTTCGTCGCTTCCGGCGTGCAGGAAGAGGAGGCCATGCGCCAAGCCATGGAAACGGTGGACCACGCGGGCCTGAAGGCCAAGGTGGACGCCGCATTCGCCGACATGACCAGCCTCGACAATCCGCGCTCGATGTCGCAGGCCATCGTGGAGAACGACATCATGGAGCCCGTGTACGGCCGCATGCTGCTGATGGGCACGCGTTCGGGTTCGACCGACGAGGTGCTCGGACATCTGTCCGACATCTTCTTCGACGACGCGAACGTGCAGCTCGATTCGGCCACCGACGGCGTCGAGCCCACCCTGGCGGCGTTTTTGACCATCGCCGTGGGCGCCACGCTTATCGCCGTAATGCTGCCGCTTATCGGCATCATGGGTTCGATCGCGTAGAAATCGCAGGTAGAAGCCATGTTTCATGAACTAACCGACAAAGAGGTCGCACGCCGGCGGCGCCTTGCCGTGATTGGCGCCTGCGTCGTGGTGGCGGTAATCGTCGCCGCGTGGGCGATCGTGGGGGTCGTGCAGGCCAACGCGCGCACCCAGGGCGCCGTGGCGCTGCGCGACTCCATCCTCACCTCGGCAAAGCAATGCTGCGCCATCGAGGGCACCTACCCCACCACGCTCGAACACCTCGAGCAGAGTTACGGGCTGACCATCAACCACAACGACTACGTGGTTTCCTACGAGTACTTCGCCGACAACGTCATGCCGAGCGTGGTGGTGACGCCCAAATGATAAAACAGGAACAAACTGCAGCTCAGCAGCGCATGGACGCGATGTCGGCCATGACGCGCGTGAGCCTGCGTGACGAAAAACCCTCGCGCATACGGCGCATCTTCTCGCCGCTTTTGCTGGCGGTGTTCTTCGTGGCGCTGCTGATGGCGCTGATCGCCGGCGTTTCGGTGTATCGCATGGTCACCGGCGCGCAGGCAAGCAACGCGAGCGCGCGCGAAGGCGCCGGGCTCATTTGCAACGTGGTGCGCGCGAACGACGCCAAGGGCGCCATCGCCGTGGGGCAAGGTCCCGAAGGCAAGTCGCTCGTGGTGGTGGAGTCGCTGGACAGCGGCACCTACGAGACGCGCTTCTACCTGTATAACGGCAAGATCGTCCAGGAATACAGCCTGGCCACGAACGCCTACACGCCCGAGCGCGCCACCGAAGTGACCGAGTCGTCCTCGTTCGACTTCTCTTACAGCGGCGGGCTTCTGCGCGTGTCCACCGACCAGGGCACGGCCGAGGTCGCCCTCCGTTACACGCAAGGAGGGCAGTAGCATGAGCGATATTTCCGGAACGGGGCCGATGAGCCCCGTGAGCACCGAGGTCGCGGGCGGCAGCCAAGGCAAGCGCCCGAGCTGGACGACCACCGCGTTTCTGGTTGAGGCGCTGATCCTTCTGGTGGTGCTGATCGCATCGACGGCCGTGTTCACGCAGCTGTTCGCGCATTCCACCGCCATCGCCAACCACGCCGACCGCATGACGCAGGCCGTGATAGTCGCGGAAAACGCCGCCGAAGAGTTCTCCTCGAACCCGGCCGCCGTGGCAAGCGGGCGCGAAGTCGGCGAAGGTGTTGCCGCGGGCGCAAGCGCGCCCGACGGGCTGAAGGTTGCGTGCGAGGTCGAGAGCGAGAGTGCCTCTGCGGGCACGCTGTACACGGCGCACATCACCGTGTCGGACGATTCCGAGGAACTCTACGCGCTTGATGCCAAGCGTTACGTAAGCGGGGTGAAGTAACATGGCGAAGAACGCTTCCGAGGGCGTGCGCATCGGCCCCATCAGCCTGCTGACGCTCATTTCGGTGCTGCTTTTGGCCGTGCTCGCCATGCTTTGCGTCACGACCACCAACGCCACCGAGGCCATGGCCGAGCGCCAGGGCGAATCGGCGGCCGACACCTACGCGGTCGACGCGTGCGGACAGGCCATGCTTGCGCAGATCGACGCCGTGGTGAGCGCTTCGGGCGGCTCGGCGGCGAGCGCGGCTTCGCGCGTGAGCAGCCAGATGAGCAGCCTGAGCAACCAGGCGGTGCTGGCAAGCGGCGCCGACGGCATGCAGGTAACCGGCCAGGCAAGCGGCACTACCGTCAGCTTCACCGTGGCCTCTACCAGCGGAAAAACACTTTCCGCTTCCATTTCCATCACGTCCGGCAGCTACACTGTCACGGAATGGAAGATGACCAATACGCAGAAGCAACCTGAGGAAACCCTCTGGTCCGGCTCGAGCTCGAGCCGATAAACGACAAGGAGCTATATACCATGGAGATGAAACCCTTACTTGAGAAGATGATCGAGGTTCGCGCTTCCGACGTATTCATCATCGCCGGGCTGCCCTTGTCCTACCAGGTCAGCGGCATGCACGTGCGCACCGACAGCCCCGCGATGAAGCCCGCCGACACCGAGGCCGCGGTCCGCTCCATCTACGATTTGGCCCATCGCGACATCAGCATTTTCTCCAATAGCATCAACCACGACGACGACTTCAGCTTCGCCGTGGCGGGCGTCGGGCGTTTCCGCGCCAACATCTTCCGCCAGCGCGGCAGCTTCGGGGCGGTCATCCGCGTCATCCCGTTCGGCCTGCCCAACCCGGCACAGATGAACATCCCCGATTCGGTGATGCGCCTGGCGTCCGTTTCGAAGGGCCTGGTGCTGGTCACGGGCCCGACTGGCAGCGGCAAGTCCACCACGCTGGCGTGCCTGCTCGACCGCATGAACCACGAGCGCACCGGGCACATCATCACGATGGAGGACCCGATCGAGTACGTGCACAGCCATGGCACGTGCATCATCACGCAGCGCGAGATTCCCACCGACGTCGCGAACTACGCCGAGGCGCTGCGCTCGGCCATGCGCGAGAGCCCCAACGTCATCCTGCTTGGCGAGATGCGCGACGCCGAGACCATCGGCACCGCAGTGAACGCCGCCGAGATGACGCAGCTGGTGCTCTCCACGCTGCACACCACGAATGCGGCCGACAGCATCGAGCGCATGATCGACGCCTTCCCCGCCAACCAGCAACGCCAGATGCGCATCCAGCTGTCCATGGTGCTGCAGGCGACGGTGAGCCAGCAGCTGGTTCCCACGGTGGACGGCGGCACCATCCCGGTGTTCGAGATCATGCAGATGAACACCGCCATCCGCAACCTCATCCGCGAGGAGAAGGTCTATCAGATCGATTCCGTGATCGCGTCGAACGGCGCGGCGGGCATGCAGACGATGGACCAGGCGCTGTTCCAGGCCGTGCGAGAGGGCAAGGTGGCCAAGGAGACGGCTCTGCAGTACGCGAACCATCAGGAAGCGCTCCTGCGCCGCCTGGAGGCCGAGGGACTGTAAGAGAAGCACAGAGCGCCAACGAGGGCAATAAGAGTTGGCAAGAACGAAGGCCCGTCCGGCATCCGAGTGCCGGACGGGCCTTTTTTTGCGTCATCAGGACGCCAGCGGGGCTTTTCCGAAGTTGCAGCTTTTTGAGGGCTTGCTGGCCGAAAACTGGCGAAGTGGGTTGGGTTCGGCGCGAAGCAACGACTGCTCAACCCTCAAACTCGCACGAAAAAGCGCCCGCGGCTTGGGGAGCTGCGGGCGCTTTTGAATTGCTGGCTTATTTGGCCTGGCGGGTTACATCATACCGCCCATGCCACCGGCTGCTGCGGCAGCAGCGGCCGCCGGATCGGGATCCTTCGGGATCTCGTTGATGGTGGCCTCGGTGATCAGGATCAGAGCAGCCACGGAAGCGGCGGACTGCAGCGCGGTGCGGGTGACCTTGACCGGGTCGTTGACGCCCATGTCGATCATCTTGCCGGTGGTGCCGTCCGCGAAGTTGACGCCCTCGCCCTTCGGCATGTTCTTCACCTTGTCGACCACGACGGAGCCCTCGAAGCCGGCGTTCTGCGCGATGGCGCGCATCGGGGCCTCCATGGCCTTGCGGATGATCTCCACGCCGACCTTCTCGTCGGCGTCGGCGACCTCAAGCGCGTCGAGCGCGGGGATGGCGTTGATGAGCGCAACGCCGCCACCAGCGACGATGCCCTCCTCGACAGCAGCGCGCGTAGCCTGCAGGGCGTCCTCGATGCGGGACTTCTTCTCCTTCAGCTCGGCCTCGGTGGCAGCGCCCACCTTCAGCACGGCAACGCCGCCGGACAGCTTCGCCAGGCGCTCCTGCAGCTTCTCGCGGTCGAAGTCGGAGTCGACGCGCTCCAGCTCGTTCTTGATCTGGTTGATGCGGTCCTCGATGGCCTGCTTCTCGCCCGCGCCATCCACGATGAGGGAGGCGTCCTTGGAGACCTTGACGGTCTTGGCGGTGCCGAGCATCTCGATCTTGGCGTCGGCCAGCGTCATGCCGAAGTCCTTGTCGATGACCTGCGCACCGGTGACGGCGGCGATGTCCTCGAGGATGCGCTTGCGGCGGTCGCCGAAGCCGGGGGCCTTGATGGCGACGCAGTTGAACGTGCCGCGCAGCTTGTTCAGCAGGATGGTGGCCAGAGCCTCGCCCTCGACGTCCTCAGCGACGATGAACAGCGGGCGGCCGGACTTCATGATGGTCTCCAGCAGCGGCACCATGTCCTGGATGTTGGAGATCTTCTGGTCGGTCAGCAGGATGAACGGATCGGACAGAACGGCTTCCATCTTCTCCATGTCGGTGGCCATGTAGGGGCTGATGTAGCCGCGGTCGTACTGCATGCCCTCGACGATTTCCATGTCCAGGCCGAAGGTCTGGGAATCCTCGACGGAGATGGCGCCGTCCTTGCCGACGGCGTCCATGGCCTGGGCGATCTTCTCGCCGATTTCGGCGTCGCCGGCGGAAATGGTGCCGACGTTGGTGATCTGCTCGGTGGTGGACACCGGCGTGGCGTCGGCCTTGATGGCCTCGACGACGGCGTCGGTGGCCTTCTGGATGCCGCGGCGGATGCCCAGGGCGTCGGCGCCGGCGGTCACGTTGCGCAGGCCCTCGGAGACGATGACGTCGGCGAGCAGCGTGGCGGTGGTGGTGCCGTCACCGGCAACGTCGTTGGTCTTGACGGCGGCCTCGCGGATGAGCTGGGCGCCCATGTTCTCGACCGGATCCTCCAGCTCGACTTCCTTGGCGACGGTCACGCCGTCGTTGGTGATGAGCGGGGCGCCGAAGGACTTCTCAAGCGCGACGTAGCGGCCCTTGGGGCCCAGCGTCACCTTGACGGCGTTTGCCAGCTTGTTGACGCCGGCGGCGAGAGCGCTGCGGGCGTCGGCTTCGAACTTGATATCCTTAGCCATTCTTTTGACTTCCTTTCGAAATGGACTATCGATTGGCACGCGCGGTCCGAGTTAAAGTTCGCGCGCGCCGCAATGCTGCCTTGCGAAATGCGGCGGGGCGAGCCTTACGCGAACACGGCGTAGAGGTCGTCGGCGCGCAGGATGAGCACGGTCTCGCCGTCAACCTTGATTTCCTGGCCGCCGAACTTGCCGTAGACGACCTTGTCGCCGACCTTGACCGGCACGGGCACCAGATTGCCGTCCTTGTCCAGCTTGCCGTCGCCGACTGCCAGCACGGTGCCGCTCTGGGGCTTTTCCTTGGCCTCGGTGGCGATGAACAGGCCGGATGCGGTGGTTTCCTCAGCTTCGTCGGCCTTGACGATAACGCGGTCGCCCAGGGGTTTCAAATTCATGATGATGCCTTCCTTTCGGACGTTCTTTGCGAACCTGTTTCTTCGCATAGCCGCTATTTAACCACTCCTATGCGGGGAGTGCTAGCACTCTTAGGTTACGAGTGCTAAACACATTGGCAACTATAGCAGCCACCACCCCGATTGCAAGCAAATAGGACGGAATTGTGAAGAGAAGCGCGCGGGGGACGGGGGCTTACCGCATCCTCGAGACGAATACCCTTGGCGGCGTATGGCTATGCGGGGCTCGGTGCTCTAGTATGGCCTGCATGGAAAACCTTTTCATCAACAAACGCGAGATGAGCCTCAACGACTGGGGGCTGGATGCGGCGATCACGCTGATCACGTTCGCCGTGGGGTGCCTGCAGCTCATGCTGACGGCGTCGTCAATCATCATTCCCGACCTCGCCCTGCGCCAATACCTGGGGACCGTCAACGTGGTGCCCGACCTGCAGGTGTTCGTCGGGCTGGGCATGACGGTGCTTCCGCTGGTGCTGCGCCGCTGCTTCCCGCTGCCGGTGTTCGCGTTTTCCCTGGTCATCTTTCTGGCTATGCAGATGCGCTACTCCGGCATCCCCGTTTCGGTGGTGGGCCCGGTGGTAGCGCTGTACACGGTGGCCGACGAATGCGGGACTGTCCCCGGCATTGCGTGCGGCGTTGCCTCGGCGCTGAGCCTGCTGGTCGGCGACGGCGCGCTGCAAGCCGCCAGCATGGTGTTCTTCACGCGCTTCCAGAACATCGCGCTCATGGTGGCCGCGGTCATCGCCGGGTACGCGACGCGCACGCACCGCGCCTACGTGCGCGAGGTGGAGCAGCGCGCAGCAGAGGCGGAACGCACGCGCGAGGAGGAGGCCGCCCGGCGCGTGGAGGCCGAGCGCGTGCGCATCGCGCGCGAGGTGCACGACATCACCGCGCATTCGCTTTCGGCCGTGAGCATTCAGCTGGCGGCGGCGGAACGCCTGGTGGATCGCGACCCGGTGCTGGCGAAGGAAGCGGTTTCGACCGCGCGCGGCACGGCAAAGAGCGCGCTTGACGACATCCGCAGCATGATCGGCGTGCTGCGCCACGGCGACGACGTTGCGGAAACAATGCCCGCCGCCAGCACGGAACAGCTTCCCGACCTGGTGCGATACCTGGAGGATGCTGGACTTTCGGTCGAGATTGGCACGGAAGGATATCACCGCGACGAGGTTCCGACGCATGTCGACATGGCGTTGTTCACGGTGGCGCGCGAGGCCTGCACCAACGCGGTGCGGCATGCCCACGCGAGCCGCATGCGCCTGCGCCTTGCTTGCGACGGGCAGGCGGCCACGCTGGAAGTCGCCGACGACGGACGCGGCTGCGGGCTGGCGCTTCCCGCGGGCGACGCCAACCAGGCGGCGGCGGAGTTGCCCACGGCGGCCGACGGCGAGGGGCACGGCGTTGCCGGCATGGCCGAGCGCGTGCACGTGCTCGGCGGCACGTTCGCGGCGGGCGACGCGCCGGAAGGCGGGTTCACGGTGCGGGCAAGCATCCCGCTTGAGCAGAGAGAGGCGTAAGGATCATGGAAGATATGGCGAAAATGGGCGCGGGCGGAGTTGCCGGGGCTGCCGGGGCGAGCGGGGCCGCCGAAATGAGCAGCACCGACGCGGACGCCCCCATCAAGGTCCTCATCGCCGACGACCAGGATCTCGTGCGCAGCGGCTTCCGGCTGATCCTGTCCTCCTACGACGGAATCGAGGTCGTCGGTGAGGCGCGCGACGGCGACCAGGCCGTCACGCTCGCGCAGCGCCTGCGCCCCGACGTGGTGCTCATGGACATCCGCATGCCGCGCGTCAACGGCATCGAGGCCACGCGCGCCATCCGGTCGAACCCCGTGCTCAGCGGCGTGCAGGTGCTCATTCTCACCACGTTTGACCTGGACGAATACGTCTACGACGCGCTTTCCGCCGGCGCGGGCGGCTTTCTGCTCAAAGACGCCGAGCCCGACGACATCGCCGCGGCGGTGCGCGTGGTGGCTTCCGGCGACGCGCTCATCCAGCCGTCCATCACCCGACGGCTCATCGAGACGTTCGTGGCAACCCGCCCGGCGGCGCCCGGCGGCGCGGCGGCCGACCTCGACCAGCTGACGGGGCGCGAGCGCGAGATCCTCACCCTTGTGGCGCGCGGCCTGAACAACGACCAGATCGGCGAGCGCCTGTTCATCAGCCCGGCGACGGTGAAAACCCATCTGGCGCGCGTCATGGGCAAGCTCGACGCGCACGACCGCGCCCAACTGGTGGTACGCGCCTACGAAGGCGGGCTCGTGAAGCCCGGAGTTTCGTAGGCGCGGCGGACCAGGCACCAGCGCCCGGGAATGACGATGTCCTCGAGCGTATTCGGCCCGCGGGAACGTTTTCGACCTGCGCAAAAAACAGTGGGCGCCTTCGGCGCTTTTATACTGTGCGAACTTGCGTTCGCACCTACGGAATCT
>CAVCPR010000053.1:11861-18122 GCA_963604235.1 Anaerovoracaceae bacterium | reverse complement strand
GTAGGTAAACCAGCCGAAAGGCCGGGACGCAAAGCTTGAGGGCCTGAAAATTGGCAGCCAGTTGCAATCTCGCTTGGGGAGCGCCGCATGCTGCAACGGCGCTTTTGCATGGGATGGGGCAAGGACGAACTGTGCGCATGGGCAGGAATATGACGAGACGTACCCTGGCGAAGGCGGCCATCGCCGCGCTGGCGATGGCGTCTTTGGGGGGCTGCTCCCCAACCGCGAAAACCACGGCCGGCTCCGGCAGCTCCGGCGCCTCCGCCGCGGCAACCAAGGACAACCCGCTCACCGTCTACTTGTGGGACACGGACCTCATCACCGACCTTTCGCCCTACCTGCATGAACAGATGCCGAACACGCAGGTGCAATTCATTGCGGGCAACAACGACTTGGACCTGTACAGCTATCTGCTGGAACATGGCGAGCTGCCCGACATCATCACCGTGCGCCGGTTCGCGGGGTCCGAAGCGAAGGACCTGCGCCCGCACCTGATGGACTTCTCGTTCTACGACGTCGTCTCGAGCTTCACCTCGTCCTCGCTGCGGTACTACAAAAACGCCGACAGCGCCATCAACTGGCTTCCCGTCTGCGGCATCCCGCAGACCATCATCGCGAACAAGACGCTGTTCGATGCCTTTGGCCTCGCCCTGCCGCAAACCTATAAGGAATACGCCGCGGCCTGCCAGGCGTTCTCGAACGCCGGCATCAAACCGTACGCGCTCGATCTCGCGGAAGACTGGTCGAGCCACGAAATGGTACAGGCGGGCGGCATCGGCGAGCTGATGAGCCTCGCCGGCATCACGTGGCGCGCTCAGGCGGAAAGTGCGGAGGGCGACATCGCCTTCGATGAGACGCTCTGGCGCAACATCATTTCGCAAACGGCCACCCTGCTCAAGGACTCCGGCTTCACCGCCGACGACCTCTCGCTTGGCACGGACGCCGCGATGCGCCTGTTCGTGGAGGGCAAGGCGGCCATGTTCCACGGTTCTCCCGTGCACTTCAAGCAGTGCCAAGGGCAGATGAGCGAGCAGTTGGTCCGCCTGCCGTATTTCTCGCAGATCTCCGACGAGGGCTACGTCTACATGACGCCGTCGCTGCACATCGCGATGAACAGGAATCTGGAGAACAACCCCGATAGGCTCGACGCCGCGATCGGCGTGCTCGAGCACATGCTCTCGAGCGAGGGGCAGAAGCTGGTCGCCAACGGCGGCAGCGTCATTTCCTTCAACACCGGCGTCGAATCCCTCACCGACGGCATGGTCGGGCTCGAAGACGAGATGGCGAGCCGCCGGTACTACATCCGTTACTCGTCGCAGAAGTCGTTCGATGCCAGCGTGAAGGTGGTGAACGGCCTGCTCACGCAGACGATGAACGAGGAGCAGGCCCTCGAGGCCTTCAAGGCTGTGATAAACAGCGCGGATGCCCAGGCCGAGTTGTTCGCAAGCTTCGAAAACGACTATGCGCTTTCCCTCAACAAGGCGGGCGGGCGCGACGCCGCGTCCTCGATCCTGTCCTCGGTGCGCGAGGGTGTGTCGGCCCAGCTGGCCTTGGCGCCCTATTACTACTTCGCATCGCCTATCTACCAGGGTGAATGCACGAAGAACCGCGTCGACCTCATGGTCGCCAGCAAGCCCAACCCCGCATCGCTGTACCGCGCCACCCTGACCGGCGCGGCGCTGCGAACGCTGGTTGAGGGCAACCTTTCGGGCGCGGATGGGGATTTCCGCCCGGCATGCATCTGGGAGCTTCCCGTGGCGTCGGGCATGAAGCTCGTCGTGCGCGCCGACGGCGGGCACTTCAGTTTGGAAAACCTGCTGGTGGACGGCTCGCCGATCGATGCGAACGAGGAATACGACGTCCTGCTCACCGACGGCGTGGTCGCTTCCTTCGCAGGCGCGCTTAAGCCGCTCGCCGACGAGACGCTGTCGACGGCGTGGATCCAGGCCATTGAAAGCGACCGCGGGCTGGCCGATCCCCAAGACTATATCGAGGTGCGTGAATAACCATGCAAGCTGCAAAGAAACCGCCCGCGCTGCGAACCATCGCGATACCGCTTGTTCTCGTGGTGGTGCTGGTGGTCCTCGGCACCGTATGCATCAAGGTGCTCCTGGGCCAGATGAACCATGCTATCGAGCAAAACGGCAAGATCAGCATGAAGGCCGTCGTCGAGCAGGTGGAACAGTCCTACGAGCTGCAGGTGGAGAACTATTACAGCCGTCTGCGCCTGGTGGACAGCTACGCGGCTCAAGCGAATTCCGACCTTGCCAACAACGCGGATTTCAACCGCTTCGTGGAAACGCTTCAGCAGGAAACGGGCTGGCAGATTTACTTCATCAAGGACAACGGCTCCGCGAAGACGCTTGCCGGCGACGAGCGTAGGTTCGACGTCTCGAGCGCGGTTCTGTCCGACCTCGCAAGCGGCCAGACCATCGCCAAGCTCGTTTCCTATGACGACGGGCAGGAGAGCCAGAGCCAGAGCCAGAGCAAGTTCCTGCTTGCCATTCCGTGCCAGGAATACACGTTCGGCGGGCAGTCCTTCACGTCGATCGGCGCGCTGGTCGACCGCTCGGAAATGGACTCCGCGCTGAAGCTTCACGCCTATGGCGAGAACGCGTTTCTGTTCATGCTCAATTCGGACGGGGAGGTTCTCTACACAAACCAGTCCGACGAGAAGCTGTTCCAGAACTACTCGCTGCTCAAGCACCTGAACAAGGACGGCGCCATCACGCAGGACGAGTTCACCTCCCTGCAGGAATCGTTTGGCAGCCATGCCAGCGGCGTGGAACTTCTTGGCGGCGACAACGGCTTTTATTTGGGGCACGTCCCGATGGAGAGCAGCGACTTCACGATCGTTTGCATCGCGGCGAAGCGCTACGTCGACAACACGCTCGCCTCGTATCAGATGACGGTTTTCTACTCGACCACGGGCATGGCTATCGCGCTGCTGATCATCATCGCCGGGTTCCTCATTGCCCTGTGGCGGACGAGCGCCGCCAACCAGAAGGCTGCTTTCCAGCGCGACAGCCTCAAGCGGCAGCAGGAGAACATGGAACGCCTCGAGGCGCTGAATGCCGAACTGAAGGAGACGCAGGCCGTCACCGTGCAGGCCCTGCAGGCCGCCGAGGTCGCGAACAAGGCGAAGACGAGCTTCCTGTCCAACATGTCCCACGACATCCGCACGCCGCTGAACGCGATCATTGGGCTTTCGTCGCTTATTGAGCATGACGCGGGCGACGAGCGCCGGGTGCGCGACTACGTGCGCAAGGTGCAGGTATCCTCACAGTCGCTGCTGGGCATCCTCAACGAGGTGCTGGACATGAACAAGATCGAATCGGGGAAGACGACGCTGAGCTACGCGGACTTCTCCCTGGTGGATTTCGCGCGTGACGTCGAGGACATGTTCCGCCCCCAGGCCGAGGCAAAGGGACAGACGTTCGAGCTGGTCATGGAGGGCGTCCAGCACGATTGGGTGCGCAGCGATTGCGTTCGCCTGACGCAGATTGCGAGCAACTTGCTGTCGAACGCCATCAAGTACACGCAGCCCGGCGGGCATATCCGCTTCATCATCGATGAACACCCGGCAAGTTCGCAGGCGTACGCGAAGTACTGCATCGCGGTGGAGGATGACGGCGTCGGTATGGACAAGGAGTTCCAAGGCAAGCTGTTCGACGCGTTCACGCGCGAGGAGAGCACGCTGACGAACAAGATCCAGGGCACGGGCTTGGGGATGGCCATCACGAAGAGCCTCGTTGAGCTGATGGGCGGCACCATCAGCGTCGACAGCGAGAAAGGCGCGGGCAGCCGCTTCGTGGTCATGCTGGACCTGAAGATCGCGGATGGGGGCGCCGCCTTGTCGGCGCGACAGGCTTGCGGCGCCGGCGGGCACGGCGAGGCGTCGCTTGAGGGCGTGCGGTTCCTGTGCGCCGAGGACAACGCGCTGAACGCGGAAATCCTCTCCGAGCTGCTTGGCGTCGAGGGTGCGCAGTGCACTATCTGCGAGAACGGGCAGGAGCTGCTCGAGACGTTCGAGGCGTCGAAGCCCGGCGAGTACGACATGATTCTGATGGACGTGCAGATGCCCGTGATGAACGGCTACGAGGCCGCGGGCGCGGTGCGCGCCAGCGCGCATGAGCAGGCGGCGACGATTCCGATCATCGCCATGACCGCCAACGCGTTCTCGGAGGACATCCAGGCATCCCTGGCCGCCGGCATGAACGCCCACGTCTCAAAGCCGATCGACATGGGTGCCCTGAAGAGGATGATAGCGAGCTTGTAGGGCGCGTTGTCGATGGCAGCTTGCGGGATGGCGACCGGTGGACGCGCGGTGGAGCACGAGCTGGCGACGGCTTTCGTAAAACACTGTCGCGCCTTCGGCGCTCTCTAATAATGGCCGAACTTGCGTTCGGCCCCACGAAATCTTGCAGCAACGTAAACCCTGATGAGAAGTTGATTTTTGCAGAAACGGCATGCTCGCTGCGATGCAACCCACGCAGCGAGAATTCGTAGGCGCGAACGCAGGTTCGCATGGTTTAAAAGCGCCGAAGGCGCTCACTGTTTTAAGCGCGGCGGGTTCGGGGCACGGAACCGGCGCGCCCGCGTAGAACGGGAGAGTGCCAAAGGCTTGACTGCATCTTAGTTGGGGCGGGCTAGCGCTGCTGCCAGGATTACCTCTCCAGGTAGATTTCCGTAGGTGCGAACGCGAGTTCGCACAGTATTTGTTCAGCGCCCGCAGGGCGCGTCACTCTTTTTATCGCGAGTTGGATTGACCAGTGGCATGTCCGCTTATCGGGCCCCCGTTCGCATCTTTCATGTGGCTCCCTTCTGCTCAAACTATAATTGGACAACTTAGTTATACTGTCGCATTGCTCTATGACAGAAGGGAATACCGTGACTGATTCGCAGCAAGATACGCTAGATACGAAACCGACCGGTCGGCCGGATGGCGGCAAGAGGAAATTCGGCGGCAAGGATACCAAGGTCTACATCCTGTGCGGCTTCGCCTCCACGTTGGTGTTGTCCTTGGTGATGTTCGACGTCGTCTGCGTGCTTCTCGGCTCGCTTGTCGACATCCCCTTTCAAATTGCGAACAAGCTGCTGTTCGAATCCGTGCTCGGCACGGGCGGGGTTACGCTCCTGAACGAGTATGTCGCGTTCTTTGGCGTTGCCCTGTGCGCTTTGCTGCTCTTTCTCATCGTTAAGCCGTGGCGCCCGTACCTGAAGGCGTACGGCACCGGTCCTTCCGGTAACCGCGTCAGCATGCTTCTGCTCGGCTTGCTCATCGGCTTCGCGATGAACGCCGTAAGCGTTCTCGCTGCGGTGTTGGCAGGCAGTATCCAGCTCGAGTTCGTGCAGTTCAATATTATTGGCTTCGTGCTGTTCCTCCTCGCCATCTTCGTTCAGGCATCCACCGAGGAAATCATCTGCCGCGGCTTCTTCTATCAGCGCCTGAACCGCACGTACGGCACGGCCGCCGCCGTCATCGGATCGTCAGTGCTCTTCTCGCTTGCGCATATCGTGAACCCGGGTTGCACGCCGCTCGCGCTGATCGACATCTTCGTCACGGGCGTTCTGTATGCGCTGATGGTGCGCTACTGCGACAGCATCTGGATGGCCATGGGCGCGCACACCGCCTGGAATTTCACGCAGAACATCCTGTTCGGCCTGCCCAACAGCGGCATGGCGTCAAGCTACTCGTTCTTCGGCCTGGTGGGGGAAACGTCGAACAGCTTCGCCTACGATACCGCCTTCGGCGTCGAGGGGACGCTGTTCGCCGTCGCCGTGAACGTCCTGTGCGTGTTGGCGTTGTTCGTGTGGGGTCGCAAGTATGGCACGAAGAAGCCCTTCGACATCTGGAAGGGTAGCCGTCAGGAGGCCTCGCAGCAGGCGCTCGCCGCCGAGACTGCGGGCGTGTCGGCCCCGGCCCCGGTCGTCGAGGGCGTTGCGAACGCGGGGGCTGCAGCGCCGGCAGCCGACCCAACTGGTGCAGCAACCGCCCCCAAACCCAAGCAGCACTGGTTCTACTAGGAAACCGCACCAGGCCCCGTTGAGGATTGCCGCGCAGCCCTCAACGGGGCCTTTCTTTTTCACCAAGCTTTCCTTCAAGCTATTGACCTGCGATAACGTAATCGCATAAGGAAAAACGCTACGTACTTCGAGGGGAAACCCCTATCTTATTTTTCGCCCGCGCGTCCTACAATCAGCGCGTTGGACGACATGAGGGGGATTCGTGGCGAAATCAAACTCTGACGACGCGCGCGC
>CAVCPR010000053.1:0-11681 GCA_963604235.1 Anaerovoracaceae bacterium | reverse complement strand
CGAGAACTACGTCATCGCGTCGCCGAAAAAGAAGCCGAAGGCTTCCGCGCGCAAGGAGCGCGCGTCCCAAAAGAAGGACAACCCGAAGAAGCCGACTTCCCGCAAGCGGCTCATCACCTGCGGCGTCGTTATCGTCGTGGTGCTCGCCGTCGCGGGCGTCGGTTTCTGGAAGTGGCACGAAACGCCGTCCTTTTGCGGCGCCATCTGCCATTCCCCGATGGACCCGTATCTGCCGACGTACTACAGCGAGCCCGGCAATTCCGGCACCGACAAGTGGGGCAACGCCGTTTCCGATTCCAGCTCCATGCTCTCGGCGACGCATCGCGAATACGCCGACATGGGCTGCATGGGCTGTCATATCCCCTCTATTCAGGAACAGGTGACCGAGGGTCTCGAATGGGTGGTCGGCAACTACTACAACCCCCTGAACGAGCGCGATTTGAGCCGTCTGGTCTATTACCGCGGCGTCGGCGAAACCGAGTTCTGCCTGAATTCGTCGTGCCATAACATGACCAAGGACGACCTCACGGATGCCACGAGTGAATCGGTGCGCAACCCGCACAGCTGGCATCACAGCGAATACGACTGCAGCGACTGCCACAAGGCCCACCGCGCGAGCGTGATGGTCTGCTCGCAGTGCCACGAGGACTACACGCTGCCCGACGGCTGGATCACCTACCAGGAGTCGAAGGAGCTGGAAACCATCTACGGCCAGTATTCCGACTTCGAGGGCGCGGGGAGCCAGTAGCATGGGCGCGTTTTTGGATCGTCGCCGTGCGCTTGCGGCGCCTGCGCCCGCCCGCCGCGCCTCGGCGACACCCCGGCAGGTTTTCAGGCTCGGGGCCCTCTGTATCGGGGGCCCGCGATGAGTATCGGGCGCGTGGTCGCCGGCCTTGCGGCCATAGCGCTCGCCGCCGAGGGAGGATACTGCGCCGCCGTCGGCTCGTCGACGCTGCTGCGCCCGCCGGGCATCCAGGGCGAGGCGGACTTCATGGCCCGCTGCATCAAGTGCGGCAAGTGCGTGGAGGCCTGCAAGTACAAGGCCATTCGCACGGCCGGCATGGCAACCGGCGCCGCCGTGGGAACCCCCTTTATCGAGGCGCGTGACCAGGCGTGCCGGCTGTGCGAGGACTTTCCCTGCACGAAGGCGTGCCCGACGGGCGCGCTGCGCGACGTGGCCGAGCGCACCGACGCGCGCATGGGCTTTGCGACGATCGACGAGAACGTATGCATCGCCTACCAGGGATATCGCTGCGAGGTGTGCTACCGCGTCTGCCCGCTCATCGACGAGGCGATCACCATCGACTACAGGATCAGGGAAAACGACGTGATCCACGCGAAGTTCATCCCCACGGTGAACAAGGACGTGTGCACCGGGTGCGGGCTGTGCGTGATGCGCTGCGTGATCGACGACCCGCGCGTGCCGATTCGCATCGTGACGCGCGGCGAGCAGGAAAAAGGGTGAAACGGGCTTCTCGTATTAGAAGCATGAACGAGGAAGTGACGGGTTTCGGCGGCAGTGCGCGCCGAAGCAGCAGGAAAAGGGGGAGTGAGCATGGCGGACATCTCACGCAGAACATTCTTGAAGGCCACGGCCATCGCGATGGCGAGCGCCGCCGCGAGCGGGTCGTTGCTGTCGATGGCGGGCTGCGCCGCGAAGGTGAACGAGCCGTACAACAGCGACGCCGTCACGAAGACGCTGGCGGTGTGCCGCTTCTGCGGCTGCGGCTGCGGCGTGATCGTCGAGAGCCGCAACGGCAAGCTCATCTCGGTCTACGGTGACCCCGAGAACGATTCCAACCGCGGCCTGAACTGCGTGAAGGGCTATTACCTGAGCAAGATTCTCACGGGGCAGGACCGTCTGACCAAGCCGCTTATCCGCGAGGACAACTCGCTCAAGGGTACCGACGACGGGTTCCGTGAGGCGGAATGGGACGAGGCGCTCGACCTGGTGGCGGGCAAGCTGCGCGAAACCTGGAAGAAGGACAAGGCGCGCCTGGCGTTCTGGGGCAGCGGCCAGCAGCCCATTCTGGAAGGGTATTGCACCGCGAAGTTCTGGAAGGCGGGCCTGCTTTCCAACAACATCGACCCGAACGCGCGCCTGTGCATGGCCAGCGCCGTCGTTGGCTTCATGAACGTGTTCGGCACCGACGAGCCGGCCGGCTGCTACGGCGACATCGATTTCGCCGACGTGTTCATCACCTGGGGCGCCAACATGGCCGAGGCCCATCCGATGCTCTATTCGCGCGTGATGGCGCGCAAGATCGCGAACCCGGACGTCAAGCACTACGACATCTCGACGCTGCATACGCGCACGGGCGCCACCGCCGACAAGGTGTTCATCATGAAGCCCAACGGGGACTTGGCCATCACCAATTGCATCGCGCACTACCTGCTGGAAAACGAGACCTACGACGCGGACTGGGTGCGCGACCACCTGACGTTCGCGCAGGGCACGGAGGACATCGGCAACGCCACCTACGACGGCTATGACACGTCCGAGATCGGTTCGAAGGTGGAGAACACCACTTCCATCACGTTCGAGGAGTACAAGGAGCGCTTGGCGCCCTACACCTGGGAATACTGCAGCGAGCTGTCGGGGCTTTCGGTCGAGGAGCTGCAGGAGCTTTACGGCCTGTTCGCCAACCACGGCATCAAGCTGTACAGCTTCTGGACCATGGGCGTCAATCAGCACAACCGCGGCACGTGGGTCAACCACAACCTGCACAACATCCACTTGCTGTCGGGCCATTATTGCCACCCCGGCGACGGCGGCTTCAGCCTGACGGGGCAGCCCTCCGCGTGCGGGACTGCGCGCGAGGTGGGCACGTTCTGCCACCGCCTGCCGGCTGACCTGGTGGTCAAGAACGAGGCGCACCGCCGCTACACGGAGGCCGTGTGGAACCTGCCGGAAGGGCAGCTCGATCCCATTTCCAAGCCGGGCTTCCACACGACCAAGATCTTCCGCGAAATGGCCAAGGGCAACATGGACTTCCTCTGGACCGCGCACAACAACTGGGCGCAGTCGATGACGAACCTGACGCGCTTTCTGGGCCGCGGCGCCGAGGACCAGCGCGGCGTGTTCGACACGTTCATCGTGGTCAGCGAGGTGTATCCGACCATGTCGACGAAGTATGCCAACGTGGTGCTGCCTGCGGCGATGTGGGTGGAGCGCGAGGGGTGCTTCGGCAACGGCGAGCGCCGCACCGCCGTGTTCGAGAAGGCGTGCGACCCGCCGGGCGACGCCAAGTGGGATTTGTGGATGCTCTTCGAGATTGCCGCCCGCGTGCTCGACGGCGAGAAGATCGGCGATGCGGACGCGTTCGACACCTTGTTCGGCGCGTGGTACGACAAGGGCGCGCACGCGTTCACGCATGCCACGCAGCGCGAGACGTGCCGCAGCATCTGGGAGGAATACCGCACGTTTAGCAATCCTTCCCTCAACGAGCGCGCCGACGCGATCAACACGGCGAAGAAGCTCAAGATGGAGGCCAAGCAGCTGGCGCCTTACGACGAGTACATCTATCAGCACGGGCTGACCTGGCCGGTGCGCGAGGTTGACGGCAAGTGGCTGCCCACGAAGTGGCGCTTCGCCGACGGCGCGCAGGAAGATGGGTTCGACCAGTACGGCGTGGAGAAGTACGGCGAGCATGGGCTTGCCGGCGGCGTGAGCTTCTACAAGACGGCGAACCACAAGCCGGTGGTGTGCTTCCGCCCCTACGAGCCGCCTGCGGAGATGCCGAGCGAGGAGTACCCGTTCTGGTTCTGCACGGGGCGCCTGCTGGAGCATTGGCACACGGGCACGATGACGCGCCGCGTGCCGGCGCTCGACAAGGCGCTTCCCGAGGCGCTGCTGGACATGAATCCCGACGATGTGCGGGAGATGGGCCTTGCCGACGGAGACCGCGTGAAGGTGATCAGCCGCTTCGGCGAGGTGGAGATCAAGGTGTCCACGGCCGGGCGCACGGTGCCGCCGAAGGGGTATCTGTTCGCGCCGTTTTTCGCGCGGGAGACGCTGATCAATTTGGTGCAGCAGGAGGCGTATTGCCCGCTTTCGAAGGAGCCCGACTACAAGAAGACCTGCGTGCGGGTCGAGAAGCTGGAGGGGTAGAGATGATGCGTGCGAATTGGGTGCGCAAGGCCGGCATGCTTGCGGCGACGTGCGCGTTGTCGGCGAGCTTGATGGGGCTTGCGGCGTGTTCCGGGTCCGGAGCTGCCGGCGGCGCGGCGGCGGGCGGGGGCGGTTCGGCGGGCAGCTCGCTTGACCAGCGGGTTGCGGCTGCGCAGGCATCCCATGCCGGGCGCTACGAGGTGTCCGGCAGCCATGGGTGCTTCGGCTGCCACGGGGCCAACGACAGCGCGTGGCCGATTCTGGCTTCCGCGCCGCAGCTGCCCGCGTTTCATTTCGATGTCGATGCGCCGAAGTCGTTCGACGATTTGGGCGACGCCTATCAGGACTGCGCCGCGTGCCATATCGAGATAACGGGCAAGCAGGGAAAGTCCGCAAGCGAGCAGAGTGCCGGCGTGCAGGTTGGAGCCGCTAGCGAGTAGGCTGGGGCCGCCGCCGCGCAGGCCGGGGCCAGCGGCGAGCAGGTTTCCGTTGCCCGCCACGCAGGGCGAACGGACTGGTACCGTTGCCCGTCACGCAGGGTGGGCGGTCTGGGGCCGCCGCCGCGCAGACTGGAGCCACAGCTGCCGGCGCATAGCGCAGACGGCGTCACGAGGTCTGCGGATGCGCTGCCGCGCGGGGCGTGACTTCCGAGGACGGCGTGTGCCGCTGGTGGGTGGTTTCGGTCGTTTGCGGTGGGCGGATCGTTTCGCCAAGCGGCAACGAGCTTGATCACATGGCGCAGCCGGCGGCATGTGCGCCGGAAAGTTTTTCGTGGAGGTGTGAGGATGGTTATTTCATCGTTGGTGGTGGAATGCGCGCAGGGCTTTGAGGAGCAGGTGCGCACGGCGCTGCGCGAGATTCCCGGCGTGGAGGTGCATGAGGTGCACGATTACAAGCTGGTGGTGACGATAGAGGCGGAAACCGTCGACGATTCGCATGACGTTGCCAACTCCTTCGTTTCCATCACCGGTGTGATCGGGGTCAACCTCATCTATCTGAATTGGGAAGACGACAAGACCATTTATCCCGAGGGCGTGTAGGCGGATGGCTGATCAGGCGAGTGCGCCTCGCGGGCGCAAACGGGTGGGGAAGATGACGCTCGCGCGCCGCTGCGTGCAAGTGTTCATGCTTGTGCTGTTCGCCCTGCCCGCCGTCGCGGCGGGGTGGGGGCTTTTCGGCTCCACGGTCCCGACGGGCGAGCAGATGGCGACGCCGGCGGAACTGCCGTTTTTCGGCACGCTCGGTTCCTCGTCGATCGGCCCGGTGACGGTTCTCGATCCGTTCGCGACGTTGCAGGTCATCTGCGCTTCCAAGACGCTCGATCCGGCTTGGCTGGTCGGCGTGCTTCCGGTTTTGGTCGTGTACGGGCTGATTCGCGGGCGCGCGTTCTGCGGCTGGGTGTGCCCGGTCAATCTGCTTGGCGAGGCGGTCGATTTCCTGCGCCGCAAGCTGCGCCGCCCGGTGTACGAAATGCCGGTACCGCGCCACGCGAAGCTCTACGTGGCGGGGGCGATTCTCGTGCTGTCGGCGGTACTCGGCCTTCCCGTGTATGAGATTTTCAACCCCATCGGAGCCATCAACAAGCTGATGGCGCTCGGGGCGGTCGCGGGCGTGGTGACGCTTTTGTGCATCGTCGCCGTCGAGCTGTTCTGGGGTCATCGCGTATGGTGCCGCGCCCTGTGCCCGCTCGGTGGTTTCTACGAGGCGCTCGGTAAGGTGGGCCTGCTGAACGTGCGCATCGATCACGGCGCCTGCATTGGCTGCGGCAAGTGTCAGAAGGCGTGCCTGTGCGATCCGGCCATTCTGGACGACGCGGTTTCCGGTGAAGCGAACGCCGTCACCGCCGGCGACTGCATGCTCTGCGGCAAATGCAAAGAAGCCTGCCCCACCGCCGCCCTGAAGATCGGTTTAGGGAGAAAGTAGCGCTGGCTAGGGGGCGGACTCACACGCGCTCGGAATGCTCCAAATGAACCGCCACGTGCGTGCAGGCGTCATGTCGACCATCGCTGGCCCGCGCAAAAAGCGAGCGGAGGCGATTTGCAATGAACGCAAGCTGATACAGCTCGCGCCCTTCTATGAGGATATGCGTAATCTGTTTCGTCAGGCGTGATGCCGTTCTGATTAGAGCTAGCGCACGCGAAATGGTCGAAAGCTGCTAAGAAGGCGGTATAGGGCAACTCCATTTCTCGTCAGTGTATGGGATGCCGTATCGTGCTGATACATATGCACTAATATGGAACCAAAACATACAAATTTGTGCAATACATGATATCATGTCGTTATGAAGGAAATGGTCGACATACTCGAAGAATGCTTTGGCAGGGATGAGCCTATACTTGCCTCTGACATTGCGGAAGCGTTCCCCGACTTGCCTCGACGCACGCTACATGAGCGTATTTCTCGCGCGATCGAAAAAGGGAATCTCGTTCGCTATGAGCAGGGGGTCTACTACATTCCTTCTTCGGGGGTTCTCGGCCAAAGCGAGCTCAGTCCGATCAAGGTGATCATTAGAAAGTACTTGCGTTCGGCAAGCGGCGAGCGCTGTGGCTTCTGGTCGGGGGCGACGCTTGACAACGCCCTGGGCATTTCCGAACAGGTGCCGAATAGTTATGAAGTGGTAACCGACAACACGGCGGTGGCGCAGCGCACCATTACGGTGGGGGGCTACGTGAAATGCGTCGTGCGCAAATCTCGCGTCCCCGCAGCGAGCACCAGCGAGGCGGCTTTACAACTGCTCGACGTGCTCAGCCGTCGCAGGCCGGCGACGCTTGACGCCGAGCAGCGAAGCAAACTTGCCGGACTCTGCAAGGGTCTCGATAAGGCGGAACTCATGAGGCTGTCCCTGTCGTACCCGCAAAAAACAACGCGGAGGTTGGTCGAAAGCGAGGCAATCGGTGTACTTGCATGAAAACGAACCCGAATTCCGTCAGGCAGTCCTAAAGGCGGCGTCCATTGCTCGCGTCAACCCCGAATTCGTCGCGAAGGACTATTTCGTATTCGTTTTCCTTCGTGAGGTGTCTAAGCGGTATCCCGATATCGTATTCAAGGGAGGCACGTCGCTCTCGAAATGCCATAAGGCGATCCGGCGTTTTTCCGAAGACGTTGATCTGGGTGTGGAGGATGAGCACATAAGCCAAGGAGAGCGCCGCAAGATAAAACGGGCGGTGGTGGAATCGTGCAGCGAGTTGGGATTGGAGATCGCTAATCTCGATGAAACCCATAGTCGCCGAGACTACAACAAGTATGAAATCGAACTGCCTTATTCCCTAGGGGCGCCGGAATTGAAGAGCCGGCTCATTGTTGAAACGGCACTCATGACGCCAGTGTCGCCCTTGCAGCGCAAGCGAGTATCGTCCGAACTTCGCGACACGTTGTCGGGCAAACCCGAGGCGCAGGCTCTGTTCGATGCCTTCGAGCTCGATTCGTTCGATGTCAACGTTACATCTCTCGAGCGCAGCTTCGTTGATAAGGCCTACGCTCTTTGCGACTATTATCTGGGGGAGAGAAGCTCTGATCGCTGCTCGCGGCACATCTATGATGAATTCAAGTTGATGCAGCTCGTGTCTCTCGATGAGGATATGCGCAATCTGTTTCACCTGGTGGGGGAGCAGCGCCGAGGGCTTCCTTTCTGCGTTTCCGCGGCGGACGGTATTGATCTTTCCGATGTTCTCGATGAAGTGATCGAGTCGGGTTACTATCGAAGCGATTACAAGGAAGTAACCCAAAAGCTTCTTTTCGAGTCCGTCCCTTACGATGAGGCGATTGGGTCGCTCGGGATTATTTCCTCCTTCCTGAGGGGGAGATGATTCCTAGCCGGTATTGTATCGGCTAGGCCCGTCTAAGCGAGTGGCGTTGGACATGGGTTATAGAGGGTGGCAGTTTGACGTCGCAGGCGTGCGGGGTTCGGGCGGCGGGCGCAATCGCGATCAAAGAAAGCCCTGGTCAGAAGCGAGCGGCTATTTCGTCAGCCATCGCCGTTTCGCACGCGGCCCTTGAAAGTTCCCCTCAATTCCAAAAAGTTAGCAATTTTGGCCCGTAAACGTTGCGCGGATCGTTTGGGGGTGACTATCTCTGGGTACATTTCCGGAATCTCGGCCGATTTGATGTGCGTCCAGGAATTGCTTGAAGGTGCCGTAGCTAGGTCTTGCCGGTTGATTCACGTCGCCCTTCTTGTCTGGAGTATCTCTCGGGAAAGCTTCGAGAACTTTGCGTTCTGTTGCTGTTTTGAGCGGATGCTACTCAAAGTCGACTTGTTGGCCCCTTGCTTCGCGCTTGCGTTTACGGGCCGCTTCACGCTAAAGTATTCATAAACACATGTTCATTAACATGCTATATGTCCAGAAGAAAGGAGCGTAATGGACAAGGGTCGGAAGGTGCAGATGGCGCAGGGCGGCTCGGCAGCTGAGCGCAGCCACCGCCTTGACAAGGGCGGCGAAGCTGCTTCGCCGAAAACCGTCGATCGCCGAACGCGGTATACCAAAATGGTGATTGCGGAGGCATTCTTCTCCCTTCTGCGGGAGAAAGGCTTCATGCGGATGACCGTGACAGACCTTTGCAAAGCGGCCCAAATCAACCGCGGTACGTTCTATCTGCATTACGAGGACAAGTTCGCGCTCTTAATCGAACTCGTCGATGAGGCGATCGATACTGGCCAGCTTCAGGGGGAAACCCCCGACCCTCTATGTCAGCGTATTCCCCAGACGGAGGATGCCCGGCTGCTGTATCAGGATCCGGACACGTTCGCGTACGTCGCCCGGCGCGTGATAGAGCGAAGCTCTCCCAAGATGGTTCCCCTGATTATGGACCGCACAGGGCTTGGGGAAACGGATGCGCGCATGTTGTTCGCCTTCATTGCGCATGGGGATCTCGCCGTCAACCAGCAATTGGGCTGGACGGAAACAGGGGAGCACGCAGGTGCCCAGAAACTGCTGTCGCGCTTCGTTGACGGCGGGTTCCTTGCTCTAAACGAAGAATCTACTCATCGCGCTCAATAAGCATGATGACGGGGCGCAGGCCGTCCACGCAGGCGAACACGCCCTTCCCCGGGTCTTTCGACCCTGCGTTCTCGGGCAGAAGCGTGCCGAATTTTGACAGGCGAGCCACCATCTCCTCAATGGGCGTCCAGGCGTAGCGACACAGACCTTCCGGCTTGTGCTCACCATCGCTGACGAACACCTGCCCCGCTTCGTGGAAGGGGCAGACCCCAAAGCTTGGGAGCGCGTACTGCTGCGCCAAGTCCTCGTCAAGCTCCGATTTCAGAATGGTGATGCGCACGGGACGACTCATTTCGCGGAATCCTCCTTCTTTAAGGCTCGTTAGTTTTCCTCCACCTGCTGATGCAGTTCCTGACGCAGCTCGCGGTCTTGCCGATATGTGATCCAGCCGCTGGGCACGTCTGCATCTACATGGCATTTCGTGCAGTACATCACGGAGGCTCGATGCGATTTATGGCAGTCACTGCACGAGGTTTGCACGCTCGCGCCCGCCATTTCGTTGTGCTGCGCGGCGTGGGGGTTGTACTTCATGTCGCGTACCGCCGGCAGATAGGCCAGCTCTTCGCGCGTGTAGTTGTGGCAGCTCTCGTTTAAGCAGGCGGCGTCTTCCTCGACGGCGCGCGGGCGCGTGAGGTCGTCGCAGTCGCGCTCGGCGAGTGGGGTGGGCACGTTGAAGCCCGTGGAAAGCCATTCGATGCCCTCGGATGCCTGCTCCTGCAAGGTGGGGACATGACAGCTCAGGCAATTCATGCCCTGCTCCTTATGGGAGACCGCGAGCATGCTGGACGCGTCCGACACCTCGTTGCCCCATTTGTCCACGCCGGGACTTCCGTAGGTTTGGTCGTATGTCTCCACGTATGGGTCCATGGGGGCGTGGCAAAATGCGTTGCAGAAGCTTGGCTGCTCGTGCCATGCGAGCAAACCGCAAGAGGCGACGCCGATCGTCACTGCAATTGTGCAGCCCGCAATGAGCCGCTTGCGGGCCTTCGGCGACGCTTTGAGGCGCGATGTGAAATGCGGGTTCTTCATGGCTGCCCCTTAGGAAAGACTGCTCAAAGAAGCAATCGCCTGGTCAAGGAGCCCGGCCGCCTTCTCTTGGTAGAAGCGCTCGGCGGTGGGGTTGTGGGCGACCTTCTGGCCGGCTTTTTCCGCCGAGCCGTGGGCGTACACGTTGTACCACTTCGCGGTCGCGTATTGCTCGCGCGCCTGGGAAAGCGTCGCCTCGTCCACGCCGCCCTCGCTGGTCGCTTTGACCAGCAGCTGTTTGGCCTGGGATAGCTTCTCCTTGACGACCTGCTCCTTCTGGCCGAGGTCGGCCTCGGCGTTCTCGATGAACGTACGCATTTCGTCCACGTTGTCGACGCCTTGGCTTTCATGGCAGGTGAGGCAGAACTTCAGGGCTTCCTCGTTCTCGAGTGGCGTGGAGGACGCGTCGTGCGAGGTGTACTCGTTGCCCTCTTCGTTCATTTTCGTGGGCATGTGGCAGCTTACGCAGGTGAGGCCCAGCTGCTCATGCACGCTGCCCTGGAAAATCTCGATGTCGGGATGCTGCGTGATGAACACGTCCGCCCCCGTGTCGTCCTCGTGCGTTGCCTTCACGCCGTCTTCGAGGAATGCCTGCTTGAGTGAGTCGGGATCGAAACCGTAGCGATAGGGGTCGATGGTGCCGAGATCGCCGTCATAGTTCGCGAGCCAGGCGCGGCCGTAGCGTCCCACGGCGTTGTGGCATTGGCCGCACACGGCTTCCTCCGTGCTCACTTGATTCAAGGCGGTCTTGCCGATGAGCTGGTAGAGCACCAGATTCGCCTGAAGCGTGCTACCCGGCGTGTCTGCATGGCAGATGTTGCAGTCCCAGTACTTGCCGTTCCCGACGTAATCGGTCGCGTCGGCGGCGAAAGCCTGTTTGCCCTCCTGGGCATAGAGCGCGTTGAAGTCGGTCGATTTGCAGGCGATGCAGGCCATGGACGATCCTTCCTGCGGCAGCATCGGCTCAACATGCTCGGCCAGCGTGGCGTGCGAATGCACGTACCCGCCGTCCTCGGCCTCCGCTTCGCCGGTGCCCGCCAAGAAGGAGTTGACCTCGTCGGGGAAGACGCTCGCGTAATCTTCGGCGGTGTGCCTTGCCGCCTGGGTCGGTAAAACGCTGGAGACGTTGACCGAGACGCCTGTTTCCCCTTGAACCTGTTCGCTGACAGGGCCGCACGCCGTCAGCGCCGCGACGCCGACTACTGATGCCACCGCGGTTCCGGTTAGTATTGCCTTTCGAATAATGCTCATGACCTCGCCCCTCTCGTGGTTCTCCGCTTCGCGGCACGCGCGCAAAGCGGTTCATAAACACGTGTTGAGCATTACGATGCGCGCAGGGGTTCCGAAAGGCAATGAGCAGATGCGGCTAGGTGTTCAGCAAAGCAACAGATTCGCGAAAGTGATCAGGAAAAGCGCCGCAATGACGTCGAGAACAAGCCCCTTCTTTCCGGCGAAAACAAGGTGAGCATCAAGGTCTGCCCGACCGAGGTGAAAGCGGATGGCACCATGTTGGCTGGTTGAGTTACTTTTCGGGGGCGTCTTGCCCGGGG
>CAVCPR010000052.1:0-18445 GCA_963604235.1 Anaerovoracaceae bacterium | reverse complement strand
CCCGGATCCCGAGCCGACGCCGGATCCGACCCCGACGCCTGAGCCCGATCCCGAGCCCACGCCTGAGCCCGACCCCACTCCCACGCCCTCTAACGAGCTTGTGACCACGGCCGATGGGTTCAAGATGGTCGCGGGCAAGGAGTACGCGCTTCCCGTTTCGTTCGTCAATGCCAGCACGGGTGCGGTGTCGAGCGCATCGGCCTTCATGGAGGCCTCGGCCACGGTCGTCTACTCCGACGGCGCGTATTCCGTGACGGTGACGCCGAATGCGCAGGGTGCGCAGTTCCTGACGGCCATGGCGTATAACGGCAAGGACGCGGTGAAGAACGCCGACGGCTCCTTCACCATTTCCGGTGTGTCCACCATTGCCAAGGACATCACGGTCAGCGTGACCATGCCCGCCGGCACCGTCGACATGGGCGTGCGCCTGGACACCTCCTCGCTTGCCACGGAAAGCGGCGATCCGGTGACGCCCGATCCGGTGAAGCCGTCGACGGATGGCGACAACGGCAACAGCAATGCCGGCAGCGACGCCAACAACAACGGCTCCGGTGCCAACAACAATGGCTCGACGACCGTCTCCGAGCAAGCCAATCAGGGCTTTCAGGTGGGGCATACCTATCAGGTGCCCGTTTCGTGGCTGAAACACGACAGCACCGAGGAGTCCATGGCCGCCAAGTACTTCGGCGACACGGCGCTCGTCCGCCCGCAGTCCGACGGCACGTTCAAGGTGAGCTTCTCCGCCACCAGCGAGGGAGACAGCCACATCGTCAAGCTGACCTACAACAACACCGATCTGAGCAAGAGCGGTTCGCAGTACACCCTTTCCACGCCGAAGGCGGATGCCGACACCGTGCTGCCCATCAGCATGACCATCAAGGAGATGGAACAGCTTGGCGGCGGTGCGCAGGTGGCCGACATGCACCTGAAGCTTTCGCAGGCCAAGGACTTGGGAACGAACCAGGAAAGCACGGTCGCCTCGAGCAGCAAGACCACGAGCTCGGCCAAGACCGGCGATAACGCCGCCGGCGCTGCCGGTGCGGCCGCGATCGCCGTGGCTGCAGCCGGTGCGGCCGTGGTGGCCCGCCGCCGCATGCAGCTCCGCTAGGTCCGTCGATTTGAAAGGTTGATATATGACTGAACGGTTTATCCGCGGGGCGCTTGCGGCCGCCTTCGCGCTGGCCGCTGCCTTCGCCCTGTCCGCGGGCGCCTTCGTCGGCGCGGCGCATGCGGCCACCTCGGCCGTGTACACGGCCTCGACGGTGCCCTCGTATGCGAACCCTCTCACGGGGCAGATCGAGGATTCCGCAGGTCAAAGCAACGTTGCTCTCGCAGAATCCATGACGACGGGCTGCACGTATCCCGCGGCGCTGGTGGAGCGCGACACGGCCGGCAACACGTTCGTCACGCTGCGCTTCAAGCTGGCCGACCAGATCGGCGCGATGAATTTCTGGGTCGACGGCAACGGCGACGGCTCGTTCGCGGCGGTCGAGGCTGCGCAGATGCAGACCGACTCCGCGAACAATACGGCCGACTGGCGCTTTCAGGTTCCCGGCGAGAACTCGAATATCCGCGTGGGCATGTACGTGAACCCGATGAGCCGCGAGGTCATCTACTTCACGCAGCTCGCGAACCTGGTGGAGGGCAACACCGACGCGATTCCGTTCGTGCAGACCGTCACGCCCGGCGAGGAAGCGGCCGAGCCGGTTGCCGCGCCCGCCGCGCCGGCGGCCGCGGCGTCGACTGCCGCCGAGGCTTCCGCTTCCGCCAGCTCGAATGACGCAGCGGCTTCCGTCGAGGGCTCCGCGAATGCCGGCGTGAAGGAGTACAACGCCGACGGCCAGGAAACCACCGAGGGGCAGAGCCGCTCCGCCGCGCTCGACGGCACCACCACCGCGCTGGTGGTGGGCGGCATCGTGGTCGTTTTGGCGATAGCAGGCGCGGTGGCGTATTTCGCGTACCTCAAGCCGAAGCGCGCCAAGCAGGCCGCCGCAGCCGCAGCCGCCGCGGCGGCGTCGAAGCCGAAGGGCGAATAGCGCGATGAGCGGCGCGAACGGGGCACTGACGCGTCGCGCGTTCTCGCGGGCGATGGCCGTCGCCGCACTGTCGGCGGCGGCCTTCCCGCTGTCCGGCTGCGTGGACCAGCATCCGTACCGCAACGCCGACGGCACCGAGCAGCAGCGGCTGGTGGCGACATCCCCGGCGGTGGCGACCATCTGCGACAAGCTCGATCTCGACCTGGTGGGCATCTGCAGCACCTCGCGCGACCTGCCCGAGCGCTACGCGGACCTTCCCCAGGTGGGAAGCCCCATGGCGCCGGATTTGGAGCAGCTGAAATCGCTGCATCCCAGCTGCGTCATCGGCCCGAACTCGCTCATCGACGACCTGCGTCCCAAGTACGCGGGCATTGCGGTGGCGTGCATGTTCTTGGACCTGCGCAGCGTCGAGGGCATGTACGACAGCATCTCCGCTATGGGGGCGAAGTTCGACCGCCGCGATCAGGCGCAGGAGCTGGTGGCGGAATACGACGCGTTCATGGCGGACTATCGTGCCGGTATCGAGGGCAAGGAGCAGCCGAACGTGCTCGTGCTCATGGGCCTGCCGGGCAGCTACATCGTGGCGACCGAGAACAGCTATGCGGGCAGCTTGGTGGCCCTGGCGGGCGGGCGCAACGTGTACGAGGGATCCGACCAGGAATTCATGAACGTGAACACCGAGGACATGCTCTCGCGCGACCCCGACATCATCCTGCGCACGGCCCATGCGCTGCCCGACCAGGTCATGCAGATGTTTTCCGACGAGTTCGCCGGCAACGACATCTGGAAGCATTTCCGCGCGGTGAAGGAGGGGCGCGTGTTCGACCTGCCCTATGAGCAGTTCGGCATGAGCGCGACGTTCAACTATCCCGAAGCCCTGCAGACCCTGCAACCCATGCTATACGGGGAGGAAAGGTAATCGATGGTAAGCACTGGAAGGAAGATCGCGGCGTTCGTGCTGACGGCGATTGCGCTGGTGGCACTGCTGTTCGTCGCCGTGAACACCGGCAGTTTGCAGGTGACGCCGCAGCAGCTCATCGGCGGGCTGTTCGTGGAATACGACGACGTGGTCGCCACCATCTACGACTTGCGCTTCCCCCGCATTTTCATCGCGCTCGTCGGCGGGGCGGCGCTGGCGGTTTCCGGCACGCTTCTGCAGGCGGTCATCCGCAACCCGCTGGCCGACCCAGGCATCATAGGCGTGTCGAGCGGTGCGAGCTTGGCGGCGGTGCTGGTGACGGCGTTCGCGCCCGCCCTGTACTACTTCACGCCGCTGTTTGCCCTCGTCGGAGGCCTGATTTCGTTCGCCCTGGTCTATAGCCTGTCGTGGCGCGGCGGGCTTTCCCCGCTGCGCGTCATCTTGGTGGGCGTGGCCGTGAGCGCCATGTTCTCGGGCATCTCCAGCGCGTTCTCGTCGGGCACGGGCGGCTCGCTTTCCGGTGTTGCCAGCATCGTGGAGGCGAACATCACCATGAAGACGTGGAGCGACCTGCAGATGCTCGCCGGCTATGCCGCGCCGGGCCTGATCGTGGCGCTGCTGGTGACGAAACGCTGCGATTTGCTGTCGCTTGAGGACAAGACGGCGCGCAGCCTGGGCCTGGACGTGAACAAGAACCGCCTGTTCGTCAGCGCCGTCGCCGTGCTCTTGGCATCCGTTTCCACGGCCATCATCGGCCCCATCAGCTTCCTGGGCCTGATCGTCCCGCACATTGCGCGCCTGCTGGTGGGCACGTCGCATCGGTGGCTGCTGCCTTACGCCATGCTGCTCGGTGCCCTCTGCCTGCTTTTGGCCGATACCGTCGGACGCACCGTCGCCGCGCCGTATGAGATCAGCGCGGCCGTCATCATGTCGGTGGTGGGCGGCCCGGCGTTCATCCTGTTGCTGCGAAAGGCGCGTGGTACCTATGGCGAATAACGTGTTCGCCGTCAGCGGGCTGAAGTTCGCCTACAACCGCGGGCGCACGCCCATCTTCGACGGCTTGGACCTCGCCATTGCCGAGGGGCGGATCACCACGCTCATCGGGGCAAACGGCTCGGGCAAGTCGACGCTGTTCAACTTGCTGACGAAAAACCTCAAGCCTTCCGGCGGGTCCATCCATCTGCGCGGCGGCGACGTGAGCGCCCTGCGCCTGCGCGATTTCGCGCGTCTGGTCGCCATCGTGCATCAGCGGAATTCTGCGCCCGCGGATCTCGCCGTGGAGAAGCTGGTGGGCTACGGCCGTTTTCCCTATCACGGCGTCGGCAGCGCCGCGAGCACCGAGGAGGACGAGCGCATGGTGGCCTGGGCCCTCGAGGTGACGGGCTTGACCGAGTACGCGCGCAGCCCGGTGTCGGCCCTTTCCGGCGGGCAGACTCAGCGCGTCTGGATAGCCATGGCGCTGGCGCAGGGCTCCGACGTGCTGCTGCTCGACGAGCCGACCACGTACCTCGACATCCGCTATCAGCTGGACATCCTTCATCTGATCAAGCGCCTGAACAGCGAATTCGGCATGACGGTGATCATGGTGCTGCACGATGTGAACCAGGCCTTGCGCTACAGCGACGATTTGGTGGCGCTTGCGGGCGGGCGCATTGTGGCGCAAGGCGCGCCCGAGGAAGTCGTCAGCTCCGAGCTGCTCGAGCAGGTGTACGGCGTGAGCCTTCCCGTGGTTGACGTGGGGGGCAAGCCCTTCGTCCTGGCGGTGTGAGTCCGTCTCGCTGCACGTCGTTCGTTCGGTGGCGGGCATCTCCGCCGCCGTTCCTCGCCGTTTGTACGCTTTGCGAACGCGCCGGCGCCGGTGGTTTTACGGGCGCCTATTAAAAACGTTACAATAAGGCGGAACGAGGACGAGGGCGGAGGGCCCCTCCGCACGCGCCCGCGCGCCTGGGCGCAAACATACTTGAACTGAAGGACGTGCATGAATCCGGTAATCATCATCCCGACATACGTTTCCTCGCGCCGTCGCAAGGATTCCGGCGGCGTGCTCGCCACCTACGACCACATGACCCCGATCGATTCCCCCGGCGAACTGCCGCGCTTGCTCACGTCGCTGCAGAAGGTGCGCGGCATTGGGCAGATCGTGGTGCTGGTTGCCTCCGAGACCTCCATCGAGGCCAAGGCGGCCGAGAAGGTGCAGGACATCGCCTCGCGCTTCCCGTCGCTGAACATCGCCGTCATCGGCGGCGCGGAGCTTTCCCTGGTGCGCCAGCGCATGGAGCAGCTGGGCCTGGGCAAGCTCACGAAGGAGATCGGCCTTTCCGGTTACGGCGCCATTCGCAACTTCGGCCTGGTCATCGCCGACGTCATGGGTTTCGACTCCGTGGTGTTCCTGGACGACGACGAGGTCATCGACGATGCCGAGTTTTTGCAGAAGGCCGTGTATGGCCTGGGCAAGCTCACGCGCAAGGGCGTGCCCATCCTGGCGAAGACCGGCTTCTACTTCAATTCCGAGGGCTCGTTTCTGTCGAAGAGCCAGGACAAGTGGTACAACCGCTTCTGGCAGCAGGGCAAGGCGTTCAACAAGTGGATCACCAAGGCGATGCGCGGCCCGCGCCTTTCCCGCAGCAACCATGTGTGCGGCGGCTGCTTGGCGCTGCATCGCGAGGCGTTTCGGCGCCTGTCGTTCGACCCGTGGATTGCGCGCGGCGAGGACTTGGACTACATGCTGAACCTGCGCATGTACGGCAGCGACATCTGGTTCGACAACCAGTGGAGCCTGCGCCACCTGCCGCCCGAGTCCACGAGCGAGGGAACGCGCTTCCGCCAGGACATCTATCGCTGGCTCTACGAGTACCGCAAGATGGAGTACAGCCGCACGCAGATCGACTTGATGCAGGTCAAGCCGCAGTCGCTCGAGCCGTATCCGGGACCGTTTCTGCAGCCGGGCATCACCAAGCGCATCCGCATCACCGCCATTTTGCGCAGCCTCGCGCGCAAGGACAAGCGCGCCTACCGCCGTGCGGCGAAGGCCGCGCGCGCCGAGGCGGTGCTCTATTCGCAGCGCAATTGCTCGAAGTACTTCGAGTTCCAGTTCGTCTGGCCCGAACTGATGGCCCGCATGGAGGGCGACCAGATCATGCGCAACGCGCTCGTACAGTCCGTGGCGCGCCGCCAGGCCGAGATGAACCCGCATGCGACGGCCATCCCGTACGCGGTCGCCGCCGAGGGGGTCGACCCCGGCATTACGAGCGAGATCCGTCTCAACATCGCGGAATAGCGGGTCGGCGGCATAATGGATATCTTCGCGCAGCTCGTCGCGCCGGCGCTTGCCGGCATTTTCGTCGGCGTCATGTCCGGTCTGCTCGGGGTCGGCGGGGGCACCATCATGGTGCCCATTTTCCGCCTGGCCTTCGGCATGAGCCCCCTCGCCAGCACGGCCACCAGCCTGTTCGCCATCATCCCGACGTCCATCTCCGGCGTCGCCTCGCATATGCATGCGAAAACCTGCATCCCGAAGCTGGGCGTGGCGCTGGGCGTGGGCGGGGCGCTCACGTCGCCGGTGGGCGTGTGGCTGGCGAGCATTTCGCCTGATTGGGCGGTTATTCTGGTGGCTGCGCTCGTCATCGGGTTCAGCGCTTACAAGATGTTCAGGAAGGCGTTGAAGGCGCCGGCTGCGGGGAAGGCCGGTGCGGGGGCGGGCAAGGCTGCCCCGGCCGGCAAGGTCGCGGCCGTTCCCGATCAGCCGGCGCTCACGCGCAAACAGTACCTGCAGGGCGCGGGCATCGGCCTTGTCGCCGGCCTGGCGTCCGGCTACGTCGGCGTCGGCGGCGGGTTCATCATGGTGCCGATGATGCTCGCCATCCTGAGCATCCCCATGACGCTCGCCTCGGGCACGTCGCTCATCGCCATCATGATCCTGGCCATCCCCGGCGTCATCGAGCAGGGCATCCTCGGCAACATCGACTATCTGGCCGGCATCGCCGTGGTGGTGGGGACCATCCCCGGGGCCGTGATCGGAGCGCGCCTCATCCGCGTCATTCCCGAGCGCCAGCTGCGCTTTCTGTTCGGCTGCTTTTTGCTGGTGGCGGCCGTTATGCTTATGCTCAACGAGTTCGGTATACTGGGCTAAGCGAAGCCGTTCGAGGGTTTGCGCCCGCGCCGGCGGGTCTGTGCCCGCGGCGGTGGGTTCGCGCCTGTGGGTTCGAGCCCGCGCCGGTGGGCCTGCGCTGCCGTCTTCGCGCGCCGCACGCATGTCGCCGTCCCGCCGGGCGGCGCTTTCCGTACCCATTTCGCCGGCGTCCGCACGTTGGCCGTATAAGGAGGATCGATGGGCAGGGATTTTTCTCAGGAAGAAAGCCGTTCGCGCCTTCCGCACAATTTCATCGTGGAGATGCTGCTGTCGGTGGTGATGGCGCTGTCGGGCCTGGTGCTTATTTGGAACCTGGTTTCCCCGCAGGCGCGCATCGGCGAGCTGTTCTTGGCCGGCACCGTGTTCACGCTGTCCATCGTCGCGCTCATCCGTCTGCTCATGGACCCCGATTCCGTGCGCGCGCGCCAGTCGAACGCCGTGCTGCAGCTGGCGAGCCAGACGCTCGCGGCCATGGGCGAGGGGCTCGACTGCTCGTCGGCGCAGCGCATCTGCAGCCTGCTTCTGCCTTCGACCGCCGCCATCGCCGTGGCCATCACCGACAAGGAGCGCATCCTCGGCTACGCCGGGCATGACGAGTCCGACAACCTTTCCGGCAGCTCCATCCGCACGAACGCCACGTACGCCACCTTGGCCGACGGCAAGACGCGCGTGCTGTTCACGCCCGAGGAGATCGGCTTCCCCGACGGCACGCATGGCATCGGCGCCGCCATCATCGTGCCGCTGACCATCGGCAAGGACGTCGAGGGCACCCTGAAGTTCTACTACCGCCGCGCCAGCAACATCAGCGAGACGCAGAAGTCCATCGCCATCGGGTTCGGGCAGATCCTGTCCACCCAGCTTGCCGCCGCGGCCATGGAGGAGAAGGCGGCGCTGGCCACCAAGATGGAGCTGAAGATGCTCCAAAGCCAGATCAACCCGCATTTCCTGTTCAACACCATCAACACCATCGCCTCGCTGACGCGCACCGACCCCATGCAGGCGCGCACGCTTCTGCGCGAGTTCGCGAAGTTCTACCGCAGCACGCTCGAGGACTCGGCCGACCTCATCGTGTTCCAGCGCGAGGTCGATCAGACGCAGCGCTACTTCATGTTCGAGTTGGCGCGCTTCGGCGAGGATCGGCTCGAGCTGGTGTGCGACGTGGGCCCGGACGTGGCCGACTTGATGACGCCGCCGTTCATCATGCAGCCGCTCGTCGAGAACGCCGTGCGCCACGCGCTGCCTTCCGAGGGCAAGCTGACCATCCACGTGTCCGGGCAGCGCGTCGGCGATGACGTGGTGCTTTCCGTGTCCGACGACGGCAACGGCATGACCGAGGAGGCGCGGCAGAACATCCTGCATCCCGCGTCGTCGCAGGGCATGGGCATCGCCGTGGGCAACGTGCACGACCGCATCTGCGGCTACTACGGGCAAGATTCGCGCATGGAAGTGGAAAGCGAGCTGGGGCGCGGCACCACGGTGCGTCTGGTCTTAGCCGGCGCCGCTCTCCGCGAGCACGAATAAAGGTTGGCGGCCGGAAGCCACGCCGCTCGGGGCCGCACCCAGCGCGCGCCGGGTGCGGCCCCGCGGCTTGAGGTACGCAGGGTCGCGTATAAAACAGGGGGGAACGAAAACAGCCCCGCATCTTGGTGAATGCGGGGCCGTTGGTTTTGAAGTGGTGCCCGAGGCGAGAGTCGAACTCGCACGTCGTGAGACAACGGTTTTTGAGACCGCCGCGTCTGCCATTCCGCCACTCGGGCACGTAGCTTTAGCATTATACCGAAACGCCCCCCGCCGCACAACAACCAAAGATGGTAAGTCGACCTCTGCCGGCATTCCTTGATTGTCAAACTTGGTGCAGGCTGAAGTGCGCTTAGTCCGATGCAATTTATGATGGCTAATCTGAATCGTTTTCCCGCTCAATAATTTCCTGCAACAGGAAAATCAGTTCGGGGAAATCGTCGAGTACGGTAGTGTAGACGTCTTCCATGCGTAGCGTTTGATATTTGTGCGCAGCGATATCGCGAAAGCCGGCGATGTCTTTCCACGGTACGTTGCGATATCGGGCACGGAAATCGTCATCAAGGTTCTTCACGAGTTCTCCGATGTTGATGACGGTCATGCAGACAGCTCGTTTGAGTAGTTCATCTTCGTTGAAGGCGTCAAAATCATGATGGGCAATGAAGGACAGGGCGACATCGGCCTCCGACATGATTTTCTCGACAACCTGCAGATTTCTATTTTTCATACAGCGTCACAACCTTGTCGATGTCGAGGAAGCTGCTTTCCGGCAGCGGTGCGTGGAGCAAATCGACGGGCACTGCAAGGTTCTCCTCGATTTTGCGGCGAAGGGCCGAAAGCGTTAGGAGGGAAACGGTTGGAGTGGAGAATTCGACTAGCAGATCAACGTCGCTTGATTCCCGTTGGGTATGTCTGGCGTACGATCCGAACAGGTCAACTTTTCTTACCGTGGGATAGTTGCGGACAACGTCGTAAACGCCATTCTTTATCGATTCGGTTGAAAGCATGGTGATCATCCTTTCTGCCTGGATGCCATCATTGTACTCAAAATGTCGGCAAATACCGAGTCGATAGCCGTGGAAGCAATTTCGATCCGTCTCGGCGCTTGGCCCGGTGCGTGAGGGCGTTTGCCATCGTGCTGTTGCAGCTGCTCATGGGATTCACGCGCTTGGACAACGCGCCGCAGCTGGGCATGGTCGCCATCATCGGCATGCGCGTGTGCGGTGCGCCGTTCAATCCTATGGACCTGGACCTTTCCGCCGTCGATGCGTGTGCTGCCGTGGGTATTCGCATGCTGCGCCAGGGTGTTCGCGGCGTGGAGTATCAGAACACGGTCGGACTCAACAACGTGGTGGTTACGTTGCCCGCGCCCTCGTAAGGCGATGGGGTTAGAAGGCGGCGTCGAAAGGGCAATCAAGGGGCTCAAAAGGGGATTCCCCGCAATCGAATACGGTCGAATTTTTCTGTTCAGTCCGGTATAATTCTTGGTGTTTACCCATTGCGTTTGCGTCGCTTGGCAAGTTGTGCGCGATTTGCCGACGAAAGGGGGCGCTTATGAGCGACTTTGAAGCCCGAAGCGGCACAGCTGCGCAGCTTCGCGCTTCTCAGCGGATAAGCGCAGCTGTGCCCCCAGCCTCCTCTTTGCGTTGCTCGGCAGTCGTGTTCGCCGCCTGCTTCGTCGTGTATTTCCTCGTCATCGAGGCTTTTCTCTCCGTTCTGCAGTTCAACGAATCGGTGCAGGTCCGCCCTGCCTCGGCGCTTGGCCCGGTGTTCGGCCTGTTCTTCGGCTTGCCGGGCATCCTTGGGTGCGCCTCGGCTAATCTGGCTTCCGACATCCTGCACGAGGGTGCCACGCCGTTTATGCTGGCGGTCTACTTTGCCATCCAGGTCATGTACAACGGACTGCTGCGCTGGATGTGGTACGCCGTCAACCGCAAAAGCACGCAGCCGTATCTGCGTTTCGAATCTGCGGCTCAGACGGCTCTGTACCTGGTGTTGGCGCTAGTGGATAGCATATGCGTGTGCGCAGCGGGCTTTGTCTCCATCGGGGCGCCGGCCGCATCGGTACCGACCTATGTGATTTATACCTTGAACAATATGTGGATGCTGCTCTATCTTGGCCTGCCGCTTCTCTTCGCGCTTGAGCGCAGCCCGTTGATATCGCGGCCGCCGTGCTGGATTCGCGTGCCGTATCGCAGCGTCAAGCACGCGAATCTTACGCAGCGCCTGGTTATCGTGTTCACTACCGCGTCGACGCTGCTGCTGCTTGTCGCATCGCTGGCGGCTAATCTTTTCGTGCCGGATAGCGACGATTTTTCCGACATCGTGCATACCATGTATGTCGCTGCGGCAGTGCTTGCCGTGCCTGTCTTCCTGCCCATGTTTGCGTTTTTGGGTTTCGTGGAAAAGCATTTCACTCGCCCCATCGAGGTCCTGGCGAAGGACCAGGAGACGTTCGTCAAGCGCATGGAAGCCGATGTCGATCAGGGGCGTAGCGACACGAAGATAGCGGTGGACGAACAAGGCACGCAGCCTTGGCATGAGGTGGCGGAACTGTTCGCCTCTACCAACAAGATGCGCGTCGATCTGGTGGGCTTCATCGAACGCCTTCACGACGTCACTTGCGAACAGCAGCGCGCTGCGGCGGAGCTGGATATTGCTGCGCAAATCCAAATGGGTGCCGTGCCGCACGATTTCAGCTCGCTCACGGAGCGTTTTTCGCTCGATATCGCCGGAACAATGCGCCCGGCGCGCGAGGTGGGCGGTGACTTCTACGATGCGTTCGAAGTGGGCGAGCACGGTGTGGCGTTCGTTATCGGCGACGTGTCGGGCAAAGGCGTGCCGGCGGCGTTGTTCATGATGCGCGCGCAAAGCTTGCTGCGCCAGTACCTGTTGGAAACCGACGACTTGGGCACGGCGTTTACCCTGGCCAATCGGCAGCTGTGCGAGCGAAACGACGCCGTGCTGTTCGTTACCGCGTTCGCGTGCGTGGTCGATACGGAGACGGGTGCGGTGCGTTACGCGAACGCGGGGCACAATCCGCCGGTGTTGCGGCAGGGCGGCAAACTGAGCTACCTGGAGTGTCGTCCCGGTCTGGTGCTGGGCGCTATGGACATCGTGAAGTATCGCGAAGGCCAGTTCGCATGCAGTCCGGGCGACGGATTGCTGCTGTACACCGACGGCGTATCGGAGGCGTCGAACGCCGCCGAAGAGTTGTTCGGCGAAGACCGCTTGCTGGAGACGCTTCGGCGCGCTGATGCGTCGGGCAATGGCGAAGGTGGCTCTTCGGGCGCGGACGCGCCGACCTCGACCCCGGCATCGCCTGCGTCTCGGGCTCAGGCCGCCGTGGATTCCCTGGTGGCAAGCGTAGACGCATTCGCGGGCGAGACGCCGCAGGCTGACGACATCACATTGCTGGCATTTCGCTGGAACCTGCCCGTTCGCCGCCTCGCACTGCCGGCGCAAGACGAGCAGCTGGACAACCTGTTCGCGTTTCTCGAGCCCGCGTGCGAAGGGCCCGGGCGCACGCCGCGCATGATGGCGCAGCTCATGCTCGTGTGCGAGGAAGTGTTCGTGAACATTTGCCATTACGGGTTTCCCGGCGGACAGCCGCGCCTGCCCGTGGACATCGAGCTGGCCGTGGACGAGCGCGCCGGCTGCATGCATTTGGTGTTCAGCGATCAAGGCATCGCCTACGACCCGCTTTCGCACGAGGCGAAAAAGGTGGATCCCACCGACGAAGTGCGCAAGGGCGGCCTGGGTATCCTACTCATGCGCGAATACATGGACGATCTTCGCTACACGCGCACCGATGGCCGCAACATCCTGCGCATGACGAAGCGATTCGTATAGAGTACGTGCAACAGCTTGTAGAAAGGAGCCTTCATGGAAATCAATGGGACGAAAAACGGCGATGCATTGGAAGTCGCGCTGTCGGGTCGATTGGACACGAACACGTCGCCCGAACTGGAAGGATACCTGCGCGAAAACCTGGCGGGCATCACGAGTCTGGCCATCGACCTCGCCGACGTGCAGTACGTTTCCAGCGCCGGTTTGCGCGTGTTCCTGTATGCACACAAAGAGCTGGTGAAGGTGGGCAGCGCGCTTACCCTGCGTCATCCCAATGAGTACATTGCCGATGTGCTCGACGCCACAGGTTTCACCGACATTCTGACCGTGGAGCAGTAGGGGGGAAGCTGTGGCGCGAGACGAACGAATCGATCAGTTGACCAGCAACGGCGCTAATGCGGAGGCCCCGGCGGCACCAGCGACGGCGCCGGCGGGCATTCCCGATGCGGCGACGCTTCGTCGCGTGATGTTCGAAAAGCAGTGCGAGACCGGCCGCGCCTTGTCGGCTCAGCTTGAGGCCGACGTGCAGCAGGCGCGCGCGGTGCAAGAAGAGCTGCTGTTCGAAATGCTCGATGCGAACAAGGACACCCCGTTTGGACGGGAGCACAACTTCGCGAACATCAAAACGGTGGAGGACTTCAAGCGCGAGGTGCCGTTCACCACGTACGACGATTACGCCGGCTACATCTATGAGGTGATGGAGCACGGCACGCGCGGCGTGGTCACCACCGAGGAGATCGTGCATTTCAACGAAACGTCGGGCACCATGGGAAATCCCAAGGGCATTCCGTACACCAAGCGCATGGCCGAGATGCTCATGGGCTATTCCGGTGCGTATACCTATTACGTGACGGCTCAGGCCACGGGCGACATGTTGGCTGGCGGGCGCATGTTTACCATGATGGAAAGCCATTTCGACACGCTTAAGAGCGGCATCACGTTCGGGTCTTTATCGTGCAAGGCCATTGCGGAAAACCGCCCGTTTTTGGCGGCAACCACCACCAGCCCCGACGAGGCCGTGTTCGCCAAGCCCGGCACCGACACGCGTTATCTGCATGCGCGCTTCGCCATCGAAGAGCCCGACATCCGCGACATCAGCGTGGTGTTCATCACCGGCATCCTCGATTTGATGCGCTACATCGAGGACAGCTGGAAACTTTTGGTGCGCGACATCGAGCAGGGCACCATCGACTCATCCATCCAGATGGATGCCGACGTGCGCGCCGGCTTGCTCGAGCGCATCAAGCCAAACCCGGCGCGTGCCGCCGAGCTGCGGGCCATATTCGAACGCGGCTTCGACGAACCCATAGCGCCCGCCATGTGGCCGAACCTTACCGTGGTGCGCAGCGTCGCCGGCGGCGGTTTCACGCCCTACACGCAGCGCCTGCGCCGCTTCATCGGCCCCGACGTGCATATCCTGTATACGGGCTACAGCGCATCGGAGGGTGCGTTCTCGGTTCCGTTCGAAATCGACAACCCCGCAAGCGTGTTGTTGCCGCGCAGCGTGTACTTCGAGTTTGTGCCGCTTGACAATCCTGATTACGAGCACACGCTGGGCGTGGAGGATTTGGAAGAGGGCCGCGACTACGAGGTGATCATCACCAGCCGTTCGGGTTTCTACCGCTACAAGATGCGCGACGCCATCCATTGCGTGGGACATAAGGGCACCATGCCTACCATGGAGTTCCTGTTCCGCCTCGACCAAACGGTGAACATGCACGGCGAGAAAACCACGGAAATGGTGCTGCGCAAGGTGGCCGACAAAGTTGCCGAACGCATGGGTTTGGAGTTAGTTGACTTCAGCGTGTACCCCGACGTGGACCATCATCCGGCGCGCTACGAGTATCTGTTCGAGTTTTTCCATGCCGACCATGCGGCCATTGATCTGGCCGAGCTGTCGCGCGTGACCGACGAGGAGCTGCGCGCGGGCAACTACGACATGGATTACATGACCGAAGACGGCACGTTCGCGCCGGCTATTGCGCGCGTGCTGCAGGATGAGACGAACCAGCTGTGGCGCGATATGCGCGTGGTGCGCGGCGCGGCGCCGAATCAGATCAAGCCGGTGCATATCATTGACACCGATCAAAAGCAGCGCTTCTTCTTCGCGCTCGTCGACGAAGAGATGGAAGGCTAGGGCGGTTTCATGGACATGGCGGGAAACGCGGGTGAGCAAGCGGTGGTGGCGCAAGGCGACACGGCTGCGGAAAACGACAGCCTCATCAAGCGCACGTTCAGCAAGTACCTTGTCATGTCCATTTTGATCACGCTGTCGGCAACGCTGGGCATGATGATCGACAACGTGATCGCCGGCAATTTGCTGGGATCGGGCGCCGTGGCGGCCATCGGCTTGTCGCTTTCCGTGTTCATGCTGTTCTCGGGTTGCGCGGGAATCATCGAAACGGGCGCGGTCGCCCTGTGCGCCCGTGCGCTGGGCAATCGCGATGCGCAGCGCGTGAATGCGCTGTTCAGCGTGTCGCTGTTCGCGGCGCTGTGCATAGGCGTGGTGCTTTCGGTGGGCGGTGTTGCCCTATCCGATGGGCTGGCGACGCTTCTGGGCGCGACGGACGGCCAGCTGCGCGCGGACACGGCGTCGTATCTGGGCGGCATATGCATGGGGGCGTTCGCCATCGTGCTGTTGCAGCTGCTCATGGGATTCACGCGCTTGGACAACGCGCCGCAGCTGGGCATGGTCGCCATCATCGGCATGAGCGTGTGCGATGTGGCGTTCAACTTGGTGGCGGTCTGCGTTCTGGGGCTGGGCCTGTGGGGCATGGGCGCAGCGACGGCGCTGGCGTATTGCGTTGCCGTGGCCATCTGCTGCACGCATTTTGCCAGCAAGCGCAACACGCTGCGCTTGGTAAACCCCTTCCCGCATCTGGGGAAATTGCGTAGCGTACTCAAAACCGGTCTGCCCGATTCGCTCACGCGCGCTACCGTGATGCTGCGCACGTTCACGTTCAACTGGCTGCTCATCGCGGTGGCGAGCGGCGCTGCGGTGGCGGCGCTGTCCATGCTGTCGTCGGTGAATTCGTTCGCTTCATCGGTGACCATCGGCGTGGGGCAGACGGTCACGCTTCTGTGCGGCATCTTCTTCGGCGAGGAAGACCGTGCGGCAATGAAAGCCACGCTGCGTACGGGCTTGCGCATGGGCCTGGTGCTCTCATGCGCGCTGTGTGCCGTGGTGTTCGCGCTTGCTCCGCAGGTGGTGGGCCTGTTCGGTCTTGATGGCGAGGCGGCGGCGTTCGGCGTGGTGGCGGTGCGGGCGTTCATTCTGTGCGTGCCCATCGACCTTATCAACCAGCTGTTCGTAAGCTACTACCAAAGCACGGGCAATGTGCGCGCCGCGAGCGCCATCGCCGTCGGGCAATCGGGCTTCTTCGCCGTGCTGTTTGCTCTGTGCACCGTGTGGGCGTGGGGCGCCCTGGGCGTTTGGACGTCGTTTTTGGTGGGCGAGGCGATCACCCTGGCGCTGCAAGTGGCGGTGGCTTGCGTGCTGTGGAGCCGCAAGCGCGCGGGCCGCGCGGCAACGTTGCTGGACAAGATGATGTACCTGCCCGAGACGTTTCAGGAGGATTGGCGATCCGCGGCCGCGTTTTCCTGCCGGCCTACCGTCGAAGCGGTGGTGGCGTGCTCGCAGCAGGTGGCAACGTGGTGCGAGCGGCAGGGCGTCGACGAGCGTCGCACGTACCTGATTCCGCTGGCCGTCGAGGAAATGGCCGGAAACGCGGTGGAGCACGGCTTCGCGAAAACGAAGCATCCCGCCATCGAAGTGAAGCTGATTCTGAAGCGCGACGGCACGCTGGTGCTGCGCATGCGAGACAACGGTGCGCCGTTCAATCCTATGGACCTGGACCTTTCCGCCGTCGATGCGTGTGCTGCCGTGGGTATTCGCATGCTGCGCCAGGGTGTTCGCGGCGTGGAGTATCAGAACACGGTCGGACTCAACAACGTGGTGGTTACGTTGCCCGCGCCCTCGTAAGGCGATGGGGTTAGAAGGCGGCGTCGAAAGGGCAATCAAGGGGCTCAAAAGGGGGCGCAGTTCAAGAGGGGATTCCCTGCAATTGAAACGCTTGCGCCTTCACACCTTCGCCGCTTGCCGTATAATGTGACTTATTGCAACGCAATTCATTCCCGTAAGCAAGCAAGGAGGCCCCATGCTGAAAGCAATGATCGTCGACGACGAGGCCCCTGCGCGCTCCGAACTGAAATTCTTGCTAGACGAGCTGGGCCAGACCGAAGTGGTGGCCGAGGCCGCCAGCGTGCGCGAAGCCATCGAGAAGCTGAAGGAATATCCGTGCGACGTCATGTTCCTCGATGTGAACATGCCCGAGGCAACCGGCCTGCAGCTGGCGGAGGCTCTGCAGCACTTGAAGTTCCCGCCCGCAGTGGTGTTCGTGACCGCCTATAGCGAGTTCGCGCTGGACGCGTTCAAGGTCAACGCCATCGACTACCTGGTCAAACCCGTCGAATCCGACCGCCTCTCCCAGGCCATCGCGCGCGTGCGCGAGCAAGTGCAGCTGCATGCGCAGGCGCAAAAGTCCGAGCGCATCCCGGTGGAGAAGGCCGGCAAGAAGATCCTCATCAGCATCGACAAGATCCGCTTCGTCATGGCGCGCGACGATTACGCGTACCTGCAGACGGACAACGACCGCTACTTCAGCACCGTCAGCCTGGCGCAGCTGGAGAAGCGCCTGGACGGGCACGGGTTCTTCCGCGTGCATCGCGGCTACCTGGTGAACCTGTCCATGGTCGAGGAGATCGAGCCCGTCGCCGGCGGAACGCTGCTGCTCACGATCAACGGCGCGGAGGAGAAGATCCCCGTCAGTCGCCGCCGCGTGTCCGCGCTGAAGAAGGCTTTGGGCCTGTAGGCGGGCTGTTCGATAGCGCATTTGGGCGAAACAGAGTATGGGAAAGAGGCCGGCCGCGTGCTGGCCTCTTTTGTTGCGGTCTTGATCGCGTCGTTTGCCGCGATGCAGATTTTTGCGGCGCTGCGGCCCGACGGTGCGCCCGCGGCGGGGCTCGACGCCGCTGCGGCGCTGCTTCCTTGGGAGCTGGCCCAGCAGCTTGTTCTGGCGGGCGTCGCCGTCGGGGGCGTGGCGGTTGCCGTGCCCGGGGCGTTGAGCATGCGTGCTGCGCGTGGTTTGCGTGGCGAACGGGTCGCGCGCGATGCGGGGATTGCGCGTGGCGAACGGGTCGCGCGCGGCGCGGGGGCTTCTTGTGGCGAACGTGGCGTGGAGGTTGCGCTGCTGGCAATCGGCCTGATTGGCGGGTTGTTGTCGGTCGGTTTGGGCGCGGGTGATTCGGTTGAGGGCGCCTCGTGGGGGCATGCCTTTCATTCGGATGCCGTTTGGTCCCAGGTTGCTGCAATCGCGCAGGGCGTGCCCGGATCGCTCGCCGTGTGCGCGGGGTTCGCCGTGCTGTGCCTGCTGACGGGCGTCTACGAAGAGGCGTTTCTGCGCGTGTTGGGAATGAATTTGTTCGAGGGGGCGTTTCGCGATAAGGGGCTTTCTAGGCGCGGGGCGTTGCTTGCCGCTGCGCTCGCGACATCGGCGCTGTTTGCTTTGCTGCACATGGGTGCTCTCTCCGCGGATGCGGGCGGCGCGGGATGGGCGCAGGTGGCGTTGCGCTTCGTGCAGACGTTCTCGTTTGCGATGAGCATGGCGGCGCTGTTCGCAAGCGCGGGTCGGCTGGCGCCCTGCGCGGTTGCTCATGCGGGGTTCGACCTGCTGTATTTGGGTCCGAGCTTCACGCTGGAGCCGACGTACGGGTCGGGCCTTCCCGGCGAAACCGTGCTGCTTGCGGTGACGGCGGCTCTCCTTGCGGGCGTGGCATTTGCAATGTGGCGGCGGCCGGCTCGTCGCTGACGGCTGGCTGGAGGGCTTTGCCGTGGGTTTTGATGACGTTTGCTGTTCTGCGCCTAGATCTCGAGCGATTTTAAGATCGCCTTCGCGTCCTCGCAGCACCGAGGAAGCTCGATGCCCTCCGCATACG
>CAVCPR010000051.1:0-18455 GCA_963604235.1 Anaerovoracaceae bacterium | reverse complement strand
ATGCGACCTCGTTAGGTCGGGGTCAGCGCGCTTCGATTCGTGGCGGCTCTGTTAGACCGGGATTGACACGCCCCTGATGTGGCCCGAAAAGCAGCTGCATGCGCGCAGGCGCGGGCAGTCGGCCCCAGGCTTGCAAAGGCAGGGCAAACCCGCCATGTCGATTCCGGCCTAGCAGAGCCTTCGTGGTTCATCAAAGCCTGGTATGCATACTCTTCTGGCTCTGTTAGGCCGGAATTGAGACGCACATGGCGCGGCTCGAGAAACCCATTACGTACGCGCAAGGTCATCTGGTCGCGAGACGAGGTTTCGGGTCGACGTTTTGGGCTGAAAACAAAGGCGACCCGCCGGAGGGGGTGGCGGGTCGCTGAAGGAGATTTCGGAAGCCAAGGAGGACAAGGGGTTCGTCGCGTCGCACGCAAGGGGAACGTGCTGGATCGTGTAAGGGGAGGGATCCGTGACGCGGCTTTGATTTCGACTTCCGCGGATATGCAGTTGACGTTTATGCATACTACCGGCTCCAATTACCGCTTACATCCCCCGATGGTGGGGTTTTCGATGGGAATTTTCTCGCATTTCGCAGCAACCCGAAAGGGGTTGCTTAGCGTTTTCCCAGATGAAAGGAGGGTTGTATTGGTAACCCCCTCAAACTGCGCGCAAAACGCTCTGTGATACCATGCAGCCCGATGAGAGGACAAGGGATGAGATCTAACCAAAACGAGACCGACCTGGTCGCGCGTAAAGAGGGCGAAAACAAGGGTAAGCCTTCCCTGCGCGCGCACCATTTCGCATATATAGGCATTGCCGGACCGCTTGCTTGGGGCTTCCTCGTCAACGCGGCCAGCAGCTCGAACGCCGGCATGCAGGTTTCCTGGCAGGTGGCGTATCTGACGCTTTCCGCCGTCATGCTGTTCGGCGGCCTTTTCGCGAGCAAGAAGCTCCCGTTTCTGACGAACAAGGCAGTGCAGATCTGCGTCGCGGTACTGGGTGTCGCGAGCACGTTGCTGCTCACCGCCTCCTTCGAGGTTTCGGGGCTTGAGGCGTTGCAGACGCCCGCATCCGTCCTTTGCACCTGCGTGCTTGGTTGGCTCTATCTGCAATGGGGCCTGTTCTACGAAAAGGTCGAGCTTGCCGCAGCCATCCGCTACCTATTCGTCGCGAATATCGCCGGATGCCTTACGAAGACGGTGGCGCATTTCTGCCCCCTGCCGCTTGAAGTTGCGATCGCGATGATCCTTCCGGCTCTGTCGATTGTGGCGTGCCGAGTCGCCACCGCGCATATCCCCACGTCCAGCAAACCGACCGTTCGTTTCGAGTCGCATAACCTCTACAGCCTTTGGAAGGTGTGCATTGCCATTGCGGCGTTCAGCTTCGTCACGGCGTTTTTGGTTGGGCGATTCTCGGGAAACCAAAGCTCGGTGAGCGCTATCGAGTTTGTGCTTTCGCGCGGTTTCGAGATTATCGTGTCGGCGTTGGTCCTCCTGGTCGTCGCAAGACTGAAGCACGCCTTCAACTTTGCGCAGCTGTGGCGTATCGTCTTGGTGGTGCTCGCGATCGACATCCTTTGTCTTACGGCGTTTCCCCAGTTCAGTCTACTGCGCTGCGTGGAAAGCAGCACCTGGGACCTCGTGGTGCTGTTCGCCTGGCTGACCCTTGCCGACATTGCGCGACACGCCACCGTTCCGGCCCCCCTGGTGTTTGGCGGCGGCTGGGCCTGTTATGCGGCACCGTTCGCCATTGGGTCCGCGTTCGCCATGGCGGCGCCCCTCGGGACGATCGACGCGACCACGACGGTAGCTCTCATGTTCATCCTGCTTTTAACGGCCACCTTCTGCTTGGAGCTGCGCGATCAGAACACGAAGTGGATCTTCGCGGAACTGTCGGGCGAGCCGTCGACCGCGCCCGCCGATTACACGAGCATCGACGACCGCTGCGAGGCCATTGCCAAGGCGAAGCGCCTCACGCCACGCGAGCTTGAAATCATGCAGCTGCTTTGCAAGGGGCGAACGAAGGCGTACATCGCCGAAACGCTCTACCTTACGGAGAACACCGTCAAGGGGCACACGAAGCATATCTACACGAAGCTTGACGTGCATAGCAAGCAGGAGCTGATGGATCTGATCGAGCGATAGATCCCCCACCTGCAGCTTTTCACCTTTGAAAGCAACGCGCCGCCACCCGAAGCGATTCGGGCGGCGGCGCGTTTTTGATTTGCCGGCCTCGGCCCTCGCGCAAGTTGCGAGGGCCGAGGCCGAACAAGGACTTAGTTCAGAAGCGCGTCGAGCTCCAGGGGCGGCTCTATGCGGCAAACGTAATCGTCCGCGGCCTCGTCGATATCGAGCAGGACATGGCTCCGGTCGGGCAGACCTCCCTCGACAATGCTTTGGGCGATGCGGTCGACGACCTCGCGCTGCACCAGACGCTTGCAGGGGCGTGCGCCGTAGACCGGATCGAAGCCGTCGATGGACAGGCGCTCCATGGCGGCAGGGGTGACGTCGAGCGTGACGCGACGGTCGGCGAGGCGCTTGCGCACGTCGTCGAGCTGCAGCTCCACGATGGGCTCCATGTCGGCAATGGACAGGGCATGGAACGTGATGACGTCGTCGATGCGGTTGAGGAACTCGGGGCGGAACGTGTTGCGAAGCGCGTCGTTGATGGCGTTCGACAGGTCGGCAAGGCTCTTGGCGGCCGATTGCACGTCGCCCTTCATCACGTTCTCCATGACGTCGCCCATCGTCTCCTGGTTCGCATTCGCGCTCTCGTAATCGCGGATGGCCTGGGAACCGATGTTGCTGGTCATGATGATGATCGAGTTCTTGAACGACACCAAGCGGCCCTGGCCGTCGGTCAAGCGCCCGTCGTCAAGCACCTGCAACAGGATGTTGAACACGTCGGGGTGTGCCTTCTCCACCTCGTCGAGCAGGATGACGCTATAGGGGCGCCGACGTACGGCCTCGGTGAGCTGGCCGCCCTCGTCGTAGCCGACGTAGCCCGGAGGCGCACCGATGAGGCGCTGCACGCTGAACTTCTCCATGTACTCGGACATGTCGATGCGCACCATCGCCTTTTCGCTGTCGAACAGGCACTCGGCCAGCGCCTTGGCCAGCTCCGTCTTGCCGACGCCGGTCGGGCCGAGGAACAAGAACGAGCCGATGGGCTTGTTCGGGTCGGACAGACCCGCGCGGTTGCGGCGGATTGCCCCGGCGACTGCGGAGACCGCCTCGTCTTGGCCGATGACGCGCTCGTGCAGCTTGGATTCGAGATCGACGAGCTTCTCCATTTCGCCCTGCATCATCTTGGACACGGGAATGCCGGTCCATGCGGAAACGACCTCGGCGATTTCCTCCTGGGAAACCTCCTCTTTCAGGATGGCTCCGTCTTGCTGCTTGGTGTTGAGGTCGTTCTCGGCCTGCTCGAGCTTGCGCTGCAGTTCGGGGATGCGGCCGTAGCGAATTTCGGACGCCTTGACCAGGTCGCCTTCGCGCGTCGCGCGCTCCTCCTCGGTTTGCGCGGCCTCGAGGTCGGCCTTGAGATTCTGGACGTTTTCGATGACGTCCTTCTCGTTTTGCCACTCGGCCTTGCGCTTGGACAGGCCGTCTTTCGCCTCGGCGATTTCCTTGCGAAGGTTTTCCAGGCGCTCGCGGCTGACCTCGTCGGTCTCCTTCATGAGCGCCTGCTCCTCGATCTGCATCTGCGTGAGCTTGCGCTCCGCGAGGTCGACCTCTTCAGGCATGCTGTCGATTTCGATGCGTAGGCGGCTTGCCGCCTCGTCCATGAGGTCGATCGCCTTGTCGGGAAGGAATCGATCGGAGATGTAGCGGTTCGACAGTTCGGCGCATGACACGATGGCCGCGTCAGTGATGCGGACGCCGTGATGGATTTCGTACTTCTCCTTCAGGCCGCGCAAGATGGCGATGGTGTCCTCGACCGTCGGCTCGCTGACCACGACCGTCTGGAAACGACGCTCGAGCGCCGCGTCCTTCTCGATGTACTTGCGGTACTCGTCGAGCGTGGTGGCGCCGATGGCGTGCAGCTCGCCGCGGGCGAGCGCCGGCTTGAGCATGTTGCCGGCGTCCATCGAGCTGTCGCCCGTGGATCCCGCGCCGACGATGGTGTGCAGCTCGTCGATGAACAGGATGATCTGCCCGTTGCTTTCCTTCACCTCGCGCAGGACGGCCTTCAGGCGATCCTCGAATTCGCCGCGATACTTCGCGCCGGCGACCATCGCGCCCAGGTCGAGCGCAATGACGTCGTGATCCTTCAGGCCGGAAGGAACGTCACCTGCAACGATGCGCTGGGCGAGGCCCTCCACGATTGCCGTCTTGCCGACGCCGGGCTCGCCGATGAGCACGGGGTTGTTCTTCGTGCGGCGACTGAGCACCTGGATGGTGCGGCGGATTTCCTCGGAACGGCCGATCACCGGGTCGAGCTTGCCCTCACGCGCCTTCTGCGTCAGGTTCTGGCCGTACTGGTTGAGCGCGTCGAGTTCCGGCTTGCTCTGCTGGTCGGTAACGCGCGTGGAGCCGCGCAGGGACTCGTAGGCTTCCTCGACGGTCTTGCCCGTGATGCCCAGCGCGTTGAGGACGCGGCCTGCATCCGACTTGTCCTCGGCCAAGGCAACGAGAAGGTGTTCCGTGGTCGCGTAGCTATCGCCCATGCGCTCGGCGGCCTTCACCGCATTGTCGATGACCTTCATCAGGTCGTTGCTCGGCATGGCCATGGGCAGCGTCGAGCCGGAAGCCTTCGGCATTTTCGCGATGGCGTCGTCGACGTTCTGCGCGAGCAACGCAGGGTCGGCGCCGACGCGCTTGATGATTGCGGACAGGTTGTTCTCCGATGCATCCAACATGGCTTTCAGCAGGTGAATCGGCTGAATGGTGCTGGATTGCGCATCTCCGGCCACGCCCATGGACGCCTGGAAGGCCTCCTGCGCCGTGACCGCCAATTTATCTAGTCTCATAAGGAACCTCCTTACGAAAAGGTTCTAAAACGTCTTTAAACTTTCTTCTTCATCGGGGCTGGCTCGCCACACCGCAGGGCGTCACAGCAGCGCGTTCGGACGACGCACGACGATGGCGGTCGGCGACTGCACGAGCGAGTTCACGCTTTCGCGCGTTTCCATCTCATGCACGCGATCGGCCAGGCGGCGAACCCTTTTGTGCAGGTCGTCGATTTCCTGATCGCGCTCGTCGAGGCGCCCTTGCAAATCGAGGATGCGGATTACGCCGGCGAGGTTGATGCCTTCACCGGTCAGCTCGTTGATGAGGTTGAGCCTCTCGATGTCGGCCTGCGAGTACATGCGCGTGTTGCCGCTCGTTCGCTGGGGCGTGACCAGGCCCTTCTGCTCGTAGGCGCGCAGCGTTTGCGGATGGACGCCCGCGAGCTCGGCCGCGACGCCGATCATGTACAGGGGCCGGTTGCGATCGGTCCATTCGGGCATGGCTACCAACTCCTCACGTTGTCGGTGGTCGCGTTCAGAAACGCTTCCATGGCTTTCCGCTGCTCATCGTTCAGGGAGCGCGGGACCTGCACCTTCACGGTGATCTTCAGGTCGCCCTCCCCGCCGCCCTTCAGCTTCGGGGCGCCCTTGCCGCGCACCGACAGGACGGTTTCGTCCTGCGTTCCCGCGGGAACCTTGACGCGCACCTTCGTGCCGTCGGGCGCCGGAACGACGACGCTTGCGCCCAGAGCCGCTTCGGCAACGCTCACGGGAACTTCCAGCAGCACGTCGGCCCCATCGCGCTTGAAGTACGGATGCTCCTCAATGCGCGTGGTAACCAGCAGGTCGCCCGCGCCGCCGCCCGCCTCTCCAGGCGCGCCCTTGCCGCGGAAACGAACCCTGCCGCCATCGACGGCGCCCGCCGGCACCTTCACCGTCAGGGATTCCGGTTCGTTTTTGCCGGGGATGCGCACCGTCACGCGCTTTTCGGTACCGTGAAACGCCTCGTCGAACGTGATGTTCAGCGTGACGTTCATGTCCTGGCCCTTGCGCGAGCGAGGCTGGCGCCCGCCGAAACCGGAACCTCCGTTGAAGTTCCAGTCAGTGCCGAAGGCGCCCTCGCCACGGCGAATGCTTTCCAGGATGTCGGCCCAGCTGCCGAAGCCGCCGCCCGCACCCCCGAAAATGTCATCCATGTTGACGGCGCCGCCCCACCCATGCGGGATCTGGCTTTGGCTCGCCGTTCCGTATTGGTCGTACAGCTTGCGCTTCTTTTCGTCCGACAAGACCTCGTACGCCTCGTTGAGCTCCTTGAACTTCGCCTCGTCGCCACCGGCATCGGGGTGATGCTTTCGCGCAAGTTTGCGAAACGCCTTCTTTATCTCGTCGGTGGACGCCGTGCGCGGAACGCCCAGCGTCTTGTAGTAGTCCGGAGTAGCCGGCATGCGATCCACCTTCCTTTCCTAGTGAACAGCAAGGGCGGACATGCCGCCCGCCCTTACCTCATGTGCTTGATTACTCTTCTTCCGGCTCGGGCTTCGGCCGCTTCGGGCCGCCCGTGGTCACCGTGACCATCGCGGGTCGGAGCACCTTTGCGCCCATCTTGTAGCCCTTCTGGTACACCTGGTTCACGGTTTCGTCCGGAACCGACGCGTCCTCGACCGTTGCGACGGCCTGGCACTCGAGTGCGTCGAACGCCTCGCCTGCCGGGTCGATCACCGTCACGCCGCCGCTCGTCAGCACGCCGACGAACTTGCTATGCACGGCCTTCACGCCGTCCATCAGGCCGGACTCGCCGTTCTGCTGTGCATAGTCGATCGTGCGCTCGAAGTCGTCGATGACGGGCAGCAGGCTTTCGACCAGCTTTTCGCCCGCACGGACGCGCTCGGCCTCGCGCTGCTCGGCCGTACGGCGACGGTACGTGTCCCATTCGGCATGCAGGCGCAGGTACTTGTCCTGCCACTCGGCCGCCTTCGCCTCGGCCTGCGCCACGAGCTCGTCGTTCGTAGGCGCGTCCTTCTCGGAACCGGCATCCTCAAAGCCTTCGGGCTGCTCGTCGATCACCTCAGCCTCAACGGCCTGCGTGTCGTCCTCGGGTGCCGCTTCCGCAGCTTTCTGCTCGTCAACGTCCTGGATGGGAATCTGCTTGCCCTCGTCCTGCGTCGCGCGCTCGGGCCCGGGCGTGCTCTGCGTCGCCATGGCTACTACTTCCCTTCCTTGGTGTCGTCGACGACCTCGTAGTCGGCTTCGATCGGGCCGTCGTCGGACTGGGCGCCTGCGGCGGCACCTTCGGCGCCAGGCTGGGCCTGCTGGCTGTACGCAACCTCCGCCAGCTTGTAGCCGGCCTGCTGCAGCTTCTCGGTCGCGGCCTTGATGGCGTCGATGTCGGAGCCGGCCAGGGCGCTCTTCGCCTCGTTGATGGCCTCTTCAGCAGCGGACTTGGAATCGGCGGGAACCTTGTCGCCCAGCTCGGAGAGCGTCTGCTCGGTGGCGTTGACCAGAGCGTCGCAGTTGTTGCGGGTCTCGACCTCTTCCTTGCGCTTCTTGTCTTCCTCGGCATGGGCCTCGGCGTCCTTGACCATGCGATCGACTTCGTCGTCGTTCAGCGCGGTGGAGCCGCTGATGGTGATCTGCTGCTGCTTGCCGGTGCCCAGGTCCTTGGCGGACACGTTCACAATGCCGTTGGCGTCGATGTCGAAGGTGACCTCGATCTGCGGCACGCCGCGGCGGGCGGCCGGAATGCCGGTCAGCTGGAACTTGCCGAGCGTCTTGTTGTCCTGAGCCATCTGGCGCTCGCCCTGCAGCACGTGAATCTCGACGGACGTCTGATTGTCGGCCGCCGTGGAGTACACCTCGGTCTTGCGGGTCGGGATGGTGGTGTTGCGGTCGATCATCTTGGTCATGACGCCGCCCATGGTCTCGACGCCGAGGGACAGGGGCGTCACGTCGAGCAGCAGGATGCCCTCGACGTCGCCGGAAAGCACGCCGCCCTGGACAGCCGCGCCCATGGCAACGACCTCGTCGGGGTTCACGGACATGTTGGGCTGCTTGCCGGTCATGCGCTTGACCAGTTCCTGCACAGCGGGCATACGCGTGGAGCCGCCGACGAGGATGACCTCGTCGATTTCGCCCTGGGACAGGCCGGCGTCGCGCAGCGCCTGCTCAACAGGCTTGCGGCAACGGTCGAGCAGATCCTTGGTGATGGACTCGAACTCCGCGCGGGTCAGCGTGTAGTCCAGGTGCTTCGGGCCGGTGGCGTCGGCGGTGATGAAGGGCAGGTTGATGTTGGCCTGCGTGGTGCTCGACAGCTCCATCTTCGCCTTTTCGGCCGCTTCCTTCAGACGCTGCAGCGCCATCTTGTCCTTGCGCAGGTCGATGCCGCCGTTGTCCTTGGCGAACTTGTCGGCCAGCCAGTCGATTACGCGGTGATCCCAGTCGTCGCCGCCGAGGTGGTTGTCGCCCGCGGTGGCCGCAACCTCGAAGACGCCGTCGCCGAGCTCGAGGATGGAGACGTCGAAGGTGCCGCCGCCGAGGTCGAACACGAGGATCTTCTGGTCCTTGTTGGTCTTGTCCAGGCCATAGGCCAGCGCGGCGGCCGTCGGCTCGTTGATGATGCGCAGGACCTCGAGGCCGGCGATCTTGCCGGCGTCCTTGGTGGCCTGGCGCTGCGCGTCGTTGAAGTACGCCGGGACGGTGATGACGGCCTGCGTGATGGGCGAGCCGACCTGCTTCTCAGCGTCGTTCTTCAGCTTCTGCAGAACCATGGCGGAAATTTCCTCGGGCGTGTAGTCCTTGCCCTCGATGTCCACGACGGTGCGGCCGTCCTTGCCGGCCTTCACCTTGTAGCTGACCTTGCTCTGCTCGTCGGAGGACTCGGAGAACGAACGGCCGATGAAGCGCTTGACGGACGAAACGGTGTTCTCCGGGTTGGTGACGGCCTGGTTCTTCGCGGCCTTGCCGACCACGCGCTCGCCGTCCTTGCGGAAGCCCTCGACGGAAGGCGTGGTGCGGTCGCCTTCAGCGTTGACGAGGATCTCCGGCTCGGAGCCTTCCATGACCGCCATGGCGGAGTTGGTGGTACCGAGGTCGATGCCCAGAATCTTACCCATTGTATTGCTTCCTCTCACTTGGAGTTATGTAACCGAAGTCGTGTGCTGGCGGCCGGACCCTAAAGGGGCTTAGCCTTTTTCCAACAGTTGGTACTATAAAATCTGAGTCTGAGAGTGTCAAGTTATTTGCGAAATTAAAGGTTACGTTTTGTTAACGCGAAAGCGCAAGGAACCGTAGTCTTGCTATCACAAGCTTTTGACCAGGGAAAATATCGCGCCAAAAAGCAAACGTACCCCCGAAGAGACACCTTCGGAGGCACGTTTTCCCATCATATTCCCGCCTGCAAGATCTAAGCGGCAGGTATCAAGCCCCTATTGGGCGATGCAATTTCGCGCGGAAATGCGGCCGAACGCAAGCGCCTCGCCGACGTTGCCGTTGCCCTGATAGAGATAGCCCCATACGCTGCCGAATTCACCGGCGGCATAAAAACCGGGGATGGCATCGCCGTTGGGGTCGAGGATCTGCCCCTTGGCGTTGCGGCGCGGACCGCCGTCGGTGTTGAGCATCGCCGGCACGCAGCGCTGCGCGTAGAACGGCGCGGTGCGAATGGGGGTCAACGTGTCGCCGGGGCGGTAGAACGCCATGTCGGCGCCGTTGTCGCAGAAACCGTTCCACGTGTCCACCGTCGCCTTGAGCTCGTCGGCCGGCACTTCCATCTTCTCCGCGAGCTCCTCGATGGTGTCGGCGCGGTACAGCCAGCCGTCGGCGACCGGGTCGTCGGTTGCGGCCTCCTTGAAATCGAACGCCTTCGGGTATGCATCCTGATCGAACACGAACCACCCGATGGATGGCATGGGCAGGTGCGCCCATTCGCCGCCGAACTGCATGACGCCGTGACGACTGCCCACGTGACGGCTCAAATCGCCGGGCGTGAACTGGTCGTTGTAGGTGTCGAGCGACTTATGGCCGTCCCAGTCCATGTAGAAGCGGCGGCCGTTCTTCGCCACGGTGATGCCGTAACACTTGAACTTGTGGCTGGTCAGCGCATTGTTGGAGAAGTGCGTGTTTTCCAGGTCGCGCCCGGCCATCCAGAAGCCCGCCGCGTTGTGCATGTGCCAGAAATCGGCGCCGCACTTCGCCGCCAGGATATGGCCGTCGCCGGTGTTGCCGTCCATGGCGAACGATACGGCGTTGCCCACGCCGCAGAAACCCTCGAGGAATTCCTTGTTGTGCTCGTAACCGCCGCAGCACATGATGACGCCCTTGTTCGCCCTATACGATTTGCCGCCGGCAACCACGCCGGTGATGCGACCGCTGTCATCTTGCACCAAGTCTTCCATGGGCGTGCCGAACTTCATGGTCACCTTGTCGGTGCAGTCGGTCGAGCACACATGATTCAAGAACGTATGCAGGTGGTTGAACGGGGCGGGGTTCTTCACGTTGAACTCGTATTCAGGAGCCGCCCAGCTGTCGAATTCGCGGTACTCGGCCTTGCCGCGATCGGAATACACCGTGCGCTTCGTGGCGAACTGGTCGATGGTGCAGCCGAGCGAGAGCACCCATTCCAGGTTCTCGTTGATGCCGTCGCAAAACGCCTCGAGCACGTCGTCGGGCACCGAGGGCCCCAGGCTGGTTTTCGCCATGTCCTTCAGATACTGCACGGGATAGGGGCTCTCGTCGTCGCGACCCAGGAAGTCTCCCGCGCAGACCGGGGAGCAGCCCGAAGCCTGCGCACCCTTTTCAACGAGCAGGCACGTGGCTCCCTTGCCTTCACGCGCAATGGTGATGGCGGCGGTCAGGCCCGCGATGCCCGCGCCCACCACGATGACGTCGTACGTTGCGGCCCACGATTCGCTCGGCGAGGTTTTAGGCTTCGCGGCGGAGGTTCCCGCCTCGGCTGCCTGCTGCACCTGCGGGGCGCAACCCGCCATGACCGACGCGCCACCGAGCGCCGCCATGCCTCCCAAGGTCAAAAAGCCGCGACGCGTCAAACCAGATTGCTTCTGCATGTTCCATCCTTCCTCCGGTAGGTTCGTTGGCTGCAAGCCTACCGGCGAAAGGAGCCCGCGCGCATCACCCCGAGCAGGGATACCTGCGCCACGCTATCCCCCAAACTGGTTAGTGTTGGCTCATGAGCTGGGGTTATCGCAAGTCGTCAATAAGGGCGAGCAACTCTTGCTTGCCGCCCACATTCGCCTTGCGGTAGATGTGGCGCAGGTGGGTTTTCACCGTTTCACGCGAGATATACAGGCGCTTGCCGATGTTCTCCATGCTGTAGCCATGGATGGTTTCCACCAGGATCTCGCGCTCGCGGGCGCTCAGCTCGTACTGGCCGCAGAAGCGTTCGAGCTGCGCCGCGAAGCCGTCGACCGCCGGGATAGGGTCGGGCGGGGCGGACGGCGCGAGAAGCTGCGGCGCTTGCGCGTTCGCGGCCGGCGCCGATGCCGCAAGGCCGGATGGCGGCGCGGCGGATGACGCGGCGTCAACCACCGCCTTCGAGTCCGGCGCAGTCGATTCGCCCTCCGCAACCGGCACGCCCTCGGCTGCCGAGAACGTACTCGCCCCCACGCCCGCGTTCGCCGCACTCGCCCCCGCCGTGCACCCCTGTCCCGCATGCTTCGCGTCGTGGCGACGCATGAGCGCGAAGAACACCAGGCCGTACATGGCCAGCAACCACAGGCAGAACAGCGAGAGGTTCGACACGAACTCGTACGTGACGCCATTCGTGGAGTACAGCCACGACATGGCGAGGCGACCGCCCGCCGTGAACAGCTCGTACAGACCGTAGAACAAGCCGAAGTAGAAATAGGTGTGCTGCAAGTTGTCATGGCTCTTGTGCGCCAAAAGCACCCAGAACAGCACCTGATTCACCGTATAGCCGCACTTCACCAGCAAGCCGGCAAGGGGGTTTCCCGCCAGCCACAGCGCCGGCAGCAGCATGCATCCCGTGGCGAACAGCGGCAACGACAGGTACAGCACATCGGAAAACGAGATGCGCGCCTTACGGCTGGCGCCGTACCACACCAAACACGCGATGAGGGCGATGGCGAAGAACTCGTTCATGACGTCGTAGAGGCCGGAGTTTGCGCCCGCGCTGGAATTCACCTGCGCGACGAGGGCGAACATAAGCGGGAACAGCATGGCGCTCGTGAGGATGAGCACCCAATCGTGGCCGCTTGAGAGAAAGCGCGAAAGCGGCTCGACGCTCGTCTTCGTGGACATGCCGTACTGCATGGGGTATTCGTCATCGGCCAGCGGCGTGCGCGATTTCCGCACCAAGCACCACAGCAGCAGCGCAATGCCGAGCACCTTGCACGCGGGGCGCAGCACCAACAGCATATCCGACGACATATACAAGGTGGCGCAGTAGAAAATCTCGTTCAGCAAGTACCCGGCCGGGATGAGCACGGCGGACAGGCGCGGGGCGTATGTCGAGAACAGGTGCGCAAACAATAGAATGACGGCCACTTCGCCCAAGCCCGCAAACACGCCCGACAGCACGCTGAGCGCCTGGAATTCCTGCGTGTCCGAGCCAAGCGCATACATGGCCGCATATGCCGCGATATGCGCAACCGTAAGCGCCGCACCGCCGACGAACAGCTTGCGCACCGACGTGATGCTGCGTCGCAATGCGAGCGCCAAGGCGAAGCAGCCGACGGCTTTCACGAAACGCGCCGCATACAGCGTGACGTCGGGAACGAGCGAGGTTTCGTTACGTGCCGTCCACACAGCCGACAGGAACAGCGCGAAGCCGAGCACCGCCGCCGCCAAAACCCACGTGCGGCGCACGACTGCCGTCGCCTTGGTCGATTCGCCCATTAAAGCCCGCCCCTCCTTGCATCCAAGCCCCGCCGCTTTCGCGGGGAACGCGTCAAGCACGCAGTTTAGCCGAAAAGGTGGATACGTGACCAGGCTTTCCTCCATTTAGGGTGATACCGGGCGTACGCAGGGGCACGTATGCTCGATGCACGCCAAGGCTTCAGCGAAAGAAGGAGGGAACGAATGGAATCCAAGAAAGACGAGGCGGCAATCGAAGAGACCGCGGGCGGGACCGCCGAGAGCAAGGCGGCCGGCAAAGCCGCCGCAAGTCCCAAGAAGCACAGGCGCCGCTGGCCCATCGCGGTGGGCGTGGTCGTTGTCGTGGCTGCCGTTGCCGGCGCGGGATTTTGGACTTGGCACGAGCAGCCGAGCTTCTGCAACGCCATTTGCCACAGCCCCATGGACCCGTATCTGCCGACGTACGAAGCGACGCCCGGGCAGGCGGCCACGGACAAGTGGGGCAACACGGTGGACGATGCGAGCTGCATGCTCGCGCCCGTGCATCGCGTCGACGCCGATGCGACGTGCCTGAGCTGCCATACGCCCGAAATCGGCGAGCAGATCACCGAGGGCATGGAATGGGTGAGCGGCGGATACGAGTTAACGGCCAACGCCACGTACGGCGGCGTGCTGAGTGAGCGCACCACCAGCCAACTGACCGCGGCGCGCGGAACCGAGGCCGACTCGTTCTGCTTGAACGAAAGCTGCCACAACATCACGCGCGATGACTTGGTCGAGATGACGAGCGACCGCGCTCGCAACCCGCACTCCATGCGCCATGGCGAGGTCGCATGCACTACCTGCCACAAGGCTCACCGCGCCTCCACGCTGTACTGCACCGAATGCCACGCCGATTCGTATGCGGACCTGCCGGAAGGCTGGGTACCCTACGACGAGTCGCAGGCGGAGCTTGAGAAGATGGCCTAAAGCGAAGCCCCTCGCAGCTCCCGGCCCCACACGCGACGAGGCCCCTACCTATATATAGGTAGGGGCCTCGTTTTGTTCTTGGTCGAACTGTTTGAGCGGAGAACTATTCCTCAACGACCTCGGGGATGGCGCCCATGGGGCACTCCTCGACGCAGTCGCCGCAGGCGATGCAGTTTTCCTCGTTCACGGCCTCGACGACGCCGCCGTTCACTTCCAGAACCTCCTGCGGGCACGCGTCAACGCAGATGCCGCAGCCGATGCACTCGTCAGTCTCGATAACCGGATGAGCCATGGTAACTCCTTCTCGTCTTATAACCCGGCGAAAAATGCTACCGGGTTCTACCCCAATTAAACAATGCCCGCACAATACCACTAAAGAGGTTGATTGCAAGACGAATCAACGAAATACCGAGAGGTGGGTCGAGGAGCGGTCGAGTGCATGCGCAAGCGCGCGAAAACCCGTCGCAAACGCTAGCAAATGCGCGGCAACTGCTCGCCCACCAGCATGTCCAGGATGCGCGTGCCGCCGAACGCCGTGCGCAAAAACACCTTCGAGCCGCGGTCGGGGCGCATCGCGGAAACCTCGCCGATGATCGCCGCATCCGCGCCATAGGCATTCGCGCGCATTGCCGCCAACGCCGCGTCGGCGTCCTCGGGCGCGACCACGCACACCATCTTGCCCTCGTTGGCCACCTGCAGCACGTCGTAGCCGAGCATGTCGCACGCGCCCTGGACCGCCGGCTTCACCGGGACCGCGTCCTCGTCGACGGTGATGTCGGTGCCGGACTGCGCCGCCAGCTCGTTGAGCGTCGAGGCGAGGCCGCCGCGGGTTGGGTCGCGGAAGCAGCGCGTGCCGGGCGCCGCCGCCATGACGTCGGCGATGAGGTGGTTGAGCGGGGCCGCGTCGCTTTGCAGGTCGGCCTTGAATGAAAGGGATTCGCGGCAGCTCATGATGGTGATGCCGTGATCGCCTAACGTTCCGCTGACCAGGACTTTGTCTCCCGGACGGCATTGGGCGCCCCCAAGGTTGACCCCTTCGGGAAGCACGCCGACACCGGCGGTGTTGATGTAGACGCCGTCGCCATGCCCGCGATTGACCACCTTCGTGTCGCCCGTGACCAGGCGCACCCCCGCTTCGCGCGCAACCTCGGCCATGCTGGCGCAGATGCGCTTGAGGTCGCTGACGGGAAACCCTTCCTCGAGGATGAAGCCGCAGCTGAGGTAGAGCGGCTTGGCCCCGCTGGTGGCCACGTCGTTGACCGTGCCGCACACGGCGAGGCGCCCGATGTCTCCGCCCGGGAAGAAATGCGGCGTCACGACGAAGCTGTCCGTCGAGAACGCAAGGCGCTCGCCCGCGGCGGGGGCCGGAAGCACCGCCGCATCGTCGCCGCGCAGCAATTCGTCGCCCGCATAGGCCGCGAAGAACACCTCGTCGATGATCCGCTTCATCATGGTTCCGCCGCTGCCGTGCCCGAGCATCACCGTTTCGTCCACGAAAATCCTCCTCACGAACCGTCTACGCCGACGGTTGCGTCGTCGTCAACACCAGTTTCCCGTTCTGCACGCCCTTTGTCCCCAAAATGAGGTCCGCGATGCTCTGTACCAGCCCCGTCTCGCCGCGCAGCACGATGATCTCCAGGCACATATGCGCGTCGAGATGCACGTGCATGGTGGAGACGATGTTGCTGAAGTAGTCGTGCTGGATGGCGTGCAGCTTTTCCTGCAGATCGCCCGCGTGGTGATCGAACACGATGGTGAGCGTGCCGGCCACCTCCTGCCCGGGCACGGCGCAGTCGTCCTCGACCAGGGCGTCGCGCACCAGGTCGCGTACCACCTCGCTGCGATTTTTCGCCAGGCCGCGGCGCGCCACCAGCTCGTCGAACCTGACGAGCAAATCCTCGGGCATGGCGACCGAGAACCTCATAAGGCCGTTGCTCATGGGTGCCCGCTACACCAGTTCCACGGTCACGCCGCCGGCGGACTGCGCATCGTCCTCCAGCGCGTCCTTGGCCTCGTCGAGCAGCGCGCGCACGTCGTCGATCAATGCCTGCGCCTCGTGCAGCTTCTCGGAAACGGTCGCGTAGCCGGCATCCCCCGCCTTGTGGCCGAGCGTATGGGCCCAGCGGCGCTCAAGCTTCAAATGGTCGTCGATCTGCTCGATCATCATTTCGAACTGGCCGGTGTTGATGCCGTTGGTGCACATGATTTCCTCTTTCCTTCGATTTTCGGGCGTGCGCCGCACTGCAGGAAAGCCTGCGCCGCGCTTGTCGCCGTTCTTGCTATCATGAGTTATACGGCGATGGTCATCCAACTGCAAGAGCGAGTGTGAAAAAATCGATGAGTAGTAACAAATACGAGGTCGCACTTGATGAAACCTGGGAATTGTTTGCGGAACAGCTGAGCGGGGCGCGGGCGGGGCTCGTCCTGTGCGTCGGCGGCGAGGTGCTGGGCGACAAGGCGCGCGGGGCGCTGGAAAGCTCGGCGAAGGCACTCGGGTACGGCGAAGGCGCCTGCACGTTCGCCACCGTCGGCGGGCTTGAAGGCAATGCCCTGTTCGTGCTTATTGAGGGGATCGACCCGACCTGCATCGTGGCGACCGACGGGAAGGCCGCGGCGCTTTTGGGGCAGGCATACAAATGCAGCGTGCCGTCGGGCAAGCCGTCGCGGCTGCTCGGCAGGACCTGCGTCGCCTTCCTCGATTTCGAGGAGATGCTGGAGAAGGATTCGGACAAGCAGATTGCGTGGGCGCTTTTGAAGAAGCTGCCGAAATTTGGGGCGTAGGGCGTTGCGTGAAATCAGTGATGCGCTTCGCGCTTTTGGGCTGTGCGAACTTGCGTTCGCACCTACGATTTTTTGTTGCGAAGTTTAACGAGTCGTTGGGGTTAACGCGGTTGCGAGGTTTCGCGCCGAGACCGACCCTTACTGGGGAGCGCTAGAGGAATCCGACACAAGAAAGCCGCTCGGCGGGGGATGCCGGGCGGCTCTTTTTGTTTCCCGCCCTTATACGACCAAAGGCCGCGGGGGATGCGGCCTTTGGTCGGACGAGTGAAACGAGGAGAAATAACTTGAGGGACGTTATCTCTGACGGGGAATACTTTACGGGAGTTGTTATTCTGCGTCAAGGATAATCTTCGAAATTCGGCAGGATTTTTTGCGGGAGTCGGCGAGCGGGGCGAACCGTACGACCGGAAGAGCGACACGCCTCTCCACAACTGGCCGCGTCCGCATGTCCCCAGCGCAGTCAACGATGCGCTCACCGTCATAAGCGTAGAGCGGATGCCGGGCGGGAGGGCGCTCGAGACGCGGCGGCGTGTTCCTTTCGCAATCTTTACCATCGCTGACCTGGCATGCTGCTACTATGAGCGCATACGATGCCTTCGCGCGTCGCGAAAACCAACGAAACACTCCCGGGAAGGAACCCTCATGGCTAACAAGGGACTCGCCAAGGAACATGATGAGCTGACCATCCTGGTCACCGGAGGCGCCGGCTTCATCGGCAGCCACACGTGCGTCGAGCTGATCCAAAACGGCTACCGCGTGGTCATCGTTGACGACCTGAGCAACTCGAGCGAAGTCGCCGTCGAGCGCATCCGCACCATCTGCGGGCTTTCCGCCGACGACGCCCAGCTGCGCTTCTATCAGGCGAACATCCTCGACCGCGCCGCCCTGACCAGCATCTTCGAAGAGAACGACATCGATGCGATCATCCATTTCGCCGGCTTCAAGGCCGTCGGCGAAAGCGTGCAGAAGCCGCTGGAGTACTACTGGAACAACATCGCCGGCACGCTGGTGCTGTGCGACGTCGCGCGCGCCCACGACGTGAAGAACATCGTGTTCTCCAGCTCCGCCACCGTGTATGGCGAGCCCGAGTTCATCCCGATCACCGAGGAGTGCCCCAAGCACGACTGCACCAACCCCTACGGTTGGACGAAGAGCATGCTCGAGCAGGTGCTCAGCGACCTGTACGTCGGCGACAACGAGTGGAACGTCGTGCTGCTGCGCTACTTCAACCCCATCGGCGCGCACGAGAGCGGGCTTATCGGCGAGGACCCCAAGGGCATCCCGAACAACCTGCTGCCCTACGTTGCGCAGGTGGCCGTCGGCAAGCTCGCCTGCGTCGGCGTGTTCGGCGACGACTACCCCACCCCCGACGGCACGGGCGTGCGCGACTACATCCACGTCGTCGACCTGGCGCGCGGCCATGTTGCGGCACTCAACTGGATGGGCGGCAAGGTCGGCACCGGTAAGGCCATCGGCATCGGGTCGATCGCCGGCGAGGCGGCCGAGGACGGCAGCCGTCGCGGCGTGGGCATCTTCAACCTGGGCACCGGCAAGGGCTCGAGCGTGCTCGACGTCGTGCACGCCTTCGAGAAGGCCTGCGGCCATGAGATCCCCTACGAGGTGAAGCCGCGCCGCGCGGGCGACATCGCCACGAACTATGCGGCCTGCAACAAGGCCGCAGACGAGCTGGGCTGGACCGCGCAGTATGACCTGGATCGCATGTGCGCCGACAGCTGGCGTTGGCAGTCCACCAACCCGGACGGATACGCGACCAAGTAGAGGGTTGCTACTCGATTACGCTTCCGGCGAATACGAAGGCCACCGGCGATTTTGCCGGTGGCCTTTGGCTTTGATGGCGAGGTTTCTGTCGAGAAAAGAAATACAGCAATGCTCTTCGGAGGTGTTGTCGCTGCAGAAATTCGTAGGGCTGAGCGCAAGCTCA
>CAVCPR010000050.1:0-18572 GCA_963604235.1 Anaerovoracaceae bacterium | reverse complement strand
CTGCGGCGCTATGTCGACGATGGGGAATTCATCGGCGAGGATGCTGATTGCCAGGCGCGGTATGCGCGGGCGTTCGAGGCGCTGTTCGGGCTGTAGGCGCCCGAGTTGCGCCGGAAAGGCCGGCGGCAGGCCGTGGTTTGCGCGGCGGTTCGGGTTGCGGAAGCTGCGCCACGCGGAGGCGCGGCGCTCCCAGCGGGCGACGCGTTCCGCGCAAGCGACGCGTTCGCCGTTGATTCGAAATAGGAAATACAAGCAAGGAGAGACATGGATACGAGCTATCTGGACAATGCGGGATTTATGACCCGCGCCATCCATGCAGGTCAGGAACCTGACCCGGCATTCGGCGCGCTGGCGACGCCGATCTACCAGACTTCGACGTTTTGCTTCGATGACGTCGAGGACGGTATGGACAAGTTCGACGGCAAGAAGGCCGGTTACGTGTATTCGCGCGGCGGGAACCCCACGCGCCGCACGCTCGAGCTGAAGGTTGCCGCGCTTGAGGGCGGCGAGGATTGCGTCGCGGCCGGCAGCGGCATGGGCGCCATCAGCTCGGTGGTGCTCACGCTGCTCGAGGCGGGCGACCACATCATCGTCGGCGACTGCGTGTACGGCTGCACCAACGTGGTGATCCGCGACACGCTGCCGAAGTTCGGCATCGAGGTGACGCCGGTCGACACCGCCGACATCGAGGCGGTCAAGGCGGCTGTCAAGCCGAACACGAAGATGATCTACTTCGAGACGCCGACGAACCCGCTCATGAAGGTGACCGACATCGCCGCCGTCAAGCGTGCAGCCGGCGAGAACATCCGCGTCGTCGTGGACAACACGTTCGCGCCGCCGCCGGTCCAGCGCCCGATCGCCTGCGGCGCCGACATCGTCGTGCACAGCGTGACGAAGTACCTCAACGGCCATGGCGACGTCATCGCGGGCGTCGTGGTCGGCTCGGCCGACGACGTGGCGAAGATTCGCGACATCGGCGTGACGAAGGTCAGCGGCGCCATCTGCGCTCCCTTCGACGCGTTTCTGATCATCCGCGGCCTGCAGACGCTCGGCCTGCGCGTCGAGCGCCACTGCGCCAACGCGCTGGCCGTCGCCCGCTACCTGGAGAGCGTGCCGTGCGTCAAGCGCGTGCTGTACCCCGGCCTGGAAAGCTCGCCGTATCACGAGCTGGTGAAGACCCAGATGAACGGCATGGGCACGGGCATCCTGTCCTTCGAGCTGGCCGACGACGTCAACGGGCTTTCGAGCTTCGAGGCCGGCAAGAAGCTGCTCAACGCGCTCAAGGTTTCGCACATCGCCGTGAGCCTCGGCGACCCCGCGTCGCTCATCCAGCATCCGGCGAGCATGACGCACCACAACGTGTCTCCCGAGGTACGCGCTGAAATGGGCATCTCCGACGGCCTGATCCGCTTCTCGGCGGGTCTCGAGGACGCCGACGACCTGATCGCCGACTTCGAGCAGGCCTTCGCACAGCTGTAAGGCCGTTTCCCAGAGCCTTATCCGGAAAAGCGTTGCGCCTTCGGCGCTCTCTGATAATCGCTGAGCTCTCGCTTAACCCTATGAATTCCTGCTGAAAGCTTTATACTGTTGAACAGGTATTTCGTAGGTGTGAGCGAGAGCTCGCGCAGTATAAAAGCATCGAAGCCGCCTCCTGTTTCCATGCAGGCCGGAGCCGGCCGGGGGAAATGTTGTCCCCCGGCCGATAACGATGTAGCCGTGAGCAAAACTGTGTTACAATGTCTTACATCTAGTGACGGGAGGCTCTCATGGCAAGCGCGACAATGACTATTCGCTTGAACGACGGCGAGAAACAGCTTATTTCGGACTACGCGAAGACCTTCGGAACTTCCGTGTCCGAATTCATGCGCCGTTGCGCGCTTGAGCGCATTGAAGACGAGCTTGATTTACAGGCTTGGAATGAGGCGAAGGCCGAGTTCGATTCCGACCCGATGACTATTTCCGCTTCCGATATCGCGAAGAAGTACCTGTAGCATGTGGCGTCTTGAGTTCTCCAAGCGCGCCGACAAACAACTTTCGAAGATGGATGCCGGAGTGCGTCGCGTTATCGTGTCCTGGTTGCTTAAGAACATCGATGGTTGCGAGGATCCGCGCGTTCACGGCAAAGGGTTGGTGTCAAATCATTCGGGTGAGTGGCGGTATCGGATCGGTGACTATCGGGTACTTTGCGATATCCGCGACGATGAACTGGTGGTCCTCGCGATTGAGGTGGGACACCGTCGAGATATTTACAAGAAGTAGATTGTTGCCGTCATCCGCGGCCAAGCGCCACCCTGAATACTTGATGCTCCTTGCGTATGGCTGCTTTTGTCCCTGCCGCTTGTGCCTATACTTATCAACCTAACGAGGTGGATAGGAAACATGCTGTCGCTAACGCGATGCTGCGAGATTCCTATATCGCATACGTGCGTATTCGCTTACGACGAAAGGGTTGCTGTGGCTGACAAACTCAAGGTGGGGGTGCTGCTGTCCGGCAGCGGCACGAATTTCCAGGCCATTATCGATGCGGCGGGGCGGGGCCTGCCCGTCGAGGTCGTGCAGGTGGTTTCCTCGCGCCCCGACGCGTACGGCATTAAGCGTGCGCAGGCGGCGAACATCCCGGTGCTGGTGATGAACCGCGACAAGTATGCCGACCCGGCCGCGGCGGACGCGGAAATCGTCGCCGCACTCAAGGACGCCGGCGCCGAATACGTCGTCATGGCCGGCTACATGCGCATGGTCACGCCCGTCATGCTCGACGCGTTCCCGAACCGCGTGTTGAACCTGCATCCGGCGCTGCTGCCCTCGTTCAAGGGCGCGCACGCTATTGCTGATGCGTTTAAGGCCGGCGTGAAGGTCACGGGCGTCACCGTGCATTTCGCCAACGAGGACTACGACAAGGGACCCATTGTGGCGCAGGAGCCGGTGCGCGTGGCCGAGGACGACACGCTCGATTCGCTCGAGGCGCACATCCACGAGGTGGAACATGAACTATACCCGCGCGTGCTCGGCTGGATTGCCGCAGGTCGCGTGAGCGTCGATGCGGCCGGCAAGGTGCATGTGGCACTGGAGAAAGAAGGTTCGCATGCATAAGGATGTGCTGTTGGGCATTGCCTCCGACCTGCGTGCAGGGCGCGCGGTCGAGCTTTCGCCCGAGGACTTCCCCTGCTTTTCGGCCGAGGCGCTCACTGGCAACGCGCATGTCGCGCCCGAAAGCCTGGCAGCGATCGCGGAGGGCCTGACCGCCGACGACGCGCCCACGTTCGAGCGCGCCGCCCGCGCCATGGAAGAAGGCGACCTTGCGTGGCTGGGCTTTAAAGTGGTGTGGGATGCTGCGGCCGCGCAGGCCAACACCGACAACGAGGTGACGAAGAAGTACGGCGACGTCGGTTCAGCCGACGGGCGCGGCATGGTCTTCTTCTGCAATGACGCCAAGGAAATCGTCTCTGCGCGTACGCCGAGTCCGCGCGACGTGTTCCAGATGAAGGACGCCACGCGCGGCCCGAGCATGCACAACGAGCAGTTCGAGGGCCTGACCTGGCTTTCCGTGCCGCTGTTCGACCAGGTGCGCGTCTGGCTGCTCGGTGCTTCCGACGCCGCCGCCGAGGTGTCCGCGCTCGCCGCGCATGTGGGGTTCGCCGTCACCGTCGTCGACTACGACCCGGCCTACCTCTCCGAGGCGCGCTTCCCCGACGCGCAGCGCATCCTGCTTGAGGGCGGCACCTTTGACGGGCTGTTCGACCTGACTCCAGACGCCGCCGACTACGTATGCGTGCTCACGCGCGGGCATATGTTCGACCCGGAAAGCTGCGTGTGGGCCACGCGCCACGGGGTGCACTACGTGGGCATGATGGGCTGCAAGGGGAAGAACTCCACGGTGCATGACCTGGTGATTTCCCGCGGCGCCACCGAGGCCGACTGGGAGCGCATCAAGCGCCCCATCGGTTTGAAATTCGGCGCGAAAACCCCGGCCGAGCTGGCGATCTCCATCGTCGGCGAGCTGGTGGACGTGCGCTATCGGCAGCGCTACAGCGCCGAGGCGCAAAAGCGTCACGAGGACAGCCTGGGACGCTAGGGGCGCTATGCGGCACTGGCCGACCGCGAGGTGCGGGGACGGCCAGGTCGGCGTCGGCGTCGGGCCCCGGGGCTTCATTCGGCTCACCCCAACCCTCGCGCCACCGCAAACCGTGCGTCTTGCGAGCATTTCCGCACTTGAGGCGCACCGTGCGCGGGGCAAGCGGATACAATGAGCAAAACAAATCCTTACGGAAGGAGTTTCGAAGTGGCAGATCCCAAGGTCAAGCGCGTGCTGATGTCGGTCACCGACAAGACGGGCGTCGTGGAGTTCGCCCGCGCGCTGCATGACGAGTTCCGCGCCGAGATCATTTCGACGGGAGGCACCGCGCGTGTCATCGCCGAGGCCGGCGTGCCGGTCACGCCCATCGACGCGGTGACGAATTTCCCCGAGATGATGGACGGTCGCGTGAAGACCCTGCACCCGAAGGTGCACGGCGGCCTTCTGGCCAAGCGCGACAACGCGCAGCACATGGCCGAGGCGGCCGAGCACGGCATCGAGATGATCGACATGGTGGTCGTGAACCTCTACGCCTTCGAGAAGACGGTCGAGTCGGGCGCCGACTTCGGCACCTGCATCGAGAACATCGACATCGGCGGCCCCTCCATGCTGCGCTCCGCCGCGAAGAACTTCGCGAGCGTCGCCGTGGTGACCGACCCCGAAACCTACGACGGCATCCTCGCCGAGATGCGCGCCAACGACGGCGCGACCACGCTCGAGACGCGCCAGGTGCTCGCCTACGAGGTGTTCGAAACCACGAACGAATACGACGGCGCCATCGCCGACTACCTGTTCAACCAGCTTGAGCCCGAGCATCTGAACCGCTACCGCGCGCTGTGCGGCATGCCAGAAGAGCACGCGCACGGCGAGGGCTGCGACTGCGGCTGCGAGAGCGGCGAGGAAGGCGAGGGCGGCGAATTCCCGCCCGAGTGCGCGCTGTACATGGAGAAGCAGCAGGACCTGCGCTACGGCGAGAACCCGCATCAGCAGGCCGTGTTCTACCGCGTGCCCGAGTTCGCCGGCGAGCACAGCCTGGTCAACGCCGAGCAGCTCAACGGCAAGGAGCTGTCCTACAACAACATCCTCGACACCGACGCCTGCTGGTCGCTCGTGCGCGAGTTCGACGAGCCGGCCGTGGTGATTTTGAAGCACCAGAACCCCTGCGGATCGGCGACGGCCGCAACCATCGCCCAGGCGTTCGACAAGGCCTTCGCCTGCGATCCGAAGAGCGCATACGGCGGAATCATCGCCGCGAACAAGACCGTCACGAAGGACATGGTCGACCGCATCAACAACTACAAGCTGTTCGTGGAGGTGCTCATCGCGCCCGACTTCGAGCCTGAGGCCCTGGAGCTTCTGCAGCAGAAGAAGAACCTGCGCGTGCTCGCCACCGGCGGCGTGTCGGCGCCCGGCGCCGTCGAGGTGCGCTCGGTGGACGGCGGCGTGCTGGTGCAGGACGTCGACCGCGCGAGCGAGGATCCGGCGACCTTCACCGTGCCGACCGACCGCAAGCCCACGGATGCCGAGATGAACGAGCTTTTGTTCGCGTGGAAGGTGTGCAAGGGCGTGAAGTCCAACGCCATCCTGGTGTCGCGCGACCACGCCGGCATCGGCATGGGGCCGGGTCAGCCCAACCGCGTCGACTCCGCGCTGCTGGCGTGCAAGCGCGCCCACGAGGCATGCGAGCGCATGGGCGTGCCGGCCGAGGGGCTCGTATGCGCCTCCGACGCGTTCTTCCCGTTCCGTGACAACGTGGACACGCTCGCCGAGTGGGGCGTGACGGCCATCATCCAGCCGGGCGGTTCCATCCGCGACGAGGAGTCCATCCAGGCGTGCAACGAGCACGGCATCGCCATGGTGTTCACCGGGCATCGCCACTTCCGCCACTAAAGAAGGGCTTTGATGCGAAGGGCGGCTTCGATTCGGGGCCGCCCTTCGTGCGTGCAGGTGACGAATGAGGAAAACGGGAATGGGATACAGGCTGAACGGGGAAGATGCGGGGCGCGGCGCCGGCGCCGCGAGCGCCGGGGTTGCGGGCGGCGCGCGCGAGCGTGACGCGGCAGCGGCGAAGACGCAGGTGAGCGCGGCGGCGCGTGTGGACGTCGCCGCGCGTGTCCGACGGGCGCTGACCTACGCCGCGGGGCCGGCGCTGACGCTGGTTGTGCTGCTCGTGTCGATGGCGACCTGCGGCATCTATCCGTTCGGCGACCATATGTTCGTGGCGCGCGATGGAGCCATCCAGTATGTTGGGTTTTACGGCTGGTATCACAACGTGCTCACCGGGGATGCCGGCGTGTGCTATTCGCTGTCGAAAAGCCTTGGCGGCGCGACGTTCGGCCTGTTCGCCTACTACCTGTCCAGCCCGTTGGCGCTGCTCGCAGCGTTTTTCGACCCTGCCGATTCACCGAAGCTGTTCAGCCTGCTCGCGCCCGTGAAGTTGGTTGCCGCGTCGTTCACCTGCGGGTTCTTCCTTATGAAGCGCTTTGGGCGGCGCAGCGTCGCGCTGTCGCTCATCGGGTGTGCCTACGCGCTTTCGGCGTATAGCTTTACCGACGGGCTGAACATCATGTGGCTTGACGGTATGGCGCTTGCCCCGCTTGTCGCCTGGGGCGTCTTTTGCCTGGTGCGCGGCGGAGGGCCGGCGGTGTTGTTCTGGTCGTGCGCGGCAAGCATCGTGTGCAACTGGTACGTCGGCTACATGAACTGCGCGTTTTCGGTGGTGTGGTTTCTCGCGGAGCTGGCGTTGCGCGGTGTTGGGCCCGCCGGCGGCCTGTCCGGCGGCTCGCCAGCTGGGGTCGCGTGTGCGGGGTCGGCGCGTTCGACCTCGCGCTCGACCGGACGCCTTGTCCTGCGTTTTCTCGCCACCCTCGCGCTGGCCGTGGGTGCGAGTTGCGTCGTGTTCCTGCCGGTCGTCATCGAACAGATAACCGCCGCCGGCGTTGGCTCGGATTCTGGCTTTTTCGCCACGCTGGCCCAAGGCGTGGGCGTGCTGAGCCCGGTGGCCCTTGTGCAGGCGATGGTTGATTCGTCCGCCAACTTCGCCGGCGCGACGAACGCCGTCGCCGTGCCATGGGCGCTGCTGGTGCTGGTCGAGGCGTTCTTCGCGGTGCCCGGCGTTCCTGCCCGCGCGAAGGCGGTGCTGGCGGCGGTTGGCACGCTGTTCGTCGTGTCATTCCTGTTCAAGCCGCTTGACATGGCATGGACGGGGTTTGTGCGCGCCGATTCGTACAATCCGCGTTACTACTTCCTGTTCCTGCTGGTGTTGTGTGTCTGCGCGGCCTGGACCGTTGAAGCTGTGCGGAAGATGCCCGATGCGCTGCGCGTCGCCGGTACCCTGGTGCTTGCGGCGGCGCTCGCCGTCGGCTGCGGGCGCTTGGCGGTCCGTGGGCTGTCGGCTACCGATTTGAATGGGTATTCGTCCAGTTCCGTTTCTCAGTACCGCGACTATATCGCAGCCCTTTCGCAGGCGCACGAGCAGGCGGAAGAGACTTCCGGCGCAGGTATCGTGCGCATGGAGAACGCCGCGTCGTCGAGCGTGCGGGCGATGCGCACCACCGAGGCGACCTCGCCTGTGGACAAGCTGTCCGACATGATGACCACGGGCGAATACATGGCGCTCGGCGATTCCAGCCTGTCGCACTACAGCTCGGCGGCCGACGGGGCGACGAAGGAACTGCTCGGCAACCTGGGGTATTGCCTGTTGCCGGGCTCGCGCGGCATCACCACGTACCATGCGCCCGTGTTTTTGACCGACTCGCTGCTCGGCGTCGGTTGGGTGGTCGATGACGACGAGCCAGCCGGCTGCGAGAAGATTTCCGCCGTGACGTTGGCCGATGGCGGTGACGGTGTGGACGCCGCGCTGTACCGCAATCCGTTCGCGCTCGGTTTCGGGTATGCGATTCCAGCCGCGGCAGCGAGCGTTGACTGGACGAGCGACCCCTTCGACAACCAGGAGCTGTTCGCCGCTATGCTTTCGGGCAAGGATTGCACGGGCTTGTATACGTCCGCGCAGGTGAACGCGGTGGATGGCGAAAGCGCAGCAGGCGTTTCCGGCGCGAATGCCGCTGGCGGCGATGCTTCCGCGATGGACTCTTCCGATGATCGCGTTGCGGGTGTCCAGCGCAGCTTCACGGTGACTGTCACCTCCGACGGGCCGCTGTATCTGTGGGTGGCGGCCGCGCCAGCTGGTGCGGAGGTGCTCTGCGATGGCGAGCTGCTGCAGACGACCCGCAGCTATGAGAGCGACACGAACCTCATGTACCTGGGGGAGCGTGTTGCCGGGGAGCGCGTGACGGTTTCGCTTTCCGTCGCCGACGGCGATGATGCGTTTGCGGCGACCCCCGTCGTGCTCGAGGCGCGCACGCTCGATCTTGCGCGCGCCAAGGGCCTGTTGGGCGAAATGCAACAGACGACCTTCGAACCCGATGTGCTTGAAGACGGCCACATTGCGGGCAGCTTCACGACCGACGGCTCGACGAAGCTGCTGCTCACGATTCCCGCCACGACAGGCTGGACGGCGTACGTCGACGGCGAACGGGCGGACATCGAAGACATCAATGGCCTGATCTCCCTCGACACCGGTGCGGGCGAACATGCGGTGGAACTGCGCTACGAAACCCCGGGCCTCACCGCCGGAATCATCGTCAGCATATTGAGCCTCGCGGCCTTCGCTACCTGGAGAATTGCAGCCAAAAGGCGTAACCAGCTCGGGAAATAAGTGGCGTGCTTCGCGCTTTTTATGCTGCGCGCACTTGCGCACGCGCCTATGAATTTCGCCTGAAATACAACTTGGACCTGGGCCCCGACCTCTCATGGCCTGTTGACGTGTTCTTGTTGGCGGTTATCGACGTGGCGGGCGCTTGCCGCTACAATTGCAAGGCTTGCACGAAAACGCAGGCGCACCGAACAACCCCGCAATCAAAACTTCGCCGCCGCGCCCCAAGCGCGCACGCGGCGGGGACACGGAAAGGGCAGCACGCATGCCTTCGATCTCAGACGAAATATCCTCGCGCCGCACGTTCGCGATCATCTCGCACCCCGACGCCGGCAAAACCACGCTCACCGAGAAGCTGCTGCTCTATTCAGGCAGCATCCAGACGGCCGGCTCGGTCAAGGGCAAGGCGTCGGCCAAGCACGCCGTGTCCGACTGGATGGACATCGAGAAGGAGCGCGGCATCTCCGTCACGTCGTCGGTGCTGCAGTTCAACTACGCCGGCAAGTGCGTGAACATCCTCGACACCCCCGGCCACCAGGACTTTTCCGAAGATACCTACCGCACGCTCATGGCCGCCGACGCCGCGGTCATGGTCATCGACGCCGCGAAGGGCGTCGAGCCGCAGACCATCAAGCTGTTCAAGGCTTGCACGCTGCGCCATATCCCCATTTTCACGTTCGTGAACAAGCTTGACCGCGACGCGCGCGACCCCTTCGAGCTCATGGAGGAGATCGAGGACGTGCTCGGCATCGGCACCTATCCGATGAACTGGCCCATTGGCTCGGGCCGCAACTTCCGCGGCGTGTTCGACCGCCAGACGCGGCGCGTTATCGCCTTTGACGGCGACGGGCGCGGCAATTCCACGAAGAAGGTTGCGGAAATCGAGGCCGAGCTGGGCGCGCCTGAAATGGACGAGCTCATCGGCGAGGAGAATCACGCCAACCTCAACGACGACATCGAGCTTCTCGACGGCGCGGGCGACGAGCTCGACCTCGAGGCCGTCGGCTGCGGCAAGCTCACGCCGGCGTTCTTCGGCAGCGCGCTGACGAACTTCGGCGTGGAGCCGTTCCTCAACGAGTTTTTGCGCCTGGCCCCCGCGCCGCTTCCGTACAACGACACGCTCTCCGACGAGCAGGTCGAGCCGACCGCGGAGACCTTCTCGGGTTTCGTGTTCAAAATCCAGGCGAACATGGACAAGCACCACCGCGACCGCGTGGCGTTCGTGCGCATCTGCTCGGGCAAGTTCGAACGCGGCATGGATGCGTGGCACACCCAGGGCGAACGCAAGATGAAGCTGGCCACGGGCACGTCGCTCATGGCCGACGACCGCTCGATCGTCGACGAGGCGTACGCGGGCGACATCGTGGGCCTGTTCGATCCCGGCGTGTTCTCCATCGGCGACACGGTGTGCGCGGAGAAGCGCAAGGTGCAGTTCCCGCCCATCCCGACGTTTTCGCCGGAGCATTTCGCGCGCATCACGCAGGTGAATACGCTCAAGCGCAAGCAGTTCGTCAAAGGCATGCAGGAGCTGGCGCAGGAAGGCGCCGTGCAGATTTTCCGCGAGCCGGGCTTCGGCATGGAAAGCGTCATCGCCGGCGTGGTGGGCGTGCTGCAGCTCGATGTGCTCGAAACGCGCCTGGCCAACGAATACAACGTGGAAATCCGTCGTCAGGGCATGCCGTTTACCGACATCCGCTGGATCGAGAACGATCCCGATGAGCTGGACCTGTCGCGCCTGAGCATCACGCGCGACACCAAGCTGGTCGAGGACATGCGCGGCGGCAAGCTGCTGCTGTTCACGAACGCCTGGAACGTGAACTGGGCCGTTGAACACAATCCCAAACTGCGCCTCTCGGAAGTAGGCAACGTGCAGTTTTAAGTCGACGGGGGAGGGAGCGGCCAATGAAGGTTCTGCATGTTGGCGATTTGCATGTGGGGAAGCGGGTGAACGGGTTCTCGCTTTTGGAGGACCAGCGGCACATTCTTGGTCAGATACTTGATATCGCCGCGAAGCACCAGGTGAGCGCGCTGCTTATTGCGGGCGACATCTACGACAAGGCGTCTCCCTCCGCCGAGGCCGTGGCGCTGTTCGACGATTTCCTCACGCGCGCGGTCGCCGCGGGGCTGCGTGTGCTCGCCGTGCCGGGCAATCACGATTCCGCCGAACGCATCGCGTATGCGCAACGGCTCCTTGCCCGTGAGGGCGTTTCCTTCCCGCCCGTCTATGCGGGGCAAGTCGAGCGTGTGGTTCTGCAGGACGAATTCGGTGACGTTTCCTTCTGGTTGCTGCCGTTTCTGAAGCCGGGCGACGTGCGTCGTTTCTTCCCGGAAGCCGAGATTGGGGACAGCTACGGCAAGGCGCTCGCGGCGGCGCTTTCCAACTGCGATATTGACGCCGGCGAGCGCAACGTCGTGCTGTCGCATCAGCTGGTTACCGCGTTCGGAACTTCCCCCGAGCGCGCCGATGACGAGATAAAGCTCGGCGGCTTGGACAATGTGGACTTCGAGGTGTACGACCGCTTCGACTACGTTGCGCTCGGACATGTGCACCGCCCGCAGCGCGTGGGGCGCGACACCGTGCGCTATTCCGGCTCGCCTCTGAAGTATTCGTTCAGCGAGGCACGCTACAACAAGAGCGCCGTACTGGTGGAAATCGGTGTAAAGCCTGATGGAATGGCGGTTGGCGAATGCGTTGGCGTGCGGATGATCCCGCTTGTGCCGCTGCACGACATGCGCGAGGTGCGCTGCTCGTTGGCCGAGATCGCCGCCTGTGCGGGCGCAGGGGCAACGCCTGATAGGTCTGGAGCGCTCGGCGAAGGTGTCGGGCTCTACGATGCCGGTGAAGGAAGCGTGTCGAGAGGCGAAATGGGCACAGTGCCGAGCGGCCCAGCCGATTCCGCTCAGGATTACGTGCATATCACGCTAACCGACGAGAAGCCGCAGCTCGACGCCTTGGCACGCGTGCGCGACGCGTTTCCGAACGTGATGGCGCTCGACTACGAGTTCGCCACGGCGCTCGTTGCGCATCGTGAAACGCATGCGGCGCTCGACCCCGACGAGATGGACATCGTCGCGCTGTTCAAGTCGTTCTATCGGGAGCAAACCGGCAACGACATGAACGATGACCAGGAGAAACTTCTGCAAGAATTTGCGTACGGACATGGCGGGGCATGTGGGGCTGACAGCACATCCGCCCCCAATGGTGCCGCGTCTGGCGCTGCAGCCTCAACCGCCGCCGCGAATGCAGATTCTGCTTTGGCTCCCGCCCCAACTGAAACCCGCCAGCAGGAAGGGGGCGATGTCCGATGAGGCCGCTCTCCCTGACGCTTTCCGCTTTCGGCCCGTACGCCGGTCAAACCGTCATCGACTTCACGCAGCTCGGCGCCGCGGGCGTATACCTGGTCTGCGGCGACACCGGCGCGGGCAAGACCATGATTTTCGACGCCATTTCCTTCGCGCTGTTCGGCGAGGCGAGCGGCAACAGCAAAAACGGCGCGCGCTCCACCTCCACCCTGCGCAGCGATTTCGCCGCACCCGACGCGAGCACCTTCGTTGAACTGGTGTTTTCGTATCGCGGGAACACCTACGCCGTCAAGCGCAACCCCGATTACGACCGGGCGAAGAAGCGCGGCGACGGCTTCACGCACCAGGCGTCCAATGCCGAGCTGACGCTGCCCGACGGCAGTTGCATCAGCGGCACCCGGGCCGTCAACGCCCGCGTCGAGGAGCTGCTCGGCATCGACGCGGGCCAGTTCAAGCAGATCGTCATGCTCGCGCAGGGAGAATTCCGCACCCTGCTCACCGCCGACACGGCCATGCGCGAAACCATCTTCCGCAAGCTGTTCGGCACGCAGCGCTTCGAGGACCTGCAGAAGAAGCTCGGCGAGGCCGCCCGCACGTTGGAGAAGGAAAACGGGCAGCTGAAGGCCGAAACCGCGGCCATCGCGAATCAGGCGGTCTTCCCGGCAGGCGACCCGCGTGCGCAGGAGCTTGCGGATAGGCAGCGCGACGGCTTGCGTGTGGGGGAGCCGTTATTGGTTGCCCTGCAAGAGCTTATTTCCGCTGATGAACCTAGATGCAAGCAACTTGAGGGGCGCGTTGGCGCGCTGCGCAAGGAGTGGGCCGATGCGAAGGCGACGCTCACGCAAGCCGAACAGCGGCCGGAGCTCGAGAAGCAGCGCGCCGCGCTCGCCCAGGCGCTCGCGGCCCTTGACGAGGCGCTTCCGAAACTCGAAGAGGCGTTCGCGGCGCAGTGCGCCCACGACGAGGAGTATCGCGCGGCGTCGGCGCGTGCCGCCGTCATCGAGGGGACGCTGCCGAAGTATCAGAAGCTGCAGCGCGTTCAGTCCGAATCGAAGGCCGCGGCCGCGCAGCTGCGCACGGCGAAGGAACGCCAAACCGCCGCGCAGGCGGAGCTTGCACGCGCCGATGCGGCCGTTGCGGACCTCGAGCCGCGTCGCGACAAGCTGCAGGGCGCTGACGTGCGTCTCGCGCAGGCGCAGGCCGACTTCAAGGAGGCGGAGCGTGCCGTGAAGGAGGCGCAGGAAGCGCTTGCCAAGCACGCGAATCTTGCGAAGGCGGCTGCCGCGGCGCAGGCTCCCTATGCGAAAAAGGTAGCCGAACTGGCTGAAGCCGAGGTGGCGCACGAGCGCGACAACGCAACCTTCCAACGCTTGCAGCGCCTGCAGCGCGCGGGTCGGGCGGGCGTGCTCGCGCTCGAGCTGCAGGCGGGCGAGCCATGCCCGGTGTGCGGTTCGCCCGATCACCCTGCGCCGGCTGCGGAAATGGCCGACGTGCCCACCGACGCGCAGATCGACGCCGCCGATGCCACGCAAAAGCGCTCGCGCGACGTTGCCGCCGCGTGTTCACGCGACGCCGCGCGCTTGAAGGCGACGCTCGACGAGCGACAGCAAGCGCTCGTCGACTTCGAGCAGGCCAGCGGCGACGAAGCGGCGCTTGCGACCGCCCACGCCGCGGCGCGTGACGCGCATACGGTCGCGCGGACGCATGCCAACAACGCGCAGGCCGCGGCGCGGGAGTTCGCCAGCCTGTCGAAGCAGCTCGATGAGGCCGCCGCTCGCCGTCAGAAGGCCGACGACGCCTTCCGCGCGGCCGAGGTGGCGGCGAACGAGGCGCAGCAGCGCGCGTCCGTTGCCGAGGCGTCGCTCAAGCAGCTATCGGCCGACCTGGAGTTTCCCTCCTTCGAAGCCGCCCAGGCCGAAGCGCGTGCCCAGCGTGCCCAAGCTGACGCGCTCAAGCGCGCCCGCGACGCGGCGGAGCGGGCCGTCGCGGCCAACAAGGCCGACCGCTCCGCGAAGCAGCAGCTTCTGGAGGAAAAGCAAAAGCAGATCGCGGCCCTTCCCGAGCTTGACCTTGCGGCCGCTCGGCAAAAGCTTGCCGAGCTGGAGCGGCAGGGTTCGCAGGCCTCGCAGGAGCATTCGACGGTCAAGGTGCGCTTAGAGTCGAACAGACGCTGCTGCGAGCGTCTTGCAACCATTTTGCGCCGAGCGGACGACGTGGATCGTCGCTGGGGCAACGTGCGCGATCTCGCCGACGTGGCGGCCGGCACGCGCACCGGCGCGACGAAGATCCGCTTCGAGGCTTACGTGCAGGCCATTTACTTCGACCGCGTCATCGCGGCGGCCAACGAGCGCCTGCGCATGCTCACGAGCGGCCAATTCGAGCTCATGCGTGCCGACGGCGGCTCGGGCAACGCGAAGGCGGGCCTGGGGCTCTACGTCATCGACAGCTTCACCGGCCGCGCGCGCGACGCGTCGTCGCTTTCCGGCGGCGAGTCGTTCGAGGCGTCGCTGTGCCTGGCGCTGGGGCTTTCCGACATCGTGCAGGAGCACGCCGGCGGCCTGGAGTTCGACACCATGTTCGTCGACGAGGGCTTCGGCTCGCTCGATCAGGCCGCGCTCGGCGGGGCCATCAGCCTGCTGTCCGACCTTTCCGGCGGCACGAAACTCGTGGGCATCATCAGCCACGTCGAGGACCTGAAGGCGAACATCTCGAAGAAGATCATCGTCAAGAAAACCCGCTCCGGCTCCACCGCACTAGTGGAAGCGTAAAGAGGCAAACGCTTCGCCGCCCATGTTCTCATCAGGGGTCAACGGCGATGAGACGTGACGGTTTTTCCGGGTTGATGTGCGCCCTAATTCTCCGCGAGCAGTTTGCGCATGGTGCCGCCTTTGCGGCCGACCACGAGGTAGCCGATCATTGCCAGCACCGCCACGACCGACATGCTCATGAACAGGCCGCGGTAGCCCAACACCGGCTCTACGGCGCCGAGCACCAAGGGGCCGATGCCCACGCCCACGTCCAGGAACATGTAGAACGTGCTGTTCGCCAGGGCGATGCGGCTGTCGGGGGCCATGCGCACGCACAGCGCCAGCGCGCTCGACTGGATAGTTCCCACGCCGAAGCCCAGCAGCGCCGCCGCCACCAGCATGGCGACGGGGTGGTGCACGGTAGAAAGCAGCGCCATGCCCACCACGAACGACACGAACGAGGGGATCATCACGTACTTGTCGCCCTTCGTGTCGAACAGTCTGCCGGTGAACGGCCTGGTCGCGAACGTGGCGATGGCGTATACGACGAAGAAGAAGCTGCTCGCGGTCTCAAGCCCGGCTTCCGCGGAAAACGGCGTCAGGAACGTCAGCAGGCTGGAGTAGCAGAAGTACAGCACCGCGCAGGTCGAAGACAGCGGCATGATGGAGAACTCGAGGAAGTCCTTCAGGCCGAACTTGTGCTTGTGCACGCGTGCCGCCTTCGCCGCCGCAGCGGCATGCGAGGAGCGACGCCCCTCGGGAACCTTCAGCAGCATGACCGACACCAAATTGAACACCGCGATGAGCGTCGCCGCCGCAAACAGGAGCTGATAGCCCGCCACCTGCGTGAGGAACATTCCCAGAAACGGGCCGACCGCCGCACCGACGGTGACCGAGAGCATATAGTAGCCGATGCCCTCGCCCTTGCGCGAGTTCGGCACGATGGAGGTGACGATGGTGCCCACCGTGGTGGACCCGGCGCCATAGCAAAAGCCGTGGAAGAAGCGCAGCACGAACAGAACCGCAAGGTCGAGCCCCACCAAATACAGCGCCGAGAACACGACTTCCAGCACCGAGACGACGAGCAGCAGCCGCTTGCGCCCCACGCGATCCATGATGCCGCCGGTGACGATGCGCGACACCAGCGCGCCGATGATGAAGATGCTCGCGGCCAGGCCGGCCACCGAGGCGGGGGAGCCGTACTGCTTCATGGCGTAGTCGGCCACAACGACCATCAGGCAGTAATAGTTGGTCATGATGGCGAAATTGACGCCCGCCCCTAAGACGAAATCCTTCGTCCAGAGTTTTTCCTGAGCCATGGTGTTATGCGTTCGCCTTCTTCAGTTCCGGAGTGTCCTTCGCAATGAGCACGGCAACGGGCGAGCCCTGCACCACGGCGTAGCTGACGCTGCCCAGGTAACCCTTCACGCCGCCTTGGCCGCGGCTGCCCATGATGATGAGGTCGCAGCCCTCGTCCTTGGCGCACTTGATGATCATGGAAGCGGCGGATGCGGAAGCGCCCTTCAGCAGGCGGGCGCGCGCCGTGTTGGGCATCTCGGCCGCGAGGTCTTCCATCTCGTGCAGAACCTCGGTCGCCTGCTGCATGAGCGCTCCTTCCGCGCCCGTGCCCATGCCGATGATCGGCACGATGTGCACGAACAGGATTTCCGCATGCGGATTCTCCTCGGCAATGCTGCGCGCCAGTTCAAGGGCCTTGTGCGACGGCGTGGATCCGTCGTAGGCCACCAACATCTTATTCACCCATGCGCTCATGGCGATGTCCTCCAAGTTCAACGTTCGCGTTCAATTCGTTCATTTTGCTCAGGTGTCGCGCCTGCGAGCCCCTTGCCCGACAGGTAACGAAACGGTAACAGCGTCGAAGGATTGTACTGCTCGTTCGTGGTGGTTTTGTCATGGCGCGGTGGCGATTGTTTCCATCGTGTTAATTCGCACGGGCTTTTTGTCGCGGCGGGCGCCGCAGGCCGGATAGTCCGCAACTTCGGCGGGCATTGGGTGTAAAGTGGGCAGCTAGCAATTATCTGCACGTTTCACGAAGGAGCATCACGATGACGGTCGAGAAGAAGGACCTTGACTGGGGCAGCTTGGATTTCGGCTACCACCAAACCGATTACAGCTATGAAGCCCATTGGAAGGACGGCGAATGGGATGAAGGTGGCCTGACCGCTGACCACGACCTGCACCTTTCCGAATGCGCCGGCATCTTCCACTACTGCCAGGAGGTCTTCGAGGGTTTGAAGGCCTACACCACCGAGGACGGTTCCATCGTCTGCTTCCGCCCCGACATGAACGCCGAGCGCATGTTCGATTCCGCCGAACGCCTGGAAATGCCGGGCTTCCCGAAGGATCGTTTCGTCGAGGCCGTGAAGGAAGTCGTGAAGGCCAACGCCGCGTGGGTGCCGCCGTTCGGCTCGGGCGCAACGCTGTACGTGCGTCCCTTCATGATCGGCTCGGGCGAGGTCATCGGCGTGGCTCCTGCGCCGGAATACACCTTCCGCATCCTGGTCACGCCCGTCGGCCCGTACTTCAAGGGCGGCCTGAAGCCCATCAAGCTGCGCGTTTCCGAGTACGATCGCGCCGCTCCGCACGGCACCGGCAACATCAAGGCCGGCCTGAACTACGCCATGTCGCTGCGCCCGACCATGGAGGCGCACCGCGAGGGCTACGCCGAGAACGTGTACCTGGACAGCCAGAGCCGCACCTACATCGAGGAGACCGGCGGTGCGAACATCCTGCTGGTGAAGGAGGACGGCACGCTGGTGGTGCCGCAGTCGCACACCGACTCCATCCTGCCCTCCATCACGCGCCGCAGCCTCGTGCAGGTGGCCGAGGATTTGGGCCTGACCGTCGAGCAGCGCCCGGTGACCTGGGAAGAGGTTGCCTCCGGCGCGTTCGTCGAGTGCGGCCTGTGCGGCACGGCGGCGGTCATCTCGCCAGTTGGCCAGATCGACAATAAGGTTTACGGCGCCGACGAGACCGTGACGTTCCCGGCCGGCTGCACCGAGATCGGCCCGGTCATGAAGCAGCTGCGCGAAACCCTCACCGGCATCCAGGACGGCGCCGTCGAGGACAAGCACGGTTGGGTCTTCAAGATCGACTAGCATATGAAACGGCGTCGCATTTAAATGCGTACGAAATCGGGGGCCTGAGCATTTTGCTCAGGCCCCCGATTTTTATCCATAGATAAACGTCTAATGGGGAAGCTCGCGCTCAGGCGCGAATCAGCCATTGTCAAGACTTATATTCGATTACTTCTGGTGATAGGTTGACCGGACGGCAGTGCTCGTCGCCTGCAGGTGGTGTCTAATCGAAAGAGAGGAGACCGCTATGGAACTTTTGATGATCGTTGCAGCATGCTGCACAATTTTGGGATTCATCCTAGAAGTCATCGATCGCTTTCGGCGCAGGAGGTGAGAAAAGAAAATGATCACTAGCGAAAAGGGCCCGGCTAAGCGGCCACTTAGCCGGGCCCAAGCAAACATCACCCGCATTCTGACCACGCTTTAGAGAGGTTAGAACCGACGGGCGCTGCCGTCATCCCGAAGTATAGCAGCGAAAAAACGCTTTCGCAATCACACTGTGTTTAGGCTGTACTACTGGGATTCGAAACAGGCACTCCCGGCGCGTTTTCAAAAGTCTGTCGCGCCCTAACGGGCGCTCTCAAATAATGGCCGAACTTGCGTTCGGCCCTACGGCAAAACCCCAGGTGACGCGATAC
>CAVCPR010000049.1:0-19092 GCA_963604235.1 Anaerovoracaceae bacterium | reverse complement strand
CCATGGTGCTGTCCTGGTATGAGCAGAAGGCCGTCTGCATCCTGCTGACGCTGCTTCACCTGGGCATTCAGGGCATCTACCTCGGCCCGACGCTGCCCGCGTTCGTCAGCCCCGGCGTGCTCGACGTGCTCGTGAAGAACTACGGCGTGTCCCCCACCTCCACCCCCGAGGCCGACTTGGCAAAGATTTTCGCTTAGCAAAACATGGCGGGTTTCCAAGGTTTCTGTAGCTCCGTGCACGAAAACGAGGCTTCGCAGGCAAGGTTCCGGGGTTTCCGAACCTCCGTGCAGCCGTCAGCTACAGAAGCTCACGAAACCCGCCAGCAAATTGACTCCGCCCGTGCACAGCGCTACAGGAACTTCGGAAGCCTGCCACGGAAGGTCAAAATCGCTGCACGGAGGTTCGGAAACTTAAGAAACCCGCCAGCGTTTGCCCCGGCGGCAGGGCAATGTGCGCCCCGCCGCCGGGATTCGAAGCTTGCTTAAGCAGGCGAAATCGCTTTAGAACAGCGAAATGCGGAAGGTGCGCTCGTCCGTCTCGCCCGGCTGCAGAATCGTCATGCCGGCCTTGTGCTCGAGCACGTCGTCCTCGTCGTGGGCAGTCGTGTGGCCCGTCCAGGGCTCCAGCGCCACGAATGGGGACGCCCCCGCCGCCGACCAAACACCGATGTAGCCAAACCCCGGGAAGTCCACGCGCACGCCATGGCCGCTGCGTGTGCCCAGCAGCGTCACCGTGTTGTCGGGAACATCGGTGAACATGAGCGCATCATGAGCGAACGTTTCATGCGTGAGCGCCACGGTGTCGGACGCGTTGGGGCATACGAAGGCATCGTCCCAGTTCATAAGGCCATCGTTGCCGATAACGGGAACCTTGCAGGTAAACGGCCGGGTGAATTTCACCACGTAATCCTCGAATACCTCGTTGCCCACGGACGCGGCAAACGATTCGTTTGCCGGCGGCAAGGGCGCGTTGAATGCGGGATGCCCGCCCACGCAAAACGGCAACGGCACCTCGCCCGTATTCGTCACGCGAAACGTTTGCGAAAGCGTCGCCTCGCCCGCAAGGGCATACGTCATGTTCAGGCGGAAATGGTATGGAAAGGCCGCGAACGTCTCGGGGCAATCACGCAGCTCGAAAGTCACCGACGAATTGTCGGCCGCCAAATCAACCACCTCATGCGCGAAATTGCGCGCGATGCCGTGCCGACCCATCACGCACGGGCCCTGTGCCGAGGTGGCGCGCCCGTCGCGCAACGACCCCACAATCGGAAACAGCACCGGCGCGCGGCGCGGCCAAAATTCGGGGTTTCCCTGCCAAAGGTATTCGCGCCCGTCAAGACACAAGCTGGAAAGCTGCGCACCCTGAGGATCAACGGCAGCGCTCGCGCGCCCACGGCGCAAAGCAACGAACTCAGACAAGGAAACCCCTTTCAGAAAGCCCTACGGGCGTTTGGTGCCGCAGTTGGAGCAGAACGCGCCGGTGTTGTGGGCGCCGCACGAACAATCCCAGCCGCCATCGGCCGCGGGCGCGGGAGCGCCGCAGTTCGAGCAGAACTTGCCGGAGTTGCGCGAACCGCAGGCGCAGGTCCACTCGCCCGCCGCAGCCTCAGGCGCCGGCTTCGGCGTCCCGCAATTCGAGCAGAACTTGCCCGTGTTCTGAGTCCCGCAGGCGCACGTCCACGAGCCGGCAGCCCCGACGCCAGCAGCCGCACCCGCACCCGACGCCGCGAACCCGCCGCCAGCCGCCACGGAGTACTGGCTCTGCGGAACCCCGCCGCCGGTCTGGTTGAACAGATTCCCGGAATTCATGCCGCCGGCCATGCCCGCCATGCCCATGCCCATGAAGCCCGTCATCGCGCCGGCCTGGTTGCCCGCGGCGGTGCGCATCGCGTCGGACTGCGCCGAGGCGATGTTGGCGGCCGCCATGCTCGGATCGCGCATGACCGCGGCCTTCTGCAGGTCCTTGATCATCTGCTCGTCTTCCGGGGAGGCGGCGATGCTGTTCACGCCGAATGCCGCCACCTCGATGCCGCGCAGCTGCCCCCATTGCTCGGAGAGCACCTCGTTGAGGGCCGCAGCAAGCTCGGTGGTATGAGCGGGAACGGCGGAGTAGCGCACGCCCATGGCGCTGATCTTGGCGAACGCCGGCTGCAGCGCGGTCAGAAGCTCGCTTTTCAGCTGCGAATCGATCTTATCGCGCGTGTAGGCTTCCTCGACATTGCCGCAGACGTTCTTGTAGAACATGAGCGGATCGACGATGCGATAGGAGTACTCGCCGTTGCAACGCACCGAAATGTCAACGTCAAGCCCGATGTTCGCGTCCACCACGCGGAACGGCACCGGGGTGGGCGTGCCATATTTGTTGCCGATGATCTCCTTCTTGTTGAAGAAGTAGATGCGCTGGTCCTTGCCCGTGTCGCCGCCGAAGCCGAAACGCACGCCGACGCGCTCGAAGCTCTTCATCAGACGCTCGGTCAGCGTGCCCTCGCCGAAGAACAGGCTCGGCTCGGTGGATTGATCGAACAGGAACTCGCCCGGCTCGCCGCAGGCGTCCACGATGGCGCCCTGCTCGACGATGATCATGAACTGGCCGTCGTTGACGGCGATGATCGACCCGTCGGAGATGATGTTGCTCTCGCCTTTGGTGTTCGAGCTGCGCCCCTTGTCGGAGGTGCGCTTCTGGCCCTTCACGACCAGCGTGTTCGCGTCGAGCGCCTCGGCATAGAAGTAATCGCGCCAAGAATCCGCCAGGACGCCGCCCGCCGCGCCGATGCCCGCCTTGATGAGACCCATGTGTTCCTCCTTGGTTTGAGATGCCTGCGTTGGTTTTTGCATTACCGCAACAGGATGAAGCTCCGTATAAAACTACCTTACCCTGCCCGGTGCCGACAGCGGCGAAAGCGTTTACCGCCTGTCATCGTTGTCGGGCTCCACGCGCCTGCGCGTCACGAACGACGTCACGAACGTATCATGCGACCCGGTTATGTTCACCCCGCCGCCGTCGACGTAGCGAAACGCCGTAGTTTGCTCCTTCGCCGTTTTCATCTGGGTGTAGAAGTACCAGCACACGCCGCCGGCCACCGCAAGCGGCACCACGACGTCGACGAGCACCTTGCTGAAGGTGTCTTTGAGCTCCAAAAACGCGACGTCAAGGCCGACGCAGACAAGGCATACGGCTGCGAAGATGCCCAAAAACCACAGCACCACCTTCAGCGGGCTCACCGGCAGATCGCCAACGAGCCGCCCCGTCTGCCCGTTCATGGCGAACAGGAAATCGTCGTCGTCCCACTCGGTGTGCAGCATCCACACCGGCAGCAGCGCCTGCGACACTTCGTCGATGTCCGTCTGCGCGTCGATGCTGCCGGAATTGACCTGATCGTAACCGGTAACGCTTTGGCGCAGCTGTTCGGCGAGCGTCTTCTCCATGCGCCCCTTGGCGCGCTCCGAGCACGCGTCGGCGTCCTGATCGTAGCGCTCGGCGGAATAGCCGGGCAGATACGCCACGGAAAACGGCTTCATCTCGGCGTAGTCGAACGGCTCGATGGCGTCCATGTGGCCGTCGGGCATCTTCGCCGAACCGTCGGCGGGGATGCGCGTGAACGAGGAATTGCCCTCGCGCCAAGCGCGGTAGACGTCGGTTTTCGTCACCTCGTCCTTACCTTCGCGCCACACGCTGATGTTGCGCGCCTCGAAGGAGCCGCTGCCGCTTGCCCGGCCGTCGTAGAGCCAAAACGGCACGTAGACGCCCTGCACGTGCGCCACGCGATTGGCCTCGACGAATTTCGAGGGCAGGAAGCGCTTGCCCTTGTAGTAGGTGGTCAGCGCCGTCTCGGCCGCCTGCTTGTCGAGCTTGAACGGAATGACGAAGTCGGGCTTGGCGCCGCCGGCGAACGTGCCGGGCGCCATGGCCTGGTTGCCGCAGTACGGGCACTCGTCGATGGCCGTGGTGGCGTCGACGGTCAGCTGCGCGCCGCAGCTCGAGCACACATAGCTGCGCATGCCGGCGCGCTCGTCGTCGTTCCAGCTTGCGCGCGACAGGTACGCCTCGATGGGAGAAGCCGCGCGGTTGCTGACATCGACCGCCGCGTCGACGGTTTCCTGCGTGAGCACCGCCGAGGCGCCGGCCGCCTCATCGCCCATCTGGTCGAACGCCGATCGATTCCCGGCAGCGGCCTTAGCGGCGTCTGCCTCGGCGCCCGCGTCGGCGGCCTGCTGCTTGGCGGCGTAGGCCTCCTCGATCTGCTGCGGCGTGAACGACGAACCGCAGAAATCGCATTCGAGCAGCCCCGATTGCCCCACGTAGTGGACGGGGCCCATGCAGTTCGGACATTGGTAATTGACGGATTCTGAAGCCATGGCGCTACCCTTCTTTCAAAATACGGAACGGGCGGTTTGCCTAGTACCTCAAGCATAGCAGACGGCCCGCCGCCGAAAGAGGGACGGCGGTCCAAAAACACGGCTTGCAAAAGCCCACGAAAGCCCGTAAACGCGCCGAAGTCTGGGCCGACGATTCCGGACGAAGATCAAGCCGGCGCAGACCGACCCCGACTCCGACAACCCCCGATTCCGATCTCGGCTAGCCTCGGCAGGCATCAGTCAAAGCCGCCCTCGATCTCATCAACGTCCGTGCCCCGGCCAATGACCGCACCCCCACTTCGCTGCGCCTTGGAGGCGCAGCGGCGGACACTGTGGCCAACAAGCGCAACGAAACGGCTGCCGACCACAAAAAGCGAGCAGACTTTACCGGTGTAGGGCGGTGACCGGGAGCGCAAGAACGCAAAACGGGACGTTTACTGTGCATTTTCTGCACAGTAAAGAAAGAGTTGGGGTTGCTGATGCCGTTGGAAGCGGAAGTCGGCGAGAGGACGATTGACTTTGTATCACGGAATAAGCCGGTCGCGCATTCTGTACGGTGACCGTTTTACACCGGTTAGGTTGCGCATTGGGTCAAGCCATTTCGACCTGTGTTGATGCAGAGTGCGCCTTCGGCGCTTTTATGCTGCGCGCACGTGCGTGGGCGCCTACGAACTATCGTTGCGCTTACGAAGCCTGTACCGATTACGGAGCGTTGTTGCGAGGTTAATCGCGCGAGGTGCGGCGGCAGTTGGCTAGAGCGTCGATGATGCGGTCCTCTTCCAGGGGCTTGGTAAGGTGGCCGTTCATGCCGGCGTCGTGGCTCGCGCGCACGTCGTCGGTGAAGGCGTTTGCCGACATGGCGAAAATCGGCAGCTCGCGCAGGTCCTCGCGCTCGGAGGCGCGAATGAGCCGCGCAGCTTCCAGGCCGCCCATCACCGGCATCATGATGTCCATGAGCACCGCGTCGAACGTGCCCGGCTCCGCCTCGACGAGCGCTTCCACCGCCTGCTTCCCGTCGCGCACCGTCGTCACGTCGATACCGCGCGCCTGCAGCATAAACTCCGCGATCTCGGTATTCAACTCGTTGTCTTCGGCCATCAGCACGCGCATACCCGAAACCGCCTGCGCATCAAGCGCGCGCGGCGCCTCGGTCGCAGCGCTCTCGTCAATGGCGAGCGGCAGCACCACCGTGAACGCGGTGCCCCTCCCCTCCTCGCTTTCGAGCGAAATGGTGCCGCGCATCTTGTTCACCAGGTGCTTGGCGATGGAAAGCCCCAGGCCGGAACCCTGATAGTGCGTTCGGGCATCGCTTCGGTCTTCCTGCGAGAACGGTTCGAACGCACGGCGCTGGAACTCTTCGCTCATGCCGATGCCCGTGTCGGTGCACACGAACCTGAACACCGCCGTGCCGGAAGCAGCTTCGGCCGCCGGGACGCCGACGGCGGTCAGCGGCCTGCCCGCTCCGGTCGCAACCTCGGCTAAATCGCCCTCGTCCACAATCTCCTCGCACGACAGGCGCACCTCGCCTTGCGCAGAGTTGTACTTGACGGCGTTGCTGGCAAGGTTGAGCAGGATCTGCTTGAGGTGCACGGGGCTTCCGATGAGCTGCCAGTGCCGCACGGTTTCCCGATGCGCCTCGAGCGTAAACGACACCCCATGCTCGATCGCCTGCGCCTGGGCAACCGAGGCCACCTCATGCAACAGCTCGTGCAAATCGAAGGGCTTGCGCTCCAGCATGATGCTGCCGCTTTCCAGCTTGTTCATGTCCAGCACGCTATTAACCAGGGACAACAGGTAACCCGAAGCGTTCCAGATCTTGTCGCGGCAATCCTGCTGACGCTCGGCGTCATCCGGGAAATGATTCGCAATCTCAATCATGCCGCGAATGCCGTTGATGGGCGTGCGGATGTCGTGGCTCATGCGGCGCAGGAAGTCGGTTTTCGCCGCGTTCGCACGGCGCGCCTCTTCCGCAGTCAGCTTCAGCTCGCGCTGGTAGTCGAACTCGCGGCGCTTCTGCTCGTCGATGACGTTCGACACATACAGGGCCACCAGCGGCAACCCCGCCTCGTCGCGCTTCTTCACAATGAAGCGGCCCAGGTGCCACTGCCCACTGGCCGCCAGGTATTCCAGCGTGATGGTATCGCGGTCGGCAAGCCGCTCCCGCAGGGTGCTTATATCCATGAATTCGCGCATGGCGTTTTGGCTTTCGGGCGCCACGATGAAAGGCAGCGATGCGTCTATGACGTCCGAGGCCACGCCCCCGCCGCCCGTCAGGCAGTGCATCTCGTCATCGGCGGTGATTTCCTCGAAGTAACCGGTCGAGAGGTCGACGCGGTAAATGACCCAGTAAATCTTGCTGATGGCGGAGATGATCTCGTTGTTGTACCGGGCCAAATCGAGCGCTTCCTGAAGCTCGCAACGGCGGCGCTCCTCCTCGGCGACGATTTCGTCGATGTAGCGGTACCCCATGACGATCCTAAAATCGTCATCGTCTTCCCGAAGGCGCACGATCTGCACCTCGAAATGCTCGTTGCCCTGCTCGTTGGGCTTCGACCTGAACCGGAAGGCAACACGCTTGGAACCCTCGAGGTCGCGCATCAGGCGTTGCGCCGAAAGACGCTCGAGAAAATCGGGGCACGATTCTTCGATGACGAAACGGTTGAAGTACTCGCGCAGACGCGCCGAATAGCAGTTTGCAACCGCGGGGAGATCAACATCGATACTCGGAGCGTTCGACCCGGAATTTTCGTGGCGCGTCTCGACGGAATCGCGCGAAAGGTTGCAGGTATAAATCGATGTGTAGTCTATGGACAGAGCATCGATCAGGCGTTTCTCGCGCTCAAGTTCCCTGAGGCTGGCTTCAAGCGCCTGCTGGGCGTCCTCGCCATATGCGGATGCGTGATTAGGGACGTCCATGCCTGCCCTCCCTCGAATGCCTCACCGTCCCCGCTCTGCAATTCCGACGGACGAGACCTGCGTTGTCAATACGTTGCCCTTGATTATAAACGAGCCGAAAGCGGACGGGATAGACGGCGGCCAGGCAAATCAAGCAAACCGTCATCGAGCGAGTTGACTTTTTTAGCAAAACGCCGCCGTCCGGACCGTCCATGAATCCCCGCACCTCACGCCCTCGTTACGCTTTGCCAACTTCATCCGTGTTAAATCGCTGCCGATGATGTTACATCGCCGCCGCCGGGCGGGCTTTTACGGCACAATGTTCGCCGAGTGAAATCGCGGGGAACGTGCCGCCCGTGCTTGCGCGCCGTCCGCGCCTGCGCGCAAGCTTGGCGGGCGCGGACGGCCCCGCTTATCCGCCCGACAAGAACAAGGAGGCCCTTCGTGGCTAAGGTCAACCCGAATTACCAGAAACTGCCCGGCAGCTACCTCTTCTCCGAGATTGCGCGCCGCACCGCCGCCTATTCCGAGGCGCATCCGGAAGCCAAGCTCATCAAGATGGGTATCGGCGACGTCACGCGCCCGCTCGTGCCGGCCGTTGTCGAGGCCATGCACGCCGCCGTGGAGGACCTCGCCAAGCCCGAGACCTTCCATGGCTACGGCCCCGAGCAGGGCTACGACTTCCTGCGCAGCGTCATCGCCGAGAAGGACTTCAAGGCCCGCGGCGTCGACATTTCCGACGACGAGATCTTCATCTCCGACGGCGCGAAGTCCGACTGCGGCAACATCGGCGACATCCTCGACATCGACAACGTCGTGGCCGTGTGCGACCCGGTCTACCCGGTCTACGTGGACTCCAACGCCATGGCAGGCCGCGCGGGCGACTACGACGAGGCCGCCGAGCGCTGGACGAACATCACCTACATGCCCACCACCGCCGAGAACGGCTTCTGCCCGGCGCTGCCCGAGGGTCGCGCGGACGTCATCTACCTGTGCAGCCCGAACAACCCCACCGGCACGGTGCTCAACGCCGAGCAGCTGAAGGTGTGGGTGGATTACGCCAACGCCCACGACGCCATCATCATGTTCGACGCCGCCTATGAGCGCTTCATCACCGAAGAGGGCGTGCCGCACTCCATCTTCGAGGTCGAGGGTGCCAAGACCTGCGCCATCGAGTTCCGCTCCTTCTCCAAGACCGCCGGCTTCACCGGCGCCCGCTGCGGCTACACCGTGGTGCCCAAGGAGCTCACGCGCGACGGCCAGAGCCTCAACGCCATGTGGAACCGCCGCCAGTGCACGAAGTTCAACGGCGCGTCCTACGTCATCCAGCGCGGCGCCGCGGCCGTCTACACCGAGGAAGGCGAGCGCCAGATCGAGGAGACGCTCGACTACTACCGCCAAAACGCCCGTGTGATCAAGGAAGGCCTCGAGGCCGCCGGCTTTAGCGTATACGGCGCCGTGAACAGCCCCTACATTTGGTGCAAGACGCCCGAGGGTATGGGCAGCTGGGAGTTCTTCGACAAGCTGCTCACCGAGGCGAACATCATCACCACCCCGGGCGCGGGCTTCGGCCCGTCCGGCGAGGGCTACATTCGCCTGACCGCCTTCGGCGAGGCGGAAGCCGCCGTCGAGGCCATGGAGCGCATTAAGAAGCTCATGGCGTAACGCCAATCCGCCCCTGCCCCCTGCGCGCCCCGGCGAGACCCGCATGTCTCGCCGGGGCGCGTGTTGTTTCTTATACCATCTGTCATGCATTCCCGTTCGGTGCGTTACACTGTCTGGGAGCTCACCATCGAGTTCTCCAATCCAACAGCTACAGAAAAGAGCGAGCATGGCCACCACTGCACCGACAACCAAACATACCTGGGCGCCGAACGAGGCGCCGACCAGCCGCTGGGTCGGCTACTTCTTCGCCTGCTTCGGCGCGATGATCCTTGGAAACATCCCGTTTTCCGTGGTCGCCATTCTCTGGAAGGCCGACGGGGAGTGGGCGTGGCTTCCGGGCGTCATCTCCGCCTTGGGCGCGTTTGCCCTCACCTTCGTCTTCCAGGTGCTGTTCTTGCACCTCATCTGCAAAACGTCCCTGCGCGATTTGGTGCTCGGCGTCGGCGGGAAAATCCACTGGGATCAATGCGGCAAGATGATCGGGGCCTGGTTCGTGGGCCTTGTCCTGAACATCGTCTATTCCACGATCATCGTGCCCTCCAACGGCGTCACCACCATCAACAGCATCGGCGCGTTCCCCATCTTCGTGAACTTCATCATCTGCTTGGCGCTCGTGTGGATGCAAACCACTTCGGAAGAAATCATGAATCGCTGCCTCTTCCTTCGCGCCACCTGCGGAAACAAGATCCGCATCACGACCAAGTGCATCGTGTGGGGCGTCATCAGCAGCCTGTTCTTCATGTCCATGCACTCCATGAACCCCGAGGTGCTCACGCAAAGCGGCGCCGTCATCGTCGCCCTGTCGCTGGTCAGCTACTTCGTCGCCGGCATGGGCATGTACCTCGCCGACGCGGTGTACGGCAACTGCATGCCGGGCTGCTGCATCCACTGGATCAACAACTTCTTCCTGTTCGTCTTCTTCACGGAGGCCAACAGCGCCGTGCAGTCCGGCTCGCTGTTCGTCTCCACCGGCTCGATGGACGGCGTGAGCGGCTGCGTCGGCACCATCCTGCTGTACATCCCCATCTTCATCGTGCTGTTCATCGATGCGCGCAAGAAGAAGGCGCAGCAGCAGGCCGCGTAATCGCCCTCCTAGCGCCGGAAACCGCCGGTGCAGGATCGCCCTCCTAGCGCCGGCAGCTTCCAGAGCGGGTCTCGTCGGCCTCGACGTCGTCGAGGCCGTTCGATGCCGCACAACACTGACCCAGCATCAACCCGAAACGCAAATGAGGCGCCCCGGTTTTCCGAGGCGCCTCATTTTTGCGTCCAATGCTGAACGGTTGCCGCGACGCTAGTCGCGGCCGAGCTGAGAAAGTCCTACTTCTTCTTCATCTCATCCATGAAACCCTTGATGATGAAGGCCACGATAATGATGACGATGACGGCCACGATGACCGGAATGGACCAGGCAGGCAAGAATTCCATGTTCGTTCCCCTTTTTGTCGTGCGCGTGTGCGCAATGTAAGTAATCCGTGAATCTGTCAGGTAATACTAGCGCGAACGGGTTATCCATGCAAGCGCGATTCAAGCGCATCGTTGATGGTTTCGAGCGCCTTGACGCGCGCGTAGCATTTATCGTCCGATTCCAGCACGATCCACGGCGCGAACGGCGTCGACGTCAGGCGGAACATGTCCTCGACGGCGCTTAGGTACTGCGGATACTTGTCGCGGTTGCGCCAATCCTCGTCGGTGATCTTCCACTGCTTGGCCGGGTCGGCCTGACGCGCCTGGAAGCGGGCGAGCTGCTCGTCTTGGCTCACGTCCACCCAGAACTTCAGCAGCACGGCGCCCCAGCGCACCATGTCCTGCTCGAATTCGTTGATCTCGTCGTAGGCGCGCGCCCATTCCTTGTCCGACGCGAAGCCCTCCACGCGTTCCACGAGCACGCGGCCATACCAGCTGCGGTCGTAAATGCCCACGTGCCCCGCCTTCGGCAGGCGCGTCCAATAGCGCCACAGATGCGGGTGCAGAAGCTCGGGCTTGGTGGGCGCCGGCGAGGGGAAGACGGTGTAGGCGCGCGCGTCGAGCGCCTGGGCAACGCGCTTGATGGCGCCGCCCTTGCCCGCGGCATCCCAGCCCTCGAACATGATCATGAGCGGCACGCGGGCCTGGTACATCTCCATTTCCAGGTCATAGAGGCGCTTCTGCTGCTTTTTCAGGCGCTTCTTGTATTCGTCGCGCGGAAGGACGAGCGTGTGATCGACGTCGGCAATGCGCGGCACGTCCTTAAGGAGCGCGAAACAGCTCGTTGTCGGCGCGACGGCATGGGCGCGGGCGGCCTCGCGCTCGGCCGCTGCCGCGACGGCCGCCTGCTGCTCGGCCGTGCGCCCGGTCAGGGGCACCTCGTCGAGCTTGCCGGCGCTGTTGGCCTGCGCCTTTGCCGCCGCCGCAGCCGCCTGCTCGTCGGGGGCCGCCTCGAGCGCGCCCTTGAGCGCCTCGACGAGCGTTTCCGCGATCTGGATGTTCGTGCGGCGTTTGTCCTCGCCGTTGAGCAGGTGCCACGGCGCGAAGTCGACGTTGGAGCCCTCAAGAAGGTTGTCGTAGAGCCGGTAGGCCTCGTCGTAGCGCCCGAGCGTTTCCAGCTTGCCGTCGCTGACGCGCCAGGCCGTCGCCGGATTCTCGCGCAGCTTCGTCAGGCGCTTCTTCTGGCCCTCGCGAGTCATGTGCACGAAGAACTTCACCACGATGTAGCCGTCGTCGGTCAGCTGCCGCTCGAACTCGGTGGCGCTGGTGATCGCCCCACGCAGGGCGGAGATGTTGCGCTCCTTGGCGGCTTCCTTCACGGCGGCGGCGATGGCGGCCTTCGGGTGCTTTATCTTCCCGTTCTTGCCGCGGTTGATGGTCGACCCGCCGAATTCGGAATACAGCATGCGCTGCATGGCGCTGGTGTACCAGCCGCGATCGTAGATCGTGATGGTGCCGCGCATGCCGAGAGCCCCCCAGAACTCCTGCATCATCGGGTAAAAACCGGAAACGCCCGACGCCGCGCCGGGGAACGAGAGCTGCTCGGCAACGTTGAGGTTCTCGGTCACGTGCACGGTAGTGGCGCGCGCATCGAGGTTGTATACCAAGTCGGAGATGCGGCTTCCCTTGCCGGCGCCGTTCCACCCTTCGAACAGCACCACGAGCCCCACGCCTGCGGTGCGCGCCTGCTGCTGCAGGACGACGAGCTGCGATACCAGCTCGTCGCAACGCGCCTTATATTCCGCCTTAGGAAGGGTTTCCTGGGAAAAATCAACAGTTTCCAGCATGCGGAGTCCTTTCCTTGTCCTCGGACCCCATCCGGGTCCTCGCCGTTCATCCTAGCACAGGCCCAGTTTCCCACCGCCGACACACGCTTCCTTAAATAAAGCGGAAACGTCAACGAAAGGTAAAATCTTGGCCCGCAGGCGGGCGATCGCCGAAACGCGGGGCCGCGCGGGCGGGGCGTACCCTATCATGGGCGGGAAGGTTATGCGCCGCCGAAGGGCCGTGGCACCATCGATGAGGGAGCCGCGACCGAGGGCGGCATCGTTGGGAAGAAGAGCGCAACATGGCAAGATACGGCGTCATCGACTTGGGATCGAACACCATCCGCCTGGTCATCTACGACGTGAAGGAAAACGGCAAGCGCGTCTTTAGCGCGAAGGATTTCAAGCGCACGGTCAACGAGAAGGAGATGGCGGGCCTTGCCGCCTTCGTGCAGGACGGCGTGTTCACCGAGGCGGGCATCAAGCGCGCTGTGAGCGTGCTGAAGACCCACGCGAAGCACGCGGCCTATTTCGACTGCAAGCGCGTCGACGTGTTCGCCACCGCCGTGCTGCGCAACGCCGCCAACTGCGCCGAGGCGGTAGCCGCGATCGAGGAGAGGACGGGGCTTGCCATCACGCTGCTCTCCGAGCGCGACGAGGCGCACCTGGGATTCGTCGGCGCGGCGAGCGGCACCAAGCTCGAGCGCGGCACGCTCATCGACATCGGCGGCGGCTCGACCGAGCTGACGCGCATCGAGGGCGGGCGCGACTTCGACGACGTCAGCATCGGGCAGGGCTCGCTCTCCTCGTTCGCGCGCTACGTGCGCGGCATCGTACCGGCGCCCTTTGAAATGGACGCCATCGCCTGCTCGTTCCGCTCGCACTTGAAGGAGCTTGGGGAGCCCGAGCGCTACCGCTGCGAGGTGCTCTTTGGCGTCGGCGGCAGCGCGCGTGCGGCGACGAAGATAATCGCCCAGCTCAAAGGCCTGGAGAGCCGACCGCGCACCGTCAGTGCCGAAGACCTCGCGGGCGTGCTTTCAGCCTGCAAGGACAACCCGAACGCCTTCGGGCATGCGGCGCTGAAGGCGAGCGCCGAGCGCGTCCACACCATCGTGCCGGGCTGCGTCATCCTCGACACGCTGTGCAAGCAGCTCGGGGCTGAGCGCCTCGTGGTCTGCAAGTACGGCGTGCGCGAGGGCTATCTCATCGAGCGCATGCTCGACGGGCGCTCGACGGCGCCGGGCGGCCCGGAAGCGGCCGCGAGCCGCGGTTAGGGCCGGCGCGGATTTTTCAGCCAGCCCCGCACGCGGCCCTTCCCCACCCGCACCGCTTCCCCGGCTTTCCCCACACACATCGGGAAAGCTGGCGGAGCAATATGCGCCCACCGGAAGTCAAAAGCGGGTAAAATAACGGTTAAAGGCGGCAAGTTTCCCCGCCATCAGGGTTTTTCGGGAAACCTAAACGCCTATCATAGTTCTACCTGCGCACAGCGAACGCCGCCACGCGGCGCCCGTCAACCGCGCAAGCCCATGCACGCGCATCGATTGATGCCGAGAAGAGGAACGCCATGAAAGAAACCACCCCATCCACCGCACTGCAGTCTCCGTACATGCAGAACCGCGAGCTGTCCTGGCTCACCTTCGACGAGCGCGTGCTCGACCAGGGCGCCGATCCGAGCGTGCCGCTGCTCGAGCGCCTCAACTTCATCAGCATCTTCTGGTCGAACCTGCAGGAGTTCTTCATGGTGCGCGTCGGCAGCCTGACCGACCTGTCGCTTCTGAAGAAGCAGGTGCTCGACTCGAAGACCGGCATGACGCCCGCCGAGCAGCTCGCCGCCATCCACGCGCGCTGCCACGAGCTCTACCCCGTGCAGGAACGCACCTACGCCGACGTGCGCGAGCAGCTTGCGCAGCACAAGGTGAAGCACCTGCGCCCGGCCGACCTCAACGACGAGCAGCGCTCGTTTTTGGCCGACTACACGCGCGTCAACATCATGCCCTTCCTCTCGCCGCAGATCATCAATTCGCGCCACCCCTTCCCGCACTTGGAGAACGGGTCGCTCTACGTCATCGTGCGCCTTGACGAGGAAGTAGGCCCGAAGAAGACGAAGAAGAAGGACAAGAGCAAGAAGGCCGACAAGCCGGAGAAGGCCGCGAAGGCCGCCGCGAGCGTGACCGAGGAGGCCGAGAACCTCGGCGCCGAGGGCGTCACCGTCGGCATCCTGCCCATGCCGCGCCAGTCCGCGCGCGTCATCAAGCTGCCGGGCGAGGGCTTCCAGTTCATCCTGCTCGAGCACGCCGTCGAAATGGTGGCCGCCGAAGTGTTCAGCATGTACACGGTCAAGCACACCAACGTCATCTGCGTCACCCGCAACGCCGACCTCGACGCCACGGAGGGCACCGACGAGTCCGACGAGGATTACCGCGAGCACATGAAGCGCATCCTGAAGAAGCGCGGGCGCTTAGCACCGGTGCGCCTGGAATCCGAGCGCCCGCTGTCGAGCGTGCTGCAGAAGATGATGCTCGAGCGCCTCGGCCTGAAGGAGCATCAGACCTACGTGACCACGGTGCCGCTCGACATGAGCTTCACCTGGGGCTTGGCCGGGCAGCTTGACGAAAAGGCGCGCACGGGCCTGGTCAACGCGCCCTTCTCGCCGCAGTGGCCGGCATGCCTGGACCGCACGCGCTCCATCATCAGCCAGGTTACCGAGCGCGAAGTTTTGCTCTCCTACCCCTACGAGTCGATGGACGCCTTCGTGCAGCTTTTGCGCGAAGCGGCTAACGACCCGAGCGTCATCTCCATCAAGATCACCCTGTACCGCCTGGCAAGCCAGTCGCACCTTGCCGAGGCGCTGATCGCCGCCGCCGAGAACGGCAAGCAGGTCACGGCGCTGTTCGAGCTGCGCGCCCGCTTCGACGAGTCCAACAACATCGAGTGGTCACAGCGCTTCGAGGAGGCCGGCTGCAACGTCATCTACGGCTTCAGGGATTACAAGGTGCACAGCAAGATCTGCTGCATCACGCGCCAGACCGAGGGCGGCCTGCAGCACATCACGCAGCTCGGCACCGGCAACTACAACGAGAAGACGGCCAAGCTCTACACCGACCTGTCGTTCATCACTTCCGACGAGACCATCGGACGCGACGCGACGGAGTTTTTCCGCAACATGCAGCTGGAGAACGCCTCGGACAACTACGACATCCTGTGGGTGGCTCCGCTGCAGATCAAGCCGTCCATCATCCGCGGCATCGACAAGCAGATCGCCCTTGCGCGCGAGGGCAAGCCGTGCGGGCTGTTCTTCAAGACGAACAGCGTCACCGACAAGGAGATCATCGTGAAGCTCGCCGAGGCAAGCCAGGCGGGCGTGCCCATCACCCTGCTCGTGCGTGGCATTTCCTGCCTGGTCCCCGGCGTGGAGGGCTACACCGACAACGTGCGCGTGGTTTCCATCGTCGGACGTTTGCTCGAGCACAGCCGCATCTACGGCTTCGGCGCGCCCGAGAACGCGCGCGTCTACCTGTCGAGCGCCGACCTCATGACGCGCAACATGGAGAAGCGCGTCGAAATCGCCTGGCCCATCCTCGACGCCGCGCTGCGCCAGCAGGTGCTCGACTACTTCGACACCTGCCTGAAGGACACGGCCAAGCTGCGCGAGCTTCTGCCCAACGGGCGCTACACGAAGCTCGGGGCGTTCATTGCCGAGGGCGACGAGGCGTTCGAGTCGCAGGAAGCCCTGATCAAGCGGGCGCAGACGCGCCGGGCCGAGGCGGCGCAGGCCGAGGCCGAGCGCAATGCCAATGCGCGTCGCTACGTGAGCGAGGAGCGCGAGGCGCAGATCGCGCGCGCCGAGGCGAAGGTCGAGGCCGCGGCCCGTGCGGAAGCGGCGGCGGCCCGTGCGGCGGCCGACGCGCAGGCGGCGCTCGAGGCGGCCCGCGAGGCCGAGGCGGCCGTGAAGGCGGAGACCGAGGGTGCCGGGGCGGCCCAGCCGGCGGCGGCGACCTCGCCCGCAAGCGCCGCTGCGCCTGCTCAGCCGGCTGCGACGGATGCCGCCAAGGCCACGACCGCCGAAGCCAAGCCCGCGGAGGCGCCGAGTGCGCCCGCCGTTGGTGCGCCCAAGGCTTCCGCCAGCACCGCATCCGCAGCCGCCGAGCCGACGGAGGTCAAGGCGCGCATCATCTCCGGCGTGCCCGAACAGGCTCCCAGCCACACGGGCATCGCAACCCGAAAGCCCAAGAAGCAAGGCTTCTTCGCCCGCCTCTTCAGCAAGTTCGGGAAATAGGCAGCGAGGTATTTAACTGGCAAAAGGGGTCGACCGTGCAAGGTCGGCCCCTTTTTCGTGGACTAATAAAACAGTGAGCGCCTTCGGCGCTTTTGTACTGCGCGCACTTGCGTACGCGCCTACGAATTTGTGGTTGAAACGCAGTCGCTATCTGGGATTTTAGTGCCGCAGAACCTTGTGGGGCAAACGCAATTTCGACCCCACCTAGGAAGCGCCGAAGCCGCGCACGTATTCCGGCACGCCTTGCAAACTGGTATTCAACTGCGCGATACCTGTGCCGAAACTTGACCATCCAGTATGATACCTTTGACGAAACTGCAAAGGAGGCCTTGATGGACACCGAGAAATGCCGCGCGCTCATTTGCGCGGTCGAACGGGGAAGCATGTCGGCGGCGGCGAGCTATTTGGGCTACACCGCATCCGGCGTATCGCGCATGATCGACGCGCTCGAGGCCGACCTGGGCATCAAGCTGATCGCCCGCGGCCCGCGCGGCGTGACCCTCACCTCCGACGGCGTGGCGATCGAGCCCTACCTGCGCGACGTGGCGCAGGCTGCCGAACGCGCACGGCAGCAAACCGCCGCGGCGAAAGGCCTGTTGGAAGGCGAAATCGCCGTGGCGTCGTATGCCAGCACGGCCGCAACGTGGCTCCCGCGCATCCTGCAGGCATTTGGCGCGCGGCATCCCTCCATCCGCGTGCGCACCATGGAAGCAGGCAACGAACAGCTCGTCAGCTGGGTGGAACAGCGCGTGATCGACTGCGCCATCTTCGCCAAGCGCCCCTTCCGCGGCGACTGGATTCCACTGCGCGAGGACCCGCTGGTCGCATGGCTTCCCGCAAACCATCCGCGCGCGAAGGATACAGCCTTCCCGCTGCGCGAGCTGGACGGCGCACCGTTCGTGGAAACCTCGCCGAACCAGAACACCGACATCACGCAGCTGCTCACCGCCGAAGGGCTGCATCCCGACATCCGCTGCACCACCACAAGCAGCTACACGTCGTATCGCCTGGTGGAGGCGGGGCTCGGCATCAGCTTGAACAACAAGCTCATGGCGCAAGGATGGGTGGGCGACGTGGTCGAGCTGCCGTTCTCGCCACCCCGCAATGTGGAACTGGGCATCGCGGTGCCCTCGCTAGCCCACGCATCGCTAGCCACCCAAGAGTTCATCACCTGCGCTCGCACCATAGTCGCCGACGAGGATTTATAGGCTGGACGCCAATCTTCGTCAGAAGGTCGATGGGGCCTGGGAACGTCACGGTCGCATCGCCATGTGCACTACGACCGCGACAGGCACGACAAGACGCTGTCAGCTGCATGGACATGTTCATCACAGGTTTTACAGCACCCCTGGGGCTCTTTTGCCGTTTCGTCATAGCTATCATGCCGAATACTCGCTTCCGTCACAGAGGTTCCGCCGCTACATTCGTGAACGGCATATTCACGGGAAGGCGCCATCCGGCCTTCCCTTGCGGAAGGAACCTCATGACCCACCTGCAGGCATCGCTGCTCATGGTCGCCGTTATCGCGGCGCGCAGCATCGCATACGTCTTTTCGAAAACCCTGCTTGGCGAGGTGGGGCCGTTCGACGTCATGTTCCTGCGTTTTACCTGCGCGTTCGTAATTCTTGCGGTGCTCTTTCGCAAGCGTTTGCGCGCCGCCGATCGCACCTCGGTGTTGCGCGGCGCCGGATTGGGAGTGCTGCTTGCGTCGCTGATGGTGCTGGAAATGTACGCCCTGCGCGTCTCCGATACGCTCGTGGTGTCGTTTCTGGAGAACTCGGCAGTCGTGTTCGTTCCGCTCGTGGCCGCAGTGCTGTTCAAGGTTCGCTTGAACGCGCCGACCGTCGCGTGCGCGGGCGTGGCGCTCTGCGGAATCGCGCTGCTGACGATCGCCGGCGGGGCGGCGATCGGCATCGGCGACATCTACGCGCTTGCTGCGGCACTGCTGTATTCCCTGTTCATCGTTTTATCGGGGCGCTTTGCGCGCGGCAGCGACCCGTTCGTGCTCGGGATATCGCAGATGGGTGCCGGCGCCGTCGTGTGCTTGGTCGCGACGTGCGCCTTCGAAACGCCGCAGCTTCCCGTCACGACGACGGGCTGGGGATGCCTGGCCGTGCTCGTGCTCGTATGCAGCGTGTTCGGGTTCGCGTTCCAGCCGGTGGCACAGCAGCACATCAGCGAGGTGCAGGCGGGCATGACCTGCGCGCTCAACCCCGCGTTCGCCTCCATCGTCGGCGTTCTCGCACTGGGCGAGACGCTGACGCCGGCGGGGATGGCGGGAGCGGCGCTGGTGCTCGGCGCGCTGGTGGTGTCCACCTGGGCAAGTCATCGCAAGCCCACCGCCCAAGCACCAACCACCGACGGCGCAAGCCGGGCTTCCTGTTAAAACGACCGCTGCCCTCGCTTGAGCCTCGAACATCACCATGTCGAAAGACCCCTCGCTGCGGTTTGATTTGCTACAATGGCGCCCATGAAACTCCAGCAACTGAGATACGTCATTCAAGTGGCCGAATCCGGGTCGCTCACCGCCGCGGCCGAAAGGCTGTTCATCGCGCAGCCGAGCCTCTCGAAGGCGGTATCCGACCTGGAGCGCGAGATGGACATCACCATCTTCACGCGCTCGCGCACCGGCGTCGTCCCCACCGAGGACGGCATGCGCTTTCTCTCC
>CAVCPR010000048.1:0-19232 GCA_963604235.1 Anaerovoracaceae bacterium | reverse complement strand
GCTGTTCGACGAAATCGAGAAGGCGCACCCCGACGTCTTCAATATCCTGCTGCAGATCTTGGAGGAAGGCCGCCTGACCGATTCGCAGGGCCGCACGGTCGATTTCCGCAACACGGTCATCATCATGACGTCGAACGTCGGCGCGCGCGAGATCGCCGCACCCACCACGCTGGGCTTTTCCACCGACGGCAAGGCGGGGCTTTCCGACAAGGAGATCAAGAGCCGCGTCATGGGCGAGGTGAAGAAGCTGTTCAGGCCCGAATTCCTGAACCGCATCGACGAGATCATCGTCTTCAAGTCCTTGACTGACGAGCAGATCATCGAAATTGCCAAGCTCATGGTGGCCGATCTGCGTGAGCGCCTGATTGCGCAAAACATGACCATCAACATGACCGATGCCGCCTACAAGATCATCGCGAAGGAGGGCACCGACGCAACCTACGGCGCCCGTCCGCTGCGCCGCGCCATCCAGCGCCTGCTCGAGGACCCGCTGTCCGAGGAGCTGCTCGAGGGCAAGTGGACGAGCGGTTCGGTCATTCTGGCCGACGCCGCTAAGGACGGCGAGAGCCTCGCGTTCACGGCGGGGACCGGATCGATTCCGGCTCCGCGCAAGCGCGACTCCATCGCCCGCGACACCGAGCTTCTGCTCACGAATTTCGACCTCGGCCATGCCGGCGTGTCGAGCTCGGGCGGCGGCAGCGCGGGCGGCGCGGTCGATTAAGGTTTTGCCACAGCAGGTTGGCGGAACAGGCTGCTAGCACATGAGGGGGGCGCCGATCAGATCGGCGCCCCCCTTTGTTGCATGCGGTGGCGAAAAGGACGGCCTCAGTTTGAAGGCGGCCTCTACAGCTTCACGCTTGCGGGCGTGATGACGTCGTAGCGCACGGCTTTGCCGGCAATGGAATAGCTCGGCTTGACATTCGCGAGCGCCGGGCCTTTCGCGGGCCGCTTCACGACCACCTTGCGCGGCGCGGCCGCCACTGCCGCGCGTAGAAGTTCCTCTTCGGCATCGCACGGGGCTTCCAGGTGGTGGATAAGCTGGAACTTCTTCTTCACCGAGGCGCTTTTCGTGCGTGCGGGGAACATCGGGTCGAGATAGACGACGTCGGGCGCGTCGGCGTCGCCCGCAGCGATGGCGTGCAATGTTTCCATGCTGTCTTTGCAGGTGAGATGCATGTTTGCGACGTAAGGGGAGAGGCGCTCGTCGTCGGCGGCACGGCGCAGGCCGTCCTCAAGCAGCGCGGCGATGATAGGGTCGCGCTCGAAGAGCTGCACGCGAAAGCCCGCGGCCGCCAACAGCAGCGCGTCCTCGCCGAAGCCGGCGGTGGCGTCGATGGCCGTCGGGGCGGTGAGCCCCTTCACCTTGGCGGCGCGCACGAGCAGTTCGCGGCCTATCTTGCCCGCGGCGATTCTCGGCAGCATGCGGCCAAGGTCGCAGACAAGCTCCATGCCGTCCCCGACGAGGGCAAGCCCGTGCTCGGTTTCCTGGAGCGTCGCGGTTGGCGAAGAGGGGTTGCCGCTCACCACTCCGTCATCCGCGCGCTCGGCGCCGCGCCCGCCCGAGGTGCCCTCGTTCCTGTCGGCTCTTCCCGCCATCAGCGCGCCCCGGCCTTTACTGCTCGAGCATGCGCAGCACGAGCGCGGCGGACTGACGCGCCGCCTGGGCCTCGAACAGCGGATAGTCCATCGACGACGAGCCGTCGGCCTTGTCCGAGATGGCGCGCACGATGGCGCAGGGGGTGCCGGAGAGGTAGCATGCCTGTGCGATGGCCGCGCCCTCCATCTCGCAGCACTTCGCGTCGAACGTCTCCACGATGCGGCGCTTCTCGGAATCCTCGCGGATGAACCGATCGCCTGAGGCCACGCGCCCGGTATGCGTGCGCACGCCGATCTTCTTCGCCGCCGCGAGCACGTCCTTGGAAAGCGCCGGGTTGCAGGGGAAGGCGAGCGTGTCGACGTCGGGCGTCTGGCCGAGGGCGTAGCCGAGGTTGGCCACGTCCATGATGTGGTTGACGGCCTCGGTCGCCACCACGATGTCGCCGATGTTGATCGACGCGTCGAGCGAACCGGCGATGCCGGTGTTGATCACCGCGTCCACCTCGAAATGGTCGATCATCGCGCGGGCGCACACGGTGGCGTTGACCATGCCGACGCCGCATTTCGCGAGCACCACGGTCTTCTTCCCGATAACGCCGACGTTGAACTCCATGCCGGCGATGCGACGCACGTGCGGACGCATGATCTTGGTCATTTCCTCAAGCAAAAGCTCGATCTCGACGTCCATGGCACCGATGATTCCGATGACCTTGCCTTCTAGTTTCATGTATTGGTTCCCTCTCGGTTCTTCTCCTCGTGGCGCTGCCGCGCCGCGCGCGGGGTGTTCGTTGCCTCTGTTTCGTCGCCACGTCCGGATGTCGGGCGCCGACGGGCTGAAAGCCGCCCATCATTGTAGCGTGCCTTTACCGCTTGCGGCATGCCGCTTCCCTGGATGTTTCGCGAAGAACCCCGTTGCGCGATACCATACTGCCCAGTGACTGCAACTAACTCAAGGAGGCCTCATGGACGTCACCCGCAAGCGCTATCTGCAGCTGCTCAGCCGCAGCTTCCCCACGTTGGAGCTGGCATCTGCCGAGGTTATCAACCTGAGCGCCATCATGAATCTGCCCAAGGGCACCGAGTTTTTCGCCTCCGACATCCATGGCGAGGCCGAGGCGTTCAGCCATATCCTGCGCAACGGGTCGGGCTCCATCCGCCTGAAGGTCGACGAGGTGTTCGGCGACGAGCTTTCCGAGGCGGAAAAGCGCAGCCTGTGCACGCTCATCTATTACCCGCGCGAAAAGGCCAAGCTCATGCTGGCGGAATGCGACGACGAGGGCGCCTTCTACGCGACCTACGTCCCGCGTCTCGTGGCCGTGGTGCGCCGCGCCGCGCGCAAGTACACCCGCAGCCGCGTGCGCAAGCAGCTGCCCCAGGAGTTCGCCTATCTGCTCGAGGAGCTGATCGCCTCCGACGTCGACGCCGCCGATAAGGAGGCCTACTATGACGGCATCGTCAACGCCGCGGTGCGCACCGGGCGCGGCGTCGATCTCATCGAGGCGCTCGCGCAGGCCATTCAGCGTCTCGCCATTTCGCGCCTGCACATCATCGGCGACATCTACGACCGCGGGCCGGCGCCCGATACCGTCATGGAGACGCTCATCGCGCACCACAACGTCGACATCCAGTGGGGCAACCACGACATCGTGTGGATGGGCGCCTCGCTCGGTCAGCGCGGCTGCATCGCCAACGTCGTGCGCATCTGCTCGCGCTACGGCAACCTGTCCATTCTGGAAGACGCCTACGGCATCAACATCCTGCCGCTGGCGACTTTCGCACAGCAGGCTTACCGCGACGACCCGTGCGTAGGCTTCGGGCTGAAGGGCAACCCCGACCTTACGCCCGCCGAGCTTGAGCTGAACGTGAAAATCCAGAAGGCCATGGCCATCATCCAGTTCAAGGTCGAGGCGGCGCTGATCAAGCAGTATCCCGGCTTTGGACTCGACGACCGCAACCTGCTCGGGCGGATCGACCGCGAGCGCGGCACCGTCGTGGTCGACGGCATCGAGTACGAGCTGACCGACAAGGTGTTCCCGACCGTCGATCCGGCCGATCCGTATGCGCTCACGCCCGAGGAGGAAGAGGTCATGGCGCGCCTCGAGGCGGCTTTCCTTGGCAGTGAGAAGCTGCAGCGCCACATGCGTTTCTTCCTGGAAGCCGGCAGCCTGTACAAGGTGAGCAACGGCAACCTGCTGCTGCACGCGTGCGTGCCGCTCAACGACGACGGCACCCTGAAGGAGGTCGAGATCTTCGGCGAAACCTACAAGGGACGCTCGCTGTACGACGCATGCGACCGCTACGTGCGCGCGGCATTCTTCAGCCACGACGCCGCCGAGCGCGAACGCGGGCGCGACCTTCTGTGGTATCTGTGGCTCGGGCAGGGAAGCCCGCTGTTCGCGAAGAGCAAGATGGCCACCTTCGAGCTGTACCTCATCGCCGAGAAGCCCGCGCGCAAGGAAGTGAAGAACGCCTTCTACAACCTCATCGACGACGAGCAGGTCATCGCCGGCATCTTCGAGGACTTCGGGCTCGACCCGGAAAGCTCGCACATCATCTGCGGGCATGTACCGGTGAAGGTGAAGGACGGCGAGGACCCGGTCAAGTGCGGCGGGCGCGTCATCATGATCGACGGCGGCTTCTCGCGCGCCTACCAGCCGACGACGGGCATTGCCGGCTATACGCTCATCAGCAACTCGCACGAGTTCATCCTGGCGGCTCACGAGCCGCTCTCGTCGGCCGAGGCGGCGGTGCGCGACGAGCTGGACATCCACAGTAGCCGCCGCGTGGTGGAACGCGGCCGCGAGCGCACGCTGGTGGCGCGCACCGACACGGGCGCGGAGCTCGCCGAGCGCATCGAGGAGCTTGAAGAGCTGATCGGGGCCTATAAGACCGGCGAAATCCAAGAGCGCGCCGACGTGTAAACGCGCGTCCGCGGAAGGCTGCTTGCCGACTCGGTTGGGAAAAGTGTTGCGCCTAAGGGAGCTTTCTGGTTGGGGTCGGGCTCACGCTCGGCCCCACGAAGTTTTGCAGCAATGGTAAGCCTGCTGAGCGGTTAGATTTGGCTCTGTTAGACCGGAATTGACCGCGCATGATGCGGCGGAAATGCCCGTCACGTATCCGCAGGTGCGATCGCTTGGATTCCGGCTCGCTCAGCTAAGTTGAGACCCCGTGTCAATTCCGGCCTAACAGAGCCTTAGATTTTGCAGCAAGATTTCGTGGGCGCGAACGCAAGTTCGCACCGTATTGGAAAGCGCGAAGCGCGCCACGGTATTTTTCTCGGCCCGTAACGGCATAGCGCCCTACCTATGCAAATAACTCGTAAAGCCTCGCGAGTACGCTTTCGACTCCAAAACGCAAACGACCGTCGCGACCGTGGGGTATTTCTTGCTATCGCGAAATATTGTCGCCCCCTCGCTGTAATGTTTCGGTAAAATTGCGGACGTACGACATTCGTCGAAGCTGCAAACGAGGTGCTCCTTGGCTCTTACGTTCATGGGTTTTCTGGAACAGGCAATGGCCCAGCCCGTCCTGTTCGTCATTTTGGCGCTCGTCATCGGCGTGACCGCCGTCTCGGGCGCGACCGACGCCCCCAACGCCATCGCAACGGTCGTTTCCACGCGTTGCCTGAAGCCCGGCGTCGCCATCGGGCTCGCCGCCGTGTTCAATTTCGTCGGCCTCGTGGGCATGACCTACATTTCCACCGCCGTCGCCAAAACCATGTTCGGCATGGTCGATTTCTCGGGAAGCACCGATGCGGCATTGCTTGCCCTGATGGCGGCCATGATCGGCGCCATTTTATGGGGGTGCGTGTGCTGGGTGTTCGGCATCCCGTGCTCGAAATCCCACTCGCTCATCGCCGGCATCACCGGCGGCGCCATCGCGCTCAACGGCTGGGCGGGCGTGGTTCCCGCCGAGTGGGCGAAGGTTATCTACGGCATGGTATTTTCCCTGGTGGCGGGTTTTCTGCTCGGCTGGGTCTTCACGCGCATCATCGAGTTCGTCTTCAAGGCGGCTAATCGGCAGGCCGCGAACAAGGCGTTCGTCGTCATCCAGGATCTCTGCGCGGTGGCCCTTTCCTTTCTGCATGGTGCGCAGGACGGCCAGAAGTTCATGTCCATCGGCATGCTCGGCATCGCGCTGTCCTATGGCATGTCCACGCCCGACAGCACCGGATTCCCGCTGTGGCTCATGATCATTTGCTCGGCGGCCATTTCGCTGGGCACCATCGTCGGCGGTAAGCGCATCATCAAGTCCGTCGGCATGGACATGGTCAAGCTCGAGAAGTACCAGGGCGTCGCCGCGAACTTCTCCACCACCTTCACGCTGCTGTTCGCAAGCCTCACCGGCATGCCCGTCTCTACGAGCCACTGCAATACCTCGGCCATCATGGGCGTGGGTGCGAGCAAGTCCATCAAGCGTGTGAACTGGGGCATCGCGAAGAACATGCTGCTGGCATGGATCATCACGTTCCCGGCCTGCGGTATCATCGGCTACGTGCTGGCGAAGCTGTTCATGCTGTTGGCGTAATGCTCTCTGTCTTGAGTTGAGCTCGCGCTCGACCTTACAAAATTTCGCAGCAACGTAATCCCTTATGAGATGGCAATTTCGCAGCAAGGTTAACCTTTGCGTGCGTTCCGGGATCCAGGATCCGCTTGTGCGCGGTATGCTATTCGGAACGAGTAATCTATTTCAACGAAGGGGCGGTGCTTGGTGGCGCAGGGTAGTGATGGGTGCGTATGGAATGCGAGTGTGAATGCGTGGCTTGCTTGTGCGCCGCGGGAGGTGGCCGACAAGACGCGGCACCTGCTCGCTCAAGTTGCCGCACTGCGTGACGAGCAGGTTATTTACCCAGCTCAGGAAAATATTCTGCGCGCGCTGACCCTCACTTCGCCGGCGTGCGTGCGCGTTGTCATCCTCGGCCAGGACCCGTATCACGAGCCGGGCCAGGCGCAGGGGCTCTCGTTTTCCGTGCCGGCCGGCTGCAAGCTTCCGCCGAGCCTGCGCAACATCTACAAGGAGCTCGCCGCCGACCTCGCGTGTCCCGTGCCGCAAAGCGGCGACTTGTCCTCGTGGGCAAGCCAAGGCGTGCTGCTCATGAACACCACGCTCACCGTGGTCGAGCATGCGGCGAACTCCCATGCGAAGCTGGGCTGGCAGACGCTCACGTCCTACATCGTTCGCCGCTGCTTCGAGGTTCCCCAGCCGGTCGTGTTCCTGACCTGGGGACGCCATGCCGCCTCTCTTGTCGAGAAGGCGCGTGAAGAGGTGCAAGCCTCCGCAGCGTTCGCGGCCGAAGCGCCTGCCGGCAACCCCGTGCAGCCCGGTGCCGCCGCGGCGCCGCAAGCCTCTTCGTCCGCCCTTGCCAACAAGTTCATCCTCGCCTCCACGCATCCCTCGCCCTTATCGGCGAGCCGCGCTGCCGGGGGCATGCCGTCGTTTCTGGGTTCGCGACCGTTTTCGCAGACGAACGACCTTTTGCGCCGCGCCGGCTCCGATCCCATCGACTGGACGTCGGTCTGCTGTAGGGAAGCGAGCTTTGCGTCTGCGAGGGCAGGCGCCCCTGCTTCCTCCTGAAAGGGGGACAGGGGCATGCCGTGTTTCGTCCCGGCCAAACCCTGTATGCACAGGCGCATCTCGCCGCCCGCCGCATCCCGAACTCGCAAGGCCGCCCCTTCGCGCTCTTTTCGCCAAGCTTTCTCCGCGACGCGCCGCCCGCGCGCGCTATGCTATAAAATGAAACGTTGAACGCCGGGCGTCCGCCTGGCGGGCAACATCGCCAAACGGAAAGAGGGAACCATGCCGAAGACCATTGATCCGGTGTTCTCGTCGTCGGTGCTCGATGCTCCCGACCTCGCCAGCGCGCTCGATTTCGACGCCCTGTCGCAGTCGGTCGCGGGCCTTGAGGGCAAGGTCGACAAGAACCCGAAAACGGCCGCCATCATCTTGGCCGGCGGCACGGGCGAGCGCTTCGGCAAGGAAGGCGGCAAGCAGCTGGTTGAAATTGCCGGCAAGCCCATCCTCACCTGGTCGGCGGAGGCCTTCGACGCGGTGGGCGATATCGGCCTCATCGTCGTCGTGTGCCCGGAGGACCGCAAGGAGGAATACCTCAAGCGCGCCATCGACCCGTTCCCGTTCGTCACGCCCATCGTGGTGGCCCCGGCCGGCCCATCGCGTCAGGAGTCGGCGTTTTCCGGCCTGGAATTCGTGCCTGACAGCTTCGAATACGTCGTGCTGCACGACGGCGCGCGCCCCATCATCGCGCCCGAGCTCATTGCGCACGCCATCGCCACGCTGCAGGGCAACATCGACTGCGACGGCGCCGTGGTGGCGCACCCCGCGGTCGACACGCTTAAAGTGGTGGAGAACGGCGTCATCGTCGGCACGCCCGACCGTCGCGTGTTCTGGAATGCACAAACGCCGCAGGTCTTCCGCGCGGGCATCTACCGTCGCGCGCATGCCTCGGCACTCTCCGACGGCTTCATCGGCACCGATGACAGCTCGCTGATCGAACGCCTCGGCGGCAAGGTGCTCGTGGTCGAGGGCAAGCGCGACAACATCAAGCTCACCGTACCCGAGGACTATCTCATGCTCGTCGCCGCCGTGCGCGAGCGCTACCTGAAGCAGAAGGGGTCGGAATAATCATGAATCCCGCTTTCGGCGCCCTGCGCATCGGCCAAGGCTACGACGTCCATAAACTGGTTCCCGGCCGCAAGCTCATCATCGGCGGCGTGGACATTCCCCACACGCTCGGCCTGCTCGGCCACTCCGACGCCGACGTGCTCGCCCATGCCGTGGCCGACGCGCTGCTCGGCGGCATTCGCGGTGGGGACATCGGCAAGCTGTTCCCCGACACCGACCCGGCTTGGGCTGGAGCCGATTCCATGAAGCTGCTCGCGGCAGTTGCGGACAAGGTGCGCGAAGAGGGTTTCGAAATACTCGATGTCGACAGCGTCATCGCAGCTCAGGCGCCGAAAATGGCACCGCATCGCGAGGCCATGCGCGCGAACTTGGCCCATGCGATGGAAATTCCGGTCGAAAACGTGGGCGTGAAGGCGACCACGACCGAGCACCTGGGTTTCGAGGGGCGCGAAAAGGGCATCTCGGCCACGGCGGTCGCCCTGCTCGCGCGATGTAGCGAATCGTAGAGCCGCTTGCGCGTCGGCGTGCCCGCATCTCGGACGCCCGCCCGCGCCGCGCATCCACTTCGCAGTCATTTCCCGTGCCGGCATCCGCCGCACCTCACCTATATATAGAAGGCAGGAACAATGCTTACCATTTACGACACCAAGCAGCGGCAGAAGGTCCCGTTCACGTCGCTTGAGCACGGCAAGATCAGCATGTACGTGTGCGGTCCGACCGTGTACAACTACATCCACATCGGCAACGCGCGCACCTTCGTCAGCTTCGACGTCATCCGCCGCTACCTGTCGTGGCGCGGCTTTAAAGTGACGTTCGTGTCGAACATCACCGACGTCGACGACAAGATCATCAAGAAGGCCAACGAAGAGGGCCGCAGCGCCGCCGAGGTGGCAGCTGAATATTCGCAGGCGTTCCTCGACGACATGCACGCCATCAACGTGATGGACCCGGACGTGCGCCCGCGCGCCACCGAGGAAATCCCGGACATGATCGCGCTCATTTCCGAGCTCATCGAAAAGGGCCATGCCTACGAGCAGGACGGCGATGTGTACTTCAGCGTGCGCAGCTACCCCGATTACGGCGCGCTGTCCGGCCGCAACGTCGACGAGATGGAAGGCGGGCATCGCGAGCTGCGCGCTGACGGGCAGGGCCTGGAAGACCGCAAGCGCGACCCGCTCGACTTCGCGCTGTGGAAGGCCGCCAAGCCCGGCGAGCCCTCGTGGGAAAGCCCGTGGGGCGAGGGGCGCCCGGGCTGGCACATCGAGTGCTCGGCCATGTCGCGCAAGTATCTGGGCCTGCCCTTCGACATCCATGGCGGCGGCGCCGATTTGGTGTTCCCGCATCACGAAAACGAGCGCGCCCAGTCCGAGGCCGCGTGCGGCTGCACGTTCGCCAACCACTGGATGCACGGCGGCATGTTGCAGATCAACCACGAGAAGATGTCGAAATCGCTCGGCAACTTCCTGCTTCTGCGCGACATCCTGGCCACGACGCGCCCCGAGGTGCTGCGCTTTTTGATGCTGCAAACCCATTACCGCAGCCCACTCGACTTCTCCAAGGAGCGCCTGGACGAAGCCGAGGCCGCGCTCGGCCGCATCGAGAACGCGGTGCGCAACCTCGACTGGCAGATGAAGAACGCCCAGGACGTGCCCAGCCCGCTCAACACGCGCGAGATCATGCGCGCCTCGAAGTCGGCGCGCGTGGCGTTCGTGCTGGCCATGGACGACGATTTTAATGCGCCCCGCGCCTTGGGCGAGGTGTTCGACCTGGTCAGCCTCATGAACACGCAGGCCGGCGACAAGACCTTGAGCCAGTCCGATATCCCTGCCGTGCGCGACGCGCGTGAAACCATCACCACGCTGATGCGCGTATTCGGCGTCGAGGTCGCTCCGCAGGACTACGAGGAAGCGGGGCGGGCGTACCCGATCGAGGTGGTCGAGCTGGCCAAGCAGCTGGCGGACTACGACGGCGTCGATGCCGCCGAAGCGGCGGATGCGCTGCTCGCGGCCCGCGCCGACGCCCGCGCCAACAAGGACTGGGCGCGCGCCGACGCCGTGCGCGACGGCCTGGTCGGCCTCGGCTTCGTCATCGAGGACACGCCGCAGGGCGCTCGCGTGACGTACGATCCGCAGTAAGATTTTCGCCGCGCATATTTGGCACGACAACTCCGCTTTCCAAGGCGGTGTCCCTCGCTCGGGGCGCCGCCTGCTTTCTTTTTCGGCTTGTAGCCACGCCATCTGCCTCCCGCTCATCCTCACGAAAGGAATCGCCCCGCATGCCCGATCTTTCCTCGTGCGAGCTGCTCGCTCCCGCCGGCGGCCCCAGCCAGCTCGACGCCGCCATCCGCTTCGGCGCCGACGCGGTCTACCTTGCCGCCGATCGCTTCGGCATGCGTCAGCGCGCGGACAATTTCCCGCTCGAAGCGCTTCACGAAGCGGTCGCGCGTGCCCATGCGGCGGGCGTGGCGGTTCACGTGACGATGAACACGCTCATGAGCCAGAAGGACCTCTCCGAGCTGCCCGCGTACCTCGAGGCTATCGACGACGCCGGCGCCGACGCGCTCATCTTGGGTGATTTGGGGGCGTTTTCCCTGGCCGGACGCTATGCGCCGCATGTGGCGCGCCACGTGAGCACGCAGGCTTCGGTGGCGAACGCCGCCGCGGCCGCCACCTGGTACGACCTGGGTGCATCGCGCGTGGTGCTTGCGCGCGAGATGAGCGTCGAGGACATCGCCGAGCTTTCCGCTGCCGCGCCGCGCGGCCTTGAGCTGGAGGCCTTCGTGCATGGCGCCATGTGCATGGCCTATTCGGGTCGCTGCCTGCTCTCCGCGGCCATGACCGGGCGTTCCGGCAACAAGGGGCATTGCGCCCAGCCGTGCCGCTGGAGCTATGCCCTGGTGGAGGAGAAGCGCCCGGGCGCGTTCTACCCGGTCGAGGAAGACGTGCGCGGAACCTACGTCATGAACGCCAACGACCTCTGCATGATCGAACGCTTAGACGACCTCGCACGCGCGGGCGTGCATTCCTTCAAGATCGAGGGTCGCAACAAGCGCGCCTTCTATGTGGCGACGGCGGTGCACGCATATCGCGCGGTCATGGATGGGGCGGCACCTTCCGAGGTCATGGACGATCTGTATGCGATCTCGCATCGTCCCTACACGACCGGTTTCTACTACGGAAGCCCCTCGCAGCGCCTTGAGCGCGACGGCTATGACAAGGACTGCCTGCATGTCGCGACGGTCACGGCGTGCGCTCCGGCGGGGGAGGGCGCCTGGCGCGTGGAGGCGACGTGTCACAACCGCTTTCCCGAAGGAGGCGCGCTCGAGCTGCTTTCCCCGCGCAAACCCATCGCCCACCTGCGCGTTCGCAACCTGATGTGGCTTGCCGCCCCCGATGATCCAGCTGGCGACGTCATCCCGCAGCCGGTTTCCGTTGCCAACCGAACCATGGAAACCTATGCCTTCGAAACCGATGTCGAAATGCACGCGGGCGACCTGCTGCGCGCACGGGTCGATGAAGCCCTCGCCTAGCGCGCAGTCCGCTCGCCGGCTTTCCGCGCCGCTCCTTATCGCCTGGGTGTATCATGTCCGCATTCTGTACATGCAGGGGTGCCGCGGCAGTTTTCGCCAACGCTGAGAGGGCTTAAAGTCCAACTCTTCGAACCTGTCCAGGTAGTGCTGGCGTAGGGAGCATCTTCTTCCTCCACTTCGGAGGGCGTTTTCCTCTATGCCCGCAGCCCCTGCGCATTCAAGGAGGAAGCACATGCTTGCAGAAACCACGCTTCGAGAAAGCATCGCTCGCGCAGTCAACGACGTTCGTGCCAATAACCCGCTTGCGGGCTCCATCACCAACACCGTCACCATCGATTTCGTCGCCAATGCGCAGCTCGCGGTCGGCGGGTCGGCGGCCATGGTCTACCTTCCCGATGAAGGGGAAACCCTGGTCGCGGCGGGCGATGCCGTCTATCTGAACATGGGCACGCTTTTCCCCGTATACGAGGAAACCATCCCGGCAACCACCAAGGCGGCCGCCGCCGGCAAGCCGTGGGTACTCGATCCCGTGGGCATCGGCATCGGCAGTCTGCGCACCAAGCTGCTTGAGCAGGCGCGCGACTTTCCGCCGAAAATCGTGCGCGGCAACGCTTCGGAAATCATCGCGCTCGCCGGTCTGTGGGGGCTTTCCGGCACCGCCGACGACCTGTCCCGCGCCCGCGGCGTTGACACGACCGACACGGTCGAGACCGCCCGCGCCGCGGCAATTGCGCTCGCACGCTTCATCGACGGCGCGGTCGCCGTCTCGGGAGAAGTCGATCTGGTGACCGACGGCGAAACGGTCGTGCACCTTGAGGGCGGCAGCGCGCTCATGGGCAAGGTGACCGGGTTCGGCTGCTCGCAAGGTGGGGTGCTTGCGGTGTACGCCACGCAGACCGATCCCTTCACCGCCGCGCTCGCGGGCGTGGCCCACTACGACGTCGCCGGTACGCGCGCTGCGGCCCAAGCCGCAGCCCCGGCCAGCTTCAAGGTTGCCTTCATTGACGAGTTGTACCGCGCGACGGCGGATGACGTCGCCGCCTGTCCGCTTACCATTGAGGAGGCGTAAGCGAGCATGAACACGCTGGTTGCCGTGGCGATCGCGCCCTTTGGAGTGGGGGATGAGCTTGCCGATCACGTCGCCGAGGTGGTGCGGGTCATCCGCGAGTCGGGGCTTCCCTGCAAAACGAACTCGATGTTCACCGAAATCGAGGGCGAATGGGACGAGGTGATGGCCGTGGTACGCGACGCGACGTTCGTCCTGGCCGAGCGCGGCATCCGTACCGAGGTCATCTTGAAGGCCGACGTGCGCCCGGGGCATACCAATATGATGGAGCAGAAGGTTCGCTCGGTGGAGGACATCTTGGATAAGGAGGCTGCGAAATGAGCATGAGAGATGCGCTCGATATTTCGGCCTATTTGGTTTTGGGCCCGGAAAACACGCTCGGTCGCCCGGTTGCAGACATCGTCGCGCAGGCGATCGATGCGGGGTTCACCTGCATCCAGGTACGTTCGAAGGAATGTTCCGCCCGTGAACTCATCGCGTGCACGGCCCAGGTCGCGCAAATCATCGAGCAGTTGGGCGCATCAAAGCGCGTGGCCCTGCTCATCGACGACCGTCTCGATGCCGTATACGCCGCCCGCCTGCAAGGCGTGAAGGTCGACGGCGTGCACGTGGGCCAGACCGACATCCCGGTCGAGGCGTGCCGTTCCCTGCTCGGCCCCGATGCCATCGTGGGTCTTTCGGCAAGGACGGCGGAAATGCTGGAGTACGTGAAGACCGCCGACATGTCCCTGGTCGACTACCTCGGCGTCGGCCCGCTGCACGAAACCGCCACCAAGCGCGACTGCGGGCTCGCCCCCGACGGCACCGTCATCACCAAAAGCCTCGACGATCTGCGCGAACTGCATACCGCAAGCCCGGTTCCCATCGTGGTCGGCGGTGGCGTGAAGCTCGCCGACATCGCCCCGCTCGCGCACACGGGCGTCGACGGCTTCTTCGTGGTGTCGGCCGTCTGCGCGGCCCGCGACCCGCGTGCCGCCGCCGCGGAACTTGTCGAGGCCTGGAAGGCCGCCGTCCGCTAAGCGCCAAGCCGGCCGGGGCAACTAGATGGCCGAAGGCACCCAGGTCGGCCCAGACGAAAGGGCGATCGGATTTACGATCCGATCGCCCTTTTAGCGTAGTTGCTATAGAGGTGGGTTTCGCGACACCAACTGAACCGTCACCGTCGCTCTATCCCTCAAGCAGCTTTTCGGCCCACGCGAGCTTCACGCAGCACACGAACACGTCGAGCGCCTGGTCAAGCTCCTCAAGCGGCGGCAGGCTCGGCGCGATGCGGATGTTGCTGTCGTGGGGGTCGCGTCCGTAGGGCCAGGTCGCCCCGGCGCCGGTCATGGTCACGCCCGCTTCCTTCGCCAGCGCGACGATCCGCTTTGCGCAACCTTCCGGTGCGTCGAAAGACACGAAGTAGCCGCCGGCCGGCTTGCTCCAGGCGCAGCCGCCGACTTCGTCAAGACCCTCCGAGAGTTTCTTTTCCACCAGTTCGAACTTCGGGCGCATGATGGCGGCGTGGCGGCTCATGTGCTCGGCAAGGCCCGCCCCGTCGCGCAAGAAGCGCACGTGACGCAGCTGGTTGATCTTGTCATAGCCAATGACCTGGGGCTTCATATGCGCTTTCACGTCTGTGACATTGGCGGCGCTCGCGGCGAAGGCGGAAATGCCCGCGCCCGGGAACGTCACCTTCGAGGTGGAGGCGAACTTGAAGCAGCGGTCGGGATTGCCGGCCGCTTCACAGGCGCGGCGGATGTCGAGCAGCTGGTCCTGCTTGTCGGCCTCGTCGAACAGGTGATGGATGCAGTAGGCGTTGTCCCAGAAGATGCGGAAGTCCTCGGCTGCGCACTCCATGGCCGCCAGGCGCCTGACCACCTCGTCGGAATACGTGATGCCGCCGGGATTACTGTACTTGGGAACGCACCAGATGCCCTTGATGGCCGCGTCCTCGGCAACCAGCCGCTCCACCTCATCCATGTCGGGGCCGTCGGCGCCCATGGCAACGGGGATCATCTCGATGCCGAACGCCTCGGTCACGCCGAAGTGGCGGTCGTAGCCGGGGGAGGGGCAGAGCCACTTCACGGCGGGAAGGCTCGCCCAGGGCGCGTGCCCGCAGGTGCCGAACGTCCAGCAGCGCATCATGGTGTCGTACATGATGTTCAAGCTGGAGCTGCCGAACACCACGACGTTTTCCGGCTCATCGTCGAGCATGGCGGCCATGAGGCGCTTCGCCTCGGGAATGCCGTCGAGCACGCCGTAGTTGCGGCAGTCGGTGCCGTCCTCGGCCAGGCAGTCGGCGGCGTCTTGCAGGTTCGTAAGCATCGGCATGCTCAGGTCGAGCTGAGCTGCGGAGGGCTTCCCGCGCGCCATGTTCAGCGCCAAGCCCTTTCCCACAAAAGCGTCTAACTGGGCTCTAAGCGCTTTCATTTCAGCTTCGAGCTGGGGTTTCGATAGGTCCGCGTATGCTGGCATGTGGACATCCTCCTTGCCGATCCGCTTGCGTTAACATGTCGGGAAATCCATACCCGACTCCAGCGAAGTAAAGTATAATCCCCCTAATCACTGCAAGCTTTCGAGCCGCCCCCACCTGCGTTCGTTCTCCGCATTTTTCCCTATGCGACGGCGTTTTGCCACCCAAGCGCGCAAGGCGTCTCGTTGCATCAAAGGAGTACGTATATATGTTAGGCAACGACCTTCTCGTCATCTGCGCGATGGCGGTCTACTTCGTCGTCGTGCTCGCCGTCGGTTTCTCGTATGCGAAGCGCTCGAACTCGTCCACTGACGAGTACTTCATCGGCGGACGCAAGGTGGGCCCGTGGTTCACGGCGCTTTCCGCCGAGGCGTCGGACATGTCGGGCTACCTTTTGATGGGCATTCCCGGCCTTGCCTATTTCTATGGCGCCTCCGAAGCCATGTGGACCTGCATCGGCCTTGCCATCGGCACCTACCTCAACTGGCTGTTCGTGGCCAAGCGCCTGCGCAAGTACTCCGAGGTCACCGATTCCATCACGCTCCCGGCTTTCTTCTCCGACCGTTTCCACGACTCGAAGAACGTCCTGTCGACGGTTGCGGCGCTCATCATCCTTTTGTTCTTCTGCGTCTACACCGGCAGCTGCTTTGTCACCTGCGGAAAGCTCTTCCATACGCTGTTCGGGGTCGACTACGTGGTCATGATGATCTTCGGCGCCGTGGTGGTGTTCGCCTACACGCTCGTCGGCGGCTACCTCTCGGTGGTGGCGACCGACTTCATCCAGGGCTGCCTCATGTTCTTCGCGCTCGCCGTCGTGATGATCGGCTCGATCACCTCAGTGGGCGGCGTCGACGTCACGGTGCAGTTCCTGCAGAACATCCCCGGTTTCCTGAACGGCACGGCGCTGACCACGCCTATTCTTGACGAGCAGACCGGCCTGCAGCTTTCCAACGGCGACATGCCGCTGTTCGGCGAGGCGACCGACTTCGGTATCCTGTCCATCGTCTCCACGCTCGCCTGGGGCCTGGGCTACTTCGGCATGCCGCAGGTGCTCGTGCGCTTTCTGGGCATCCGCTCCGCCGAAGAGGTGCGCCAGTCGCGCATCATCGCGGTGGTGTGGGTGGTCATCTCCATGGTGTGCGCGCTGTCCATCGGTTTCGTAGGCCGCGCCCTGCTTCCCACGTACTTCGGTACCAATGCGGCGGCGGAGAACATTTTCATCGTCATCGCCCAGATGATCCTGCCCGCCTTCATGTGCGGCGTGGTCGTCTCCGGCATCTTGGCTGCGTCCATGTCCTCGGCGTCCTCGTACCTGCTTATCACGGGCTCGTCGGTTGCGGAGAACATCTTCCGCGGCGTCTTCAAGCGCAACGCCACCGACCGCGAGGTCATGATCGTCTCCCGCATCACGCTTGCCGTGGTGCTCGTCATCGGCATTCTCATCGCCGTCGACGAGAACTCGGTCATCTTCCGCGTCGTCTCCTACGCCTGGGCCGGTCTTGGCGCCTCGTTCGGACCGCTCATGCTGTGCAGCCTGTATTGGCGCCGCGCGAACAAGCAGGGCGCGCTCGCAGGCATGGTCGGCGGTGCGCTCACCGTCGTGGTGTGGCACAACTTCATCAAGCCCCTCGGCGGCGTGTTCGGCATCTACGAGCTTTTGCCGGCCTTCATCGTCAGCCTGTTGTGTATCTTCGTGGTGTCGAAGCTCACGGCCGAGCCGAGCGAGGAGATCTACCACGAGTTCGACCATTATATGGAGGTGGATATGGCGGGCGTGCCGCCGAAGGCCGAAGAGGGAAGCGTCGCCTAGCCGAGCAAGTGCCGGCTTGCGAGGTTGCGGATGCCGGTTCGCGCTTGAGCCTAGTCGTTCCCGCGCAGCGCCGCGAGGCGGCGCCCGAATGCTGCGCAAGGCGCGCCAGCGCGAACTCTCCGTCTCCGTCTCCATATGTCATTAACGTTCGAGCTGGGGTTATGAACGTCCTTACACAAGCGTTTAGCGCCTTTCGCTCCAGCATGTTATCATTGAACAAGCTATTGCCCATACGTACAACGTGCTCAATCTAGGAGGTTCTTGGATGAGCGAGCATACAATCGAACTTAGCAGGCGAGCTTTCATCGGCGGTGCCGCGGCCATCGGAGCCACGTCGCTCGTCATTCCGCAATTCGCGTTCGCCGAAACCGCGGCGGAGAAGCAGGCTGAAGCCGACTCCGTGCGCAACCAGCTCGTCGGCTTGCAGGCCGATCTCGAAGCTGCCGGTGAGAACTATTACGCCGCACTTGACGACCAGGAAAGCGCCCAGCGCGCCATGGAACAGGAGCAGGCCAAGATCGACGAGGCTTCCAGTCAGATCAGCGACCTGCAGGGCCGTCTGAGCACGCGTGCGCGCAGCATGTACCGCTCCGGTTCCTCGACGTTCATCGACTTCCTGCTCGGCGCCACGTCGTTCTCCGAGTTCACGCAGAACTGGACGCTCCTCAATCAGATGAACGCCAACGACGCCGATTTGGTGGGGGAGACGAAGACCGCCCGCGAGCAGCTGCAGGCTGCCAAGGACGAATACGCCCGCCAGGAACAGATTGCGGCTGAGAAGGCTGCCGAGGCGAAGCAGATCCACGAAGAGGTGCAGGTAAAGGTTGCCAACGCCACGGAACTGGTGAACTCGCTCGACGCCGAGGCGCAGGAACTTTTGCAGCAGGAGCAGGCGGCAGCGGCTGCGGCGGCTGCGGCGAAGGCTCAGGCCGAAGCGGAAGCCGCGGCGGCGGCAGAGGCGGCATCTGCAGCCAACAGCGCTTCCTCCAGCAGCTCCAATTCCGGTTCTAGCTCGAGTAACAACAGCTACGACAGCGGCTCCAGCTCGTCGGACTCTTCTTCCGGCGGTTCGACCGTGGTCTATCCCAGCAATGGCGGTTCCGCCGGCGACAACAGTGCGGCGTTCTCCTACGCTATGACGCGCATTGGCTGCCCCTACGTGTGGGGTGCCGAGGGCCCCGACTCCTTCGACTGCTCCGGCTTGGTCACATGGGCCTATCGTCAGATCGGCATTTCCTTGCCGCATCAGAGCGAATCTCAGATGGCATGCGCCACCAATGTGGTGTCGGTCAGCGAGGCGCGCCCGGGCGACGTCCTGTGGCGTTACGGCCATGTCGGCATTGCCGGCAGCTACGGCGGTTCCTACTACGTGCATGCACCAACATTCGGCGCTTACGTGCGCGACACGGACAGCCTGTCCTGGTCGGGCTTCACGGCTGCGCTGCAGTTCTAATTTCACCAACAGCGGTATCTTTAAGGGAGAGCGAGAGCTCTCCCTTTTTTGTTCACATTTGCGTTTTACCTGATAAAACAAGGAAAACAACAGGGTAAAACACGTATTTCAGACCAGGATCCAAGCAAGCTTGTGGAGAAATTGAAAATGGGTGTTGCCCTAGAGGCGATGTTCCCGTAATATACATCCTCGCTTGCGGGGCGCTCAAGCGCACAGCAAGTGGGTCATCGGTTGGAAGCTTTCGAGCAGCCAGCACACAACTCCAGGTCACGGGCTGGAAATTGCGAAGGTACCGTGTAGATACACCCGGGGGCGTGGAAAGGGTTTGACACCGTTCAAAGCCTAGCGTATGATTCCACTGCTCGCGCGTTCGGGTTCTTCCGATCCGCAAGCAGGCAGCTTGATAAATGCACATGAATTAAGCAGCGAAACATGGGCGTGTGCCCGAGTGGTTAAAGGGGACGGGCTGTAAACCCGTTGACTCTGTCTACCTAGGTTCGAATCCTAGCGCGCCCACCATCTTTCGCCTGTGTAGCTCAGTCGGTAGAGCACTTCCTTGGTAAGGAAGAGGTCGTCGGTTCAAGTCCGATCGCAGGCTCCAGCTTTATGGCGGTGTAGCTCAGTTGGTTAGAGCACACGGTTCATACCCGTGGCGTCACTGGTTCAAATCCAGTCACCGCTACC
>CAVCPR010000047.1:0-19458 GCA_963604235.1 Anaerovoracaceae bacterium | reverse complement strand
CGTCCGCCAAAGCGCTGTCGCGCCTTCGGCGCTCTCTAATAATGGCCGAACTTGCGTTCGGCCCTACGGAATCTTGCAGCCGGGTTCACGTTTCCGCCGGTGTTTCGGTCGTGGCGAAATCCCAGTTCCAGGCGTTGTTTCAACCTGAAATCCGTAGGTGCGAACGCAAGTTCGCACAGTATAAAAAGCGCGAAGCGCGCCACTGTTTTCAATGCGGGCCGGATATCGCATTCGGCAAGAATTGGGCTCGAAGGCGCCACTGTTCTTACCGCAAGCTGAGTTTTGCCTTCGACGCGGATTGGGCCGAAGGTGCGTCTCCGCCCTTGCTGCGAGCCGGGTTTGCCTTCGATATGAATCGCCCCCGAGGGCGCGTCGCTGTTCTTGCCGCAAGCTGGGCTTTGCCTTCGACGCGGATTGGGCCGAAGGTGCGTCTCCGCCCTTGCTGCGAGCCGGGTTTGCCTTCGATATGAATCGCCCCCGAGGGCGCGTCGCTGTTCTTGCCGCAAGCTGGGCTTTGCCTTCGACGCGGATTGGGCCGAAGGTGCGTCTCCGCCCTTGCTGCGAGCCGGGTTTGCCTTCGATATGAATCGCCCCCGAGGGCGCGTCGCTGTTCTTGCCGCAAGCTGGGCTTTGCCTTCGACGCGGATTGGGCCGAAGGTGCGTCTCCGCCCTTGCTGCGAGCCGGGTTTGCCTTCGATATGAATCGCCCCCGAGGGCGCGTCGCTGTTCTTGCCGCAAGCTGGGCTTTGCTTTCGACGCGGATCGGCCCGAAGGCACCACTGTTCTTGCCGGCGGGCGGTGCGCTCGCACCGCCCGCCGGCTGCTGGTTATACGTTGGCGGGGCGTTCCACGGCGTCGTATTCGGCCAGGGATTCCGCATACGTGGCGTCGAGGTAGTCCGTCGAGTAGTAGTACACGTCGCCGTTCGACGCGACGGTGCGCCTGATGTCCGGATAGTTGCCCGAATCGCGCACGGCCTCCCAGGTTTGCTGAATCTGTTCGTCGGTCATGGAGAACGGCGGGTTGCGCAGGCACTCGGCCGCGTAGGGGCGCGGGTAGACGCGCGAGTCCTCGCGCACGCATTCCACGAACGTGACCTGCGGATTGTCCTCGGCGGCCAAAAACGCCCAGCGCGCGTAGTTGTCGGTCATGAGCGTCTGGTCGTACAGGTAGTAGCTGTGCATGCCCATGAGCACCTTGATGCGGTTGCAGCTGATTTCCTTGCGAACCGGCGCGGCATCCTCGTCCTCCACCAGCACCCATTCGCCCTCGATCTGCTCGAGCCTGTAGCCCTCCGGAATCTTGAGGCCGGCGAAGGGGCTGCTGTCGTCCTCGTCGTTTGCGGGCTTGGCGGCGGAACCCGTGCTGGCGGTTTCCTGCCCGGTCGCGCCTGCCGCATCGGCGGCAGTGTCGATGACATCGGTGCCAGCCGCTTGCGAAAGCGAGGCTGCGGAAACGTCTGCGCGCTCAACCGCGTTTTCCGGTTCGCCAGCTTCGCCATCTGCGGAAACGGAATCGCTGCCGAAATCGCCCGAAGCGGTGTCCGCCTCCGCATCCGAACCCGCGCCCGCCACCACAGCGGCGGCCTTCGCCTTCTCGTCGGCCTCGATCTGCGCCAAACGCCTATTCGGAATCTTCGGCGGAACGCCCACGGCGTGCGTCGCCGAGCGAACGGCGGCGGCCTTCGCCTTCTCGGCGGCTATCTCGGCCGCGATTTCCTCGGCATGCTCCGCCTGAAAGTCCTCGAGCCATTCGTAGACGAACATCTCGAAATCCTCGTCCGTCATGTGGTCCGGGACCAGGCCGATCACGGGCCAGCGATCGGGCGTCACCAGCTGGCTGTCGGCGGACATGCGCCGCACGTCGTCGAACACGTCGGCAAGCGCGTTGTGTTCGGCCAGCTCGCGGGCTTCCGCCGCGGCCTCGGGGTCGATATCCTCGTCGGCGATGGCCTCCGCAGCCGATTCGCTCGCGTCTTCGTCGGTTCCAGCCACGGTCGCGGCTTCGCTCTCGGCGGAACCCCCGCTTCCGGCCACGACCCCGACCGCAACCGCAGCGACGCTCGGCTGCGCAGCTTCGACGCCATTTTCGGAAGCAGCGCCCTCTCCGCCAACAGCAACGCCGCACCCCGCCGCGCCGCTTTCGACGCCGTTCCCGGATGCATTCACACAAACGGTTGCCACGGAATCACTCCCGCTACCCGCGACGACGCCCTCAGCCGCGTCCGCAACCCGTACATTCTCCTCCGCAGCCATTACGCGCTCGCTTTCCGCGCATCCTCGCCGGCCGGCGCATCCTCGCCGGCTTGCGCCTTCTGCGCCTCGGCGACCAGCATGTCCACGCGCGTCGCGCGCAGGCTGCAGTGCTCGCACATCAGGCACGCCACCGACAGATCGTCGCAGGGCAGCTTCTCGTTCATCTCGGCCAGGCTCATGCCGCAGCGATACATCCAGTCGCCAACCAGGCCGTGCACGGCCTCGATGGCGAAGATGGCCGTGTGCTTCTTGTCCGTCGGCACGCCGTCGACCGCGCGCTCGACGTCCGCGGGCGTGAGCTTCAGCGCCTGGCTGAACGTCAGCCCCTCGACCATCGAGCAAATCGCGCTCGCGCAGCCGGTCATGGCAAGGCACCCGCGGCTCTTGAACCCGACCTTCACGAACACCGGGTCGGCCACGGAATCGTCCACCTCGGCGAACAGGCGCAGCGCGACCTCGCCGCGCTTGCTGCGCCCCACCATGCTCTGCACGTTGAAGTTCTCCGGCTTGCCGGAATTCTTGAAGTTCGCGACGATGGCCAGCAGCGTCTCGGAATAGCCTTCCACGCCGTTGTCCAGCTCGGTCTGATACACGTCCTTCGTGCGGATGAGCGCGCGGTCGGCCGGCTCCACGTACAGGTTGCGGCCCTCGTCGGGCTCGTCGAATACGATCTCGTTCTCGTCTACCATTGGTACCCCCTCGAATCCATAACCCTCCAGTTGCATTTCATACCGATTCACATGGTATGATGCCTTCCAAACATCATTGCGCATACCCTCTTTTAGGGGGAAATGGTCGAGCTGTCATCGCCTTTTTGAGGGAATTGGCTATTTCAGCTGGTCAGATGTGTTGTAACAAGATGGGGGAATCGATTGAAGGAATCGGGAAATCCGAGAGGGAAAACCGCTGTGCAGGGTACGTCCGAAGCCCCGAGCTCCGCTCAAGTCGCGCCTGCGGAAGCCGGCGTTGCCGCGCCCGCGGCAACCGCACAGCCCGCAGCCGGCGCCGCCGCGCAACCCACCGCGCCTGCCAACGCCGCCCCCGAGCACCCCTTCGCCCCGTCGTCCTTCCTGCGCACGTTTCTCCCGCTGCTCCCCTCCATCCTGGGATTCGCCTTCGGGCGCGCGGGGCTGATCGTCGCAAGCTACGGCAGCTACCGAAACACCGACGAGGGGCTGTTCACCGACGGCGCCATGATGGCCGCGATCTCGGTCATGATCGTGCTCGCCGCGCTCATGTTCTTCACGAAGTTCCGCTTCACCAAGCCGCAGACGAACCGGCTCATGCGCGCCTGCTGCGTCGTCGAGGCCGCGATCCTTATCGCCATGCCCCTCACCGACTTCTCCGACCTGGAACTCGTCAAGCTCCGGTTCTCCCTGAGCGCCCTGATCACGCTTGCCTCGTCGGGATGCATCTTCTATTGGCTGCGCCGCGCGCGCGGGTGCGAGAGCCTCACCGCCACCGTGTACGCGTTTGCCGCCATCGCAATCAGCGAGGTGATCATCTACCTGTGCGGCGTCTTGGGCTTTTACGGGTACTTCGTCGCGGCCGCGTTCGTCTTGGCGCAGCTGCCGTGCATGGTGCTGGCCCGCACGCGCACGAACGCCTACGGCATCAACTCGTTCACGCCCGAGCTCGACTATTTCGGCGTCGACAACGACAGCGCGCACAGCAAGCGCCTGCTTTCCGCGACGGCCATAAGCCTGGGAACCCTGTTCATCGTCGTCGGCTTTTTGCGCGGCTACCCCGACGGCGCCTCCATCGCCTTCCGCCACGAAACGCGCCTCGCGTATGGCCTGCTCACCATCCTGATTGCCTTGCTGCTCATCGTGCTGGTGGCGCGCCGGCGCAAGAACGTCATGACCGTCGGCATGTTCATCCTGTTCGAGACCATGGCGGCCGGCGCGCTGCTGCTCTACGCCATGTTCCCCGGCTCGCTCGACATCGGCGCGGTGCTCACCACGTCGCTCAACGCGCTCATGTGCGCCTACATGTGGTACATCACCATCGCGTTCATGGGGTTCGGCTGGCGCGACCCGTACTACTACGCGCTCGGCGGGTGGATCATCTGCATGGGCTGCCGATGCCTCGCGCGCGTGGCATTCATCACGATGCCGTTTTTGACCGACGACGACATCCTCGTCCATGCCTGCATGGGGTTCGTGCTCATCATCTCCGTTCAGGTGGCGCTGGGGTTGTTCCTCAACATTTCCCGCACGGAGGCCAGTCGCCGCGAAAAGCGCTATCGGACACGCGTGTTGCAGCTGGAGCGGCAGCTAGCGCAGGCCGGGCAGGGTCGCGTGGTGATGCTCGGGGCGGGCGATTCCGGCGCGGTCGGGTCGTGCGCGTCGTGCGAGGCGGACTGCCTGAACGCGGCTGACCTGGGCATGAGCCTGGCCGACATCCTGCCGAAGCAGCCGGCGAGGGGCGCGGGCGAACTCGACGATGCGGACGGCAAGCCACGTCATTCGGCGTTCACGCGCATCATGGGTTTGGACTCCGAGGGCGAGCAGCAGGCCGCCGCGGGCGAGAACGCTTCGGGGGCGGACGAGTCGGTCAACCCGCACCAGGCCGCCATGCGGCGCAAGGCCGAGAAGGTGGGCGAGCAGTTCCTGCTGTCGGATCGCGAAGTCGAGGTGCTGGCGCTGTACGCGCTCGGCTGGACGCAGAAGCGCGTCGCCGAGGAGCTGTTCATCAGCCCGGGAACCGCACACGCCCACATCAAGCGCATCTACGCGAAAACCGACCTGCACTCCCGTCAGGAAATCCTCGACTACATGGAGCGCTACACGGATTAACCCGACGCGAGCGGTGCCGGCGGGGGTACGGCGGGGCGCTTTCGGCCCCAATCCCTGCCGAAAGCAATGCCCGGCTCGCGATAAAAAGCAGCGAGCGCCTTCGGCGCTTTTATACTGTGCGAACTTGCGTTCGCACCTACGAATTTCTGGTTGAAACAAGGTCTGGAAATGGGATTTCGTCGCTGTCGAACTTCGTGGGGTCGAACGCAAGTTCGACCATTATTAGAGAGCGCCCTTAGGCGCGACGGTGTTTTAACGGACGGGGATACCGCCCAACTTGCCGCCGGCGGGATGAGCAGACGAGCGGCAAGCGGCGCAATCGGCGGCAAGTGGTGCGGCCAGCGGCAAGCGGCGCGTCCCAACGTCGCCGCTCGGCAATGTTGGGACGCATGTCCTTGCGGCGGGCGCTGCAGACCCCTAAGCTTTTGAGGCGAAGGGAGGTGGTGCGCGTGTCGAACGGATCGGTCTTGCGCATTTTTACGCGCAAGCACCGCGCGCAGCTGTTCGCGGCTTGCGCCGTCATCGCCGCCTGCTGGCTCGCCGGCGCGGTCGCGCTTGCGCTGGCTTGGCCGCCAACGCCGCCCACAGCACCCGATCGGACGCAAGACGCCTTCAGCGTCGCCATCGATCGCACGGCGCTGAACTGCGTCTTCGGCGTGGTCTTCTCGCTCTGGGGCGTTATGGCCTACCTGCGCTGCCTCGACCCGCGCATCTCGCGCCGCCTCGCCGCCATCGCCGTGACGCTCACCCTGTGGCTTTTGGCCGTGACCATCAAGTGGAACACGAGCGACCTCGCCCTCGCCCGTTATCTCTGGTACAGCTACTACATTCCCATGGCGCTCGTCCCGCCGCTATGCCTCTCGTGCGCCCTGCGCTCGGCCGGCGTCGAGCTGGGCAAGAGGCGCGCCCCTGCGACGCTCGCGGCAACAGCCCTCGGCGCGACGCTTTCGCTGCTCGCCCTCACCAACGACCTCCACCAGCTGTTCTTCACCTTCGAAACGCCCAGCCCGGGCATCGTGGGCACCTACTCCTACGGCCCTGCCTACTATGCGTTCTTCGCCTATAGCGCCCTGTGCTACCTCGCCTTCTTTTGCGTCCTGTGGCGATCAAGCAGAAGTGCGCTGCGCGGCCTCGTGGTGCCGGCGGCCGCGGTGGCCCTGGCCGGGCTGCTCTACTTCGCCGCCTACGCGCTCCAGGCGCCGCTGGCGTCTTCGCTCAACTTCTCGCTCGTCTACGGCATCCTCGTCATAGTGGTGCTGGAACTTTGCCTTGACCTGGGGCTCATCCCCTCAACCCGCTCGTTTGGCAAGGTCTTCGACGGCCTGCCGTTCGACCTCAAGATCGTCTCGCGCAATGGGGACCTCTTCCGCAAGACCGAAGTCGCCGAACCGCTGCGTCCCGAAGTCGCCGCGCGCATGAGCCCCACCGAACCCGCGTCCTTCGCACTGCCCTACCTGCCCGACGCGCAGTTCGTCAGCTGGCCGCTCTCGGGCGGCATGGCGCTGCTCACCCAAAACATGGGGCCGCTCCGCAGGCTCAACCGCACGCTCGAGAAGCGCAACGCCGAGCTCGAACGCGACCGCCAGACCCTCGAGCACGATCGCGAACTCGCCGAGCTGCTGGCGAACCTCGAAGCGGAATCGGCCCTCGTAGACGACGTCGACAAAGCCCTTTCCGCATCGATGTCCGAGGTCACGACGCTGCTGAAAACCCTGCCCGAAGAACCTTGCGCCCGGCGTCGCCAGCTCGAGCGCGCCCGCATGCTCGTCGCCTACTGCAAGCGCAAGGGCTCGCTCGTGCTCGCCGAGGCCGCCGACCCCGAGATCGACCGCGACCGCATCCGCCTCATCGCCAACGAGCTGGCCTGCGACCTTCGCGCCGTGGGCATCGACTGCGCGGCCATCACCAACCTCCGCCGCCCCGTGCCCGCCCAGCAGGCCAGCACCCTCTACGACTGCATCTACGACATGGCGGCCATGGCCTTCGACTGCGCATCCCCCGCCCTCATCTACCACCTGGGCGAAAGGGACGACGGCATGGTCGAGCTGCGCGCCAACCTGCAGTCCGACGACGACGAGGACCTGGGTTCGCGGACAAGGACGCAGGCTTTGCGCGAGCGCCTGGACGCCTGCGACGTCGTCTACTCGCTCACCGGCGACGTGGGCCAGCTCGCACTGGTCGCCCGCATGAGGGGCGGTGGGGACGAATGAGCGCGCTGTTGCTCAACGAGGCCTGCCTCATGCTCGTGGTGGCCGGCGAATTCGTAAGCATGAGTCTGCAGGTGGTGCACCTGTTCTTGGTGGCGTTTCAAACGGAACCGAGGTCAAGGCGCCTGTCTTGCGCGCTTGAGACGGCGGTGCTGCTCCACCTGGCACTGGCGCTCGTCCTCACGGTCGGGGCCGGGCTTATCGACGAGGCGGTGCTGGCTTGGGCGCTCGCTTCGTCGAGCGCGTTTTGGCTGCTCTGGTCGAACGCCGCCTTTGCGGCCCTGGCCGTCGTCGTCGCCGTCCGCAGACGCAGGCCCGACCACCTCGTCGACGCCCTGTTCATGGCCTTGTGCACGCCGGCGGTCATCGAAGCGCTGGGGCCGGAGTGGAACGTGGTGGCCCTTCTCGACATCACCTGGCTTTTGTTCCGAGGCCTTTGCGGCATCTCCCGCGACCTGGCGAGGCGATCGGAGAGCCTCTCGGATCTCAGCTGCGCGGAGGCGCTGATGGGCATGCCCGTCGGCGTGCTGGTCATTGGCGCAACGGGCGGATCGACCTTCATGAACGTGCAGATGCGGGAATGCCTCACGGCGCTCGGCCTGCCCTGCGACCTTGGCGACCAAAGCCGGCTGTGGCCCAGACTCGCCAAACTCGGCCGGAACCTCACCACCGAGGCGCGGCTGCTCGGCGCGCCGGAGGAGCTCGCCCATACGGACAACCTCCTGGTTGACCTTCCCGACAACAAGACCTGGCTGTTCGTGCGCAGCGCCCTCGAAGGACGCGCGGCCGCGGCCAAGGTCGTATGCCTCGACATCACCGAGGCCGCCTGCGCCAACAAGGCTCTCGGCGAGACGAACCGCCAGCTCGAGGCCGCCGCCGACGAGCTGCGCGCCTGCCTTGCCGACGTCGATCGCGCGGCCCAGGCCTCCGCCTATCTGCGCATGCGCTCACGCGTCCACGACGTCGTTGGCCAGCGACTTTCCATCCTTCACCGCTACCTCGAAATGGGAAGGACCGATCCGGAGTCGGTGGCCGAGCTCGAGCGGCTGCTCTCCTCGGTCATGGCCGACCTGCGCCAAGACGCCGCCACCGACGCGCGGGCCGAGCTCGAGGCCGTCGTCTCGGCCTTTGCGCTCGTGGGCGTCGAAGTTGAGGTTCAAGGAGAACTGCCCGAGGGGCGCACGGGCAGCGCGTTCGCCAAGGTGATCCGCGAGGCCTGCACGAACTCCTGCCGCCACGCCCACGCCAAGCACGTGTACGTGAAGTTGGAGCAAGTTGGGGATATGGCCGATAGCGCGGGCGGTTCTGCCGCGGACGAAGCAGCCGACGACCTCGTGGCCGGCGGCGACGTGGTTGGCGGCAGCGCACCCGGCAATGCTGCCAACGACACACCCGGCAACGCGGCCGGCGGCGCGTCCGGCATGGGCGCCGGCGTGGGCGGCGACGCCACGCCCCCCGCTCCGATCGTCCGCCTCACCATCACCGACGACGGCAACGCGCCGGCCGGACCCCTCGGCGAGCGGGGCGGCATCACGGGCATGAGAAGGGAAATGGGCTGCATCGGCGGCACGCTTTCCATCGCGCGCGAGCCAAACTTCACGATTCGCGCCGAGGCGCCCGTTGGAAGAGAGGTACGGAAATGATTAAGGTTTTGATCGTCGAGGACCAGGCCATGCTGCGCGAAAGCCTTGCCTGCGCAATAAACGCCCAGGAAGACATGCACGTCGCCGCCAGCTTGGCCGACGCCGCCGAAGCCCCCGAGCGCACGGCCAAGCTCGGCTGCGACCTCGTCCTCATGGACGTCTGCACCGAAAACGGCTCGAGCGGCATCGTGGCGGCCCGGCGCATCAAGGAAGCCGACCCCGCGGTGCGCGTGGTCATCATGACCGGCATGCCCGAGGTCACCTTCGTGGAGCAGGCCAAGGACGCCGGCGTCGACAGCTTCGTGTACAAAAACGTCGGGATCGACGAGCTCACGGCTATCATGCGCTCCACCGCTTCGGGCTACCAGACCTTTCCCAAAGCGCCCGATTCCATCTTCTCAGGCACGGCGGCGCTCACCGACGTGGAGATTCAAATCCTGCGCCTGGTGTGCGAAGCCAAAACCCGCAAGGAAATCGCCGCCGAGCTCTACATGAGCGAGGGCACCGTCAAGCGCCGCATCGGGGAAATCCTCGCCAAGACCGGCTACGACAACATCCTGCGCCTCGCCGTCCACGCCGTCGCCGAGGGCAACATCGTCCCCGGCCTGGATGGGAAGAGGTAACGCGCGAACGGCCGGGAAGGTCGCCCTTCCCGGCCGTGTTTTTCACCGGTCGCCGCCTCGGCAACCCTTTCGCCAAATACCTGCGCTACAGAACGACGCCTTATTGCGCGGCCTTGCGGTCGGCCTCGATCTTCGCGGCCAGGGAGTCATCGCCCTTCTTGAAGACGAGCTTATTGGAACCGCCGTCACCGAAGGTCAGCTTGCCGTCGGAGAGCTCGAGGTCTCCGTTGGAGTCGGCGATAGCCATGGTCGCTTTCTCGTAGTCCCAGGTCCCATCCGCAACATCTCCGAACAGGTCGACCGTGGCCGTACCGTCTTCGGCCAGGTGGAGTATGAGCCGGACGTCGAGGGATGCCATGTACTCGACGTCTTCGGCGCTGAGCTCCACGCCATCGGAGATGCCGCCCTCAAGCTCCCAGTAGCCGACCATGTCCTTGCTGCCCTTAGGGGTCGAGGTGCCGCAGGAAGCGAGCAGCGCGCACGCCGCAATCGCGCAAAGGGTGCAGGAAATGAGGACGAGCAGTCTATTCTTCTTCATGATGCGTTCCTTTCTCGTTGTGCTATGGGTGTTGCAGCGCGTTGATTTTGCGGCCGGCGGGCCTACGGCAAGCGAACGTGATGCCGAACCGCCGCGCGAGCGGCCGTTAATCGATGCGGTTGTAGCCGTAGCCTTCAAAGGTCCAATCGAGCCCCGTCGCCTTGCCGGATTCGTCGTACTTGATCGTGTACTCGAAGCCCTCTGCGTCCGCGGGCGCGATGTCGATGCGATCGAGAGCGGTGAAATGCCACGTGCCGGCTTTCTCCTCATCGGAGTAGATGACCGTGCCGTCTTCCTTGAGCTCCATCGTGTAATCCTTGTTCTGCGACTTCCAGCTGGTGTTCACGACCTTCGCCAGCGAGGCCGCGTAGTCGCCGCGGGAGTACCAGGTTTTGCTCACGAAGTCATAGCAGGTAAAGGGATCTTCGAAGACGATGTCGTAATCGGGGTCGGCCTTGCCGCTGGGAACCAGGTGGCCGTTCTCAACCTTGGCGCTCGAGTACGTGACGGTGGCGTCGTAGCCGTTCTCGTCCAAAAACTTCGGCGTTATGATGGTGTTGCTGTCGAAGCAGAGCGCGGGTTTCTTGTCATTGCCCTCGGCGTACCAGTAGTCAGCGTAGGTGGTCACGTTCTCCTTGCCGTAGTTGCTCTGGCCTGCCGTGAGCGTGGCGGGATCGACCTTGGCCTCGGCCGTGCGCGACGTGGACGATCCGGAATTGCCTCCCGAGCTGCACGCGCTGAGCGAGAGAACGAGGGCGACCGCCAGCGCGCCGACCGCAAGGACCGCACCCGCCGCCTTGAACCTGTTGAGCGTTCCGTTCATGATGAAAGCCTCCTTCCGCTTGAGAACGAGGCGAGGACGCAACCGTTCGTTGCGGTAAGCCTCGTGTGCATCTCATAGGGTAGGAGAATCGAGCGCGCGCGAATATTGCGCCATGTCCCAAAACAAGGGCGCACAGGCACCCGCGCGTCTCAAACAACAGCGATGCGCCTTCGGCGCTTTTATACTGTGCGAGCTTGCGCTCGCACCTACGAAAACCCTGGTAGAAGCGTGAATCTTGCTGCAAAAATTCGTAGGGTCGATCGCAAGATCGACCCCAACTAGAGAGCGCCCGAAGGGCGCGACACACTATTCCCGAGCGAGCCAGCAAACCCGGTCAACGCCGGCGGGGCAGCCCGGCCCCGGCAGACGCCCAACCCGGCGGGGCACCCAACCCGGCGGGGCGGCCCGGCCCCGGCAAGCCCGGCCAACGCCGGCGAGGCGGCCCGGCGAAGCGCCCATTCCCGGCAGACGCCCCGGCGCGGCAGCTCAACCTCTATTCGTAATCCTTCTTCAACGCGGCGAAGGCGGGCATGCTGTCCTCGATCGTCTTCTTCGCGATGCAGTAGCTCAGGCGCACCCAGCCCGACACGCCGAAGCTGTCGGAAGGCACCAGCAGAAGCTCGTGCTCCTTGGCCTTGTCGCTGAACGCCTGCGCGTCGGGTTCGAGCGCGCGCATCCACAGGTAGAACGCGCCGTCGGGCTGCACGTACTCGTAGCCGAGCGCGTCAAGCCCCTCGGTCAGGATGCGGCGGTTCTCGGCATAGGCGGCGACATCGGCCGGCTCGTCGACGCAGGCAGCCACCACATGCTGGAACAGCACCGGCGCGCAAACGTAGCCATGCGCGCGGCCGGCGCCGGCGACGGCGCAGAACACGCGGTCGGCCTCTTCGGCATCCATGGTGTCGGACACGTACACGTAGCCGACGCGCTCGCCCGGCAGGCTGAGCGCCTTGGAGTACGAATAGCACACGAGCGTGCGCGCGTAGATGGCGGGCACGTAGGGCACCTCGGCTCCGTAGACGATCTCGCGGTACGGCTCGTCGCTGATCAGGTAAATCGGGTGACCGAACTCCTCTTCCTTGGCGCGCAGCATGGCGGCGAGCGCCTCGAGGTTCTCGCGCGTGTACACGGCGCCCACCGGGTTGTTCGGCGAGTCGATGATGACGGCGGCCGTCTTGGCGGTGATGGCGGCGCCCATGGCCTCCACGTCAAGCTGGAAGCTGGGAACCTGCGCGGGCACTTCCACGATGGAGCAGCCCATGGTCTCGATCCACACCTTGTACTCGGGGAAGTACGGCGTGGGCACGATCACCTCGTCGCCGGGGTTGGTGATGGCACCCAGGCTGATGGTGATGGAAGCGGCGGCGCCCACGGTCATGTAGACGTGCGCGGCCTTGGCCGGGATGCCCCAGCGGCGCGCGATGCTGTCCGCGACGGCGGCTCGCACGGCGGGAAGGCCCGCGGCCGGGGAATACGCGTGCAGCTCGACCGGGGAAAGCTTCATCGCCTCGTTGATGGTGTCGGCCACCTTCTGCGGCGCCGGCACGCTCGGGTTGCCGATGCTGAAGTCGAACACCTTGTCCTCGCCGATTTCGGCCTTGCGCTTCATGCCGTACGCGAACAGCTCGCGGATGGCGGAAGGCTCGTCGCCCAGGTTATACATGCGCTCGTCGATCATGGGTGCTCCTTGCATCTCGCCGCGCGCGAAACCGCGGCGGCCGTTCCGTTTTACTGGGCAAACCTTACCACTTCGCACAAGTGAGCCGGGAAAATCGCACCCGGCCACGCGAACTTTCGCCATCCTTCCACTTCTCGTTTGCGGGCAGAAACACCACGAGCGCACCTTTGGGGTACAATGTCGCTGAAAGCGGGCGCCGCCGAACCTGGCGCACTTCATTCCACCCGCCAAAGACCGCATGGCAGCGTCCATGCATGAAGAAAGGGGTTTCCCATGGCATTCGGATACAAGCGCATCTTCGCGGCTCTGGATGGTTCCTCCACGCAGCGCGCCGTCATGGAGCGCGCAATCGCCCTGGCCGCCGCCGATGGCGCCGAGCTGACCTTCGGCCACGTCATCGACTCCGTGCCCTACGAGGCGTCGGGCGTCGACTTCGAGCTTCTGTGCAACGAGGGCAAGACCCGCATCGAGACCGACCTGGCCGACCTGTTCGAGGCTGCGCGCAACAACCCCGACATCCCCTCCGTGGAACTGACGGTGCGCGCCGGCCGCATCACCGACACGCTGTCCAAGCAGCTCATCGAGCCGAACGATCCCGATCTGGTCATCTGCGGCGAGCGCGGCCTGTCCAACATCAAGTACGTGTTCGTGGGCAGCGTCTCCACCTACCTCATCCGCAACATCCGCTGCGACGTGCTGGTGGTCAAGCAGGACTAAACGCTCAGTCCCAAGCCGAAACCTTCGGCAACCGCCGCGCCCGAACAAAGGCGAAACGGCGCACAACGAAACGGCGCCCCCGCAGCTCGCAAGAGCCGCGGGGGCGCCGTCGTTTGTAAGAGCCACGAGAGAGCTGTCGCTTGCGGCCGTCCCCAGCCGCCCCTCGGCCCGCGCAAAAAACAGTGGTGCGCCTTCGGCGCTTTTATGCTGCGCGAACTTGCGTTCGCGCCTACGAAAAACCCTGGTAGATAGCGAAAATCTTACGGCCAGATTTCGTAGCTGAAGGCAAGTTCGACCATTAGCAAAGAGCACCCGAAGGACGCGACGGTGTTTTCTCGGGCGGATTCAACGCCAAGGCACACCCGGCCGGCAGCTCCAACCGCCCGCCGCGGCCCGCCTAGCTCGTCACCAGCAGCACGGCGCCGATCACGAGCAGCAGGACGTACGTCAGCTTCAGGAAGCGTTCCTGGCTCAGCTTCTTCCCCAGTTTGCCGCCCACAACCGTGGCGATCGCGATCAGCGGGACGCAGCACGCGACGGTGATCCACACGTCGCCCGTGAAATGCCCCTGCTGCACCTGCAGCACGGCGTACAGGAAGTTCAGGATCATCCATACCGCCGACAGCGTGGCGCGGAACTTCTCCTTGTCGCGCAACTTCTGCACCGCGTAGATGACCAAAAGCGCGCCGCCGGAAACGAACATGCCCTGCACCAGACCCGCCGCCGCAAGCACCAGCCACAGCGCCCATTCGGGCAGGAACATCTGCTTCTTTTGCACGAGGTTCTTGACGCCGATGGCGACGATGATGGCGCCGTAGATCTTCAGCAGCGCGTGCAGCGGGATGACCGAATCGAGCCAGGCACCCAAGGCCATGAACGGCAGCATGGTCAGGACGATCTTGCCGAGCTCGCGCCTATCGATGCTCTTGCGATGCAGCACCGCAAGCAGGCCGCAGCCCAAAAATCCCGTCGCGTTCAACACGGAAACCGAATTCTGCAGCCCCAGCGTGTACGTTCCCACGGGCATGCAGAATATGTTGCCGGCGAATCCGGTGATGGCCTGCACCGTGTACCCGAACAGGAACACGGCCAGGAAAATGCCTCTTTCCATCCTCAATGCTTTCGTTATCCGCGGCGTCGAGTCCTCGGCACCGTCATGCTTATCCATATGCGCGCCGCCGCCAACCGATTGGACGCGGCTCCAGGGCAAAGCCCCGCGGCGCGGTGAATTACTATTAATCAGATAGGTTGCAAGTATATTACCAAAATCCCGTTTCGCCCCAGTTTGCTTTAGCATGGTGGAGAAACATGGCAATCAACGAAAAAGGGCGCATCTTGGCTGGATTCGACATCACCGTCGCCGGCGACTCCGCGATAAACCTGGAGTTCGCCAAAACTATATCGCCGCAAACGAGCGGCATGATCCGCGTCGCCGCGCAGACGCTCACCGACGACCCCATTCCCGGCGTGCGCGAGCTGGTGCCCACCTTCTGCTCGCTCATGGTCACCTACGACCCGTGCACCATCGGCTACGACGACCTGTGCCGACGCGTGCAGGGCAAGCTGCGCAACCTCACGGCGGCCGAGGGCGGCGTCAAGCGCATCGTGGTCATCCCCGTGTGCTACGGCGGCGACTTCGGCCCCGATCTGGGAACCGTCTGCGAACACGCCGGCATGGGCGAGGATGAGGTCATCGCGCTGCACTCCGGGCGCGACTACCTCATCGACATGCTCGGGTTCCTTCCCGGCTTCGCCTACCTGGGCGGCTTGGACGAGCGCCTGCACACGCCGCGCCTCACCCAGCCGCGCATCGAGATCCCCGCGGGCAGCGTGGGCATCGGCGGCGCGCAGACGGGCATCTACCCGCTGGCAAGCCCCGGCGGGTGGCAGATCATCGGCCGCAGCCCCGTGCGCCCCTACGACCCGGACCGCAAGCCGCCCATTCTCTACCAGGCCGGCGAATACCTGCGCTTCCAGCCCATCACGCGCACGCAGTACGACGCCATCGAGGCCCAGATAGCCGCCGGCGACTGGGAATGCGACGTCATCGTGGAAGGAGCGTAAGCCCATGGGAGTCACCGCCATCAAGCCCGGCATCCTCACCACGGTGCAGGACCAGGGCCGCATCGGATACCTCGGCAGCGGGTTCTCGCCCTCGGGCGTCATGGATTCCCGCGCCTTCCACACGGCGAACCTGCTCGTCGACAACGACCCGAACGCGCCGGTTTTGGAGTTCTGCCTGGCCGGGCCCACCCTGCGCTTCACCACCAACACCTTCGTCGCCATCACCGGCGGCGACTTCAGCCCCAAGCTCGACGGCCAGCCCGTGCCCATGTACATGGCCGTGCTCGTGCGCCGCGGCAGCGTGCTGTCCTTCGGCGCGCCGAAAAACGGCATGTACGGCTACCTCGCCATCGCCGGCGGCAGCATCGACGCGCCCGAGGTCATGGGCAGCCGCTCCACCAACCTGAAGTGCGGCATCGGCGGATGGAAGGGGCGCGCGCTCATCACGGGCGACTACCTGCCCTTCTGCACGAGCAACATCGATTTCCTGCCGAACATGGGCTCGCACCGCGTCGACTACGACGACGAGTTCTACGGCTTCGGCGAGGACGAGGTCGAGCTGCGCGTCGTGCCCGGCCCGCAGGAGGAGCTGTTCACGCAGGAGGGCATCGACACCTTCTACAGCAAGCCCTACACGACCACGAGCAAGTGCGACCGCATGGGATTCCGCCTCGACGGCCCGGAGGTCGACACCTACGACGGCAGCGACATCATCTCCGACGGCATCGCCTACGGCGCCGTGCAGATCCCGGCGGACGGGCGGCCCATCATCATGCTCTCCGACCGCCAAACCACCGGCGGCTACGCGAAGATCGGCACCGTCTGCAGCGTCGACGTGCCCAAGCTCGTCCAATGCACGCCCGGGCGCACCATCCGCTTCACCCCCGTCAGCGTGCAGGAGGCCCAGGACGCCTACCGCGCCGAGGCGCGCCGCATGGAAGCGCTGGCGAAAATGGTGAAACGCCCCTGCTACGGCGGCATTTCCCCACGCCGCACCGCGCGAAGGCTGATGCCCATCCTGGAGGCGCAGGCGCGCGAGCGAGGATCGGGCGAGCAGCGGCTGTGGATCGAGCTGAACAAACCGACCCCCGGCCAGGCGGGCGCGCAACCGCGCAGCGACTCCGCCTTAGCCGTCGCAAGCGGCGCGAACGCCGCGACCGCATCCCCCAAGGCCGCCGCAACCGCAACGGCCACCAACACCAGCAACCATGCCGCAGGGCAGCACTAGATAGGAGCACCGATGAGCAACGAAACCACCGAAACGCAGGCCGGCACCACCGACTCCGCACGCGCCGCCGAACTCAAGCAGCGCCGCGAGAACATCCTCGACCTGCTCAGCGTCATGGACGAGGGCGAACTCACCTCGCTGCGCTACAAGGACGCCACCTGCGAGATCGAACTTGAGCGCAAGCCCGCCGGCGGCGCGTCCATCCCGATGATGGCCGAGCGCGTCGGGCAGCTGCTCAACGCCCGCGCCGAGCTGACCGGCGTGACCGCCGGCGCCGCCGCCGCGCCGACACCGGCCGAGGACGACGCCGACAGCCTGGTGCGCAGCCCCATGGTCGGCACCTTCTACGTGGCGCCGAGCCCCGACGAGGACCCGTTCGTCAAGGTCGGCCAGGAAGTGTTGGCCGGTCAGACGCTCGCCATCGTGGAGGCCATGAAGATGATGAACGAGATCACCGCCCCCGCGCCCGGCGTCGTCACGGAAATCCTCGCCGCCAACGGCAAGCAGGTCGAGTACGACCAGCCGCTGTTCCGCATCGATACCAGCGCGAACGCCTAGCGCAGGAAGCTGGCAAGCATGTTCAACAAGATACTCATCGCGAACCGTGGCGAAATCGCCGTGCGCATCATCCGCGCCTGCCGCGCCATGGGCATCAAGACGGTGGCCGTCTATTCCACGGCCGACCGCCACGCGCTGCACGTGTACCTCGCCGACGAGGCCGTCTGCATCGGGCCCGCCCCCGCGCGCGATTCCTACCTGAACACCACCGCCATCTTGGCGGCCGCGCAGGGCACCGGCGCCGACGCCATCCACCCCGGCTACGGGTTCCTCTCCGAGAACTCCACCTTCGCCAAGCTCTGCCGCGAGAACGACATCGTCTTCATCGGCCCCGCGCCCGAGGTCATCGACCGCATGGGCAACAAGAGCCAGGCGCGCCGCACCATGATGGAGGCGGGCGTGCCCGTCGTTCCCGGCACGAAAAAGGGCCTGCACGACGTCGACGAGGCGCTTGAGCAGGCGCGACTCATCGGCTGGCCCATCATGATCAAGGCGTCGTCGGGCGGCGGCGGCAAGGGCATGCGCGTGTCGGAGTCGGAAGAGGACTTCGCCGACATGTTCAGCATCGCGCAGCGCGAGTCGGTCAACGGCTTCGGCGACAACACCATGTACCTGGAGCGCGCCGTGCAGAACCCGCGCCACGTGGAGGTGCAGATCATCGCCGACAACCACGGCAACGTGGTGGCGCTCGGCGAGCGCGACTGCAGCGTGCAGCGCAACCACCAGAAGATGATCGAGGAAAGCCCGAGCCCGCTCCTCGCCGCCGACGAGGAGCTGCGCCAGAACATGATGGCCGACGCCGTGAAGGCCGCGAAGGCCGCCGGCTACACGTCGGCGGGCACCATCGAGTTTTTGATGGACCCCGACCGCAACTACTACTTCATGGAAATGAACACCCGCATCCAGGTGGAGCACTGCGTCACGGAAATGGTGACGCACACCGACTTGGTGGGCGAGATGATCCGCGTGGCCGCCGGCGAGCCGCTGTCGTTCACGCAGGAGGACGTGCAGCTGCAGGGGCACGCCATCGAGTGCCGCATCAACGCCGAGACGCCCGAGAAGAACTTCATGCCCTCGCCGGGCACCATCACGCAGATGCATCTGCCGGGCGGCAACGGCGTGCGCGTGGACACGGCCGCCTACGACGGCTTCGAGATCTCGCCGTTCTACGACTCCATGATCGCCAAGATCATCGTGCACGGGCGCGACCGCACCGAGGCCATCGCCAAGATGCGCACCGCGCTCGAGGAAATGGTCATCGTGGGCGTGAACACCAACCTGGATTTCCAGTTCACCATCATGGAGAACGAGACGTTCTGCGCCGGAGAGGCCGACACGAGCTTCATCGAGCGCTTTTTGGCAGGGGAAGTGTAAGGGCGCGGGGGCGCTGCGGGCGAAGGGAGCCGACAGCGAAGGTTCCGCCCGCAGCGCCCCGCAGTTCATACATGAAGCAACTACTCGAAAGGATGGTTACAGCAATGGCAATCGAAACACCGGTTCCGGCAAAGCCCGAAGGCGTCGACGCGGCCGTTTGGGAGAAGATGCTTTCCGCATCGCCGGCAGAGGCGCGCCACCTCATCCGCTCCGGCAGCTTCGCCGCCCCCACGAGCGGCCTGTGCCCCGGATACGCGCAGGCGAACCTGATCATCCTGCCGCGTGAGCAGGCCTGGGACTTCCTGCTGTTCGCGCAGCGCAACCCCAAGCCCTGCCCCATCCTCGAGGTCACCGAAATCGGCGACCGCATGACGCACATCTGCGCCGAGGACTGCGACGTGGCCACCGACTTCCCGCGCTACCGCATCTACGAGAACGGCGTGATGACCGACGAGGTCACCGACGTTTCGAGCTACTGGCGCGACGACTTGGTGGCGTTCATCATCGGCTGCTCGTTCAGCTTCGAAAGCGAGCTTATCGAGGCCGGCATCGAGATGCGCCACAACACCCAGGGCCGCAACGTGTCCATGTACCTGACGAACAAGGCGTGCCGCCCGGCCGGCTCCATGAGCGGCAACACCGTGGTGAGCATGCGCCCCATCCCCTATGACCAGGTGGTGAAGGCGGTGCAGATCTCCGGCGCCATCCCGAAGGTGCACGGCGCGCCCATCCACATCGGCGACCCGGCGGCCATCGGCATCGCCGACATCAACAAGCCCGACTTCGGCGACCCGGTGGACATCAAGGAAGGCGAAGTGCCGGTGTTCTGGGCATGCGGCGTCACCCCGCAGTCCATCGTCATGAACAGCAAGCCGCCGTTCGCCATCACCCACGCCCCCGGCCACATGCTGATCACCGACACGAAGAATGTCGACTTGAAGGGGTAATTTGT
>CAVCPR010000046.1:0-19958 GCA_963604235.1 Anaerovoracaceae bacterium | reverse complement strand
CTGCAAGGCCGACGCACACGAGGGCAACCATGACCAGCGCCGTCAGAGTGCGCAACGTCGAGGGCTTCGCGCCCTTGGATCGGCCGGCACCCGCCCGCTTGTCCGCGCGCCCGTCCGGACCGGCGGTCAACTTGCTTTCCGAATCCTTTCCCGCCATGCCTACGCCTCCTCCCCGTCGCACACCGTGGCCCCCAGCGCCCGCCATGTCGAAACCGGCTCGACCACGATTCCCCGACGCGTGCCGCCGGAAAACGTCCCGTACACCAAGGCCGTGCACGCGCACTCGCACGCGCCGCAGCCGTTGCACAAATCGCCGTCAATCACGGGGTGACGGGCGGAATCGAAGGTGAGCGCCCCGAACGCGCAGGAGTCCTTGCAGTTCACGCAGCCCTGCGAATACGCGAGGCAGCGATCGCGCTGGACAATGGCCACACCAATCTTGTCCGCGTCGGGATCGAACGCGCCGAGAGCCCCGGTCGCGCACACCTGCTGGCACTTCCCGCAGAAATCGCAGTACCCACGGTGGAAGTTGAACGTCGGCGTGCGCGCCTGCAGCAGCCCGTCGCCGACGCTTGCCACCGAGATGGCCCCTGTCGGACAGGCGCTGCGGCAGCGGTCGCACTTCAGGCACGCCGCGCGAAACGCCGCCTCGTCCTGCCCGCCCGGCGGGCGCAGCAGTTCCCCGTCGCCGGCAAACGCCACGCCCGCGCCGCCGATGGCGGCGCAACCGGCGGTTGCGGCGACGAAGCCGACGAACGCCCGGCGGCTCACCGAAGGGCGCTCACTCATCGCGATCATCCGCTTCCGCAAGCGCATCAACCGGCTCGTCCGCGAAGCCGTCGGAACCGTCAAAGCCTTCATCGAAGGACAGCAAATCGTCGGCGGTGATGTCGGCAACCGTGTCGGCCGCCGGCGCGACGCCGGCGGCGGCAGCGGCAGCGGCGGGACACAGCTCGCACCCCTCATCCTCGTCCGGCAGATCCATCCATGCGCTGCGGATCTCGGCCTCTTCGCCTTCAATTCCCAGTTCAGAGGCAATTTCATCAAGTACGGACCGCTCGATTTCCATATACCCGCGCACCAGGTTTGCCACGCCGCGATAGAAATCGGTCTGACAGAACTCGTCGATGGCGTCGCAGAACTCGGGCAGCCAATTCTCCTGATGAAACTTGAGGAAGCTGCGCTGCTTCACGACGAGCTCGCGGAAACGCTGCGCATCCCCCGCCCGAAGCGCCTCGTCGGCGCGCTCGATCAGGGTCGCCACGAACTGCAGCTCGAAACCGAGATGGTCCTCCGGGGTGCTGTTGTCGCGGGGCAGGTCGAGCCCCTCGGAGCGGTAGTAGGCCAACGCCCCGTCGCGCGATTCCTGCATGAGCAGGCGATCCTTGCTGGTAAACACCGACTCATACGGCGGCGCCAACACGTGGTCATATACGCCGGCTCCCAGGAAGGTGTGCGCGTAATCGACCGCGAGCTCCTGCTTGGTGGCGCGGTTGCGATGCCGCAAATACTCCACCATCTGCGCGTAGCCCTGCGCGACCTTCGACCCGTCGTTCTCGAAGCTCAAGTGCGCCAGCTGCTCGACCTGCTCCTCCGTCAGCTCGTACAGAAACAAGCTCGCCAAGAAACGGGCGAAACCCGCACGCGCCTCATCGGCCTCGACCACGCTTTCGACGAACCCCTGATCCATGCGCTCCATCTCAAACGCACCTTCCTCTCCATACCCCTCGGCGGCCGCGGCCGCTTGCCGCCATCGGCCGCCGATACCTCTCTCAAACTCTCTAGATCGTCACGCCGAACAGCGACATGAGCGCCACCGAGGCGGTCCACATCAGCACGCGATAGGAAACCGACCCGATGAACCCGCCGACCAGGCCGACGATGCCCAGCGTGAAGGCGCTTTCGGCCTTGCGCGAGGCCACGGCGCCGCAGACTAGCGGCACGAGCGACCCGCAGGAGACCACGCCGAGCCACAGCAGCGCGGCGTTTCCGCCCGCCGCCGCACCGGACACGAGCCCGTAAGCCGCACCGAGCACGAGCGAGGCCGCGCCGGCGATCGCCAACTCGAGGCTCGCGATGCGCAGAGCCTCGGGATTCTCCTTGCAGTAGCAGTTGAGCAGCAGCCACGCCGCGGCTCCCGACGGGATCGCGGTGCCCAGATAGCCCAGCGGCAGCGTGAAGGTGTTCCACGCCAGCTGCGACGCCATCATGTAGGACGAGCCGCACGAATATGTGAAGATCGGGCCCATGGCGATGGCCAAAACGGCGATCACCCTACGAGCCGTCTGCGACGCCTCGCGCTTGACCAGCAGGAAGTAGATGATGGCCAGAATCGCATCGATACCGATCAGAAGCGCCTCGACGAAAATGCCCGGAGCGGGGTGCTGCAAAACCCACAGCACATGCTCGATATGAGACAAGTGCGTCGCGGAGGCGACGCCGCCGACGGCGAGCAGCACGGCCGCTATGACGCAGCCGATCAGAATGCCCTTGGTGTTCTTCGCCTTCTGGAAGAACTCGTTCAGGCCGATGAAGGCGAACATCCAGGCACCGGCACCCGATATGGCCGTGAACAGGACGAGCGACCATTGGATTTCCATTGTTATCATCCCTTCCTATTCGCCGGCGGGGAATGCCGCGGTCTGCGGGGCGTCGCGCGGCGCGATGCGCTGCTGCCACTCCCCGATCGATTTGCTCAGAATGTAGTGCGTGCACGGGCCGTTGCCCTGGTCCTCAAGCGTATGGATGGCCTCGGCCGGATACTTCGCAAGCTCCTGGGAAACATCGGATTGCGGGTCGTCCAAATCGCCGTAGAAGCGGGCGCCGGCGGCGCAGCTTTTCACGCAGGCCGGCAGCTGTCCGGTGCTGGTCAGCTGGCCGCACAGGGTGCACTTCTCGACGCAGCGCTCGGAGGTGTTCCAGCTGCGCACGCCGTAAGGGCAGGCCATCATGCAGTACTTGCAGCCGATACACTTCTCCTTGTCCACCAGCACGATGTTGCTGGACGCGTCGCGATAACTCGCGCCCGTCGGGCACACGTTGACGCACGGCGCGTTCTCGCACTGCTGGCACATGGTCGGCAGCGCATAGCGGGTCATGTTCGGGTAGTCGCCCACCGGCCCCACCGTGAACACCTTGCTCCAGCGCTGCCCCAGCGCCACGTTGTTCTCCATCTTGCAGGCGATCTCGCAGCCGAAGCAGCCGGTGCAGCGGTCCAGGTTCACGACAATGCAGTAATGTGACATGGTTCCATCTCCTTAGTTCGCCGGCGCGCCGTAGGCGAAGATGTCGTCGGTCGGGTCGGAGGGCTCCGGCAGCCACGGGGTGAACTGCTCGGGCTCGGTCCAAACCTCGTTCAAGATCGCGTCGTTACTCGGGCTGACCTTCACCTGGAAGCCTCGCAGCGTGTAGGTGCCGTATTCCGGGTTGTAGGGCGGGTCGTTCTTCGTCAGCACGTTGATGTTCATCACCTTGTACGACTGATCGGGATGATCGGAATCAAGCAGCTCAGGCGCCCAGAAACGCTCCTGGTACACGACGCCCTTCGCGATGCACGTGGTCACGCGCGCCTTGCCGTGGGTCTTGCCGCGGCGCGACTCGATGTTGATCCACTCCCCGTCGGTGATGCCGTACTTCTCCGCATCGTCGGGATGGATCCAGCACTCCGGCACGGGATAGATCTCGCGCAGCCAAGGGATGTTGCGCAGCGTGCCGTGGTGGTACATCGGCAAGCGGCCCTCGGTGAGCACCAGCGGATACTCGGTGTCGGTCAGCGGGCTTTCCGCCGGCTCCTCGTAGTAGGCGAGCGGCTCGTAGTCCTTCGACGCGGGCTCAAGCTCCAAGTGCGCATACTCGTCGCACTGCGCCCACGGGTATCCGGTGCGGCCCAGGATGATGTTCGACTCGCAATACACCTCGAGCTTCTTCGACGGCGTGCCGAAGCCCTTCGGATGCCCGGTCCCGTCGTCTTTCAAGTAGGTGTAGTAGGTGCGGTACTCCTCGGGCTCGGCCCACTTGATGACGCCCTCTTCGCACGCCTCTTCCCAGGTCATGTCCAGCTTATTCAGGTGCATGATCTGCTTTTCGTACTCGTTCTTGTAGAACGGCGTGGTGTGGCAGGCCTCCTTGTCGAACGCCTTCGGGCAATGCTTGTTGCCCAGCTCGCCGCACTTCTGCGCGATCTGCGTCCAGATGATGCCCTCTTCGACCGTTTCGAACAGATGCGTGACGGCCTGGCGCATGACGATGGTGTTGAGCTGCGGAATCGGCAGATTCGTCTCAAGCCACTCGGTACAGGGGAGCAGGTAGTCGGCGCACATGACGGAGAACGCCGTCGGGTACAGGAAGATATGCACGACCGTGTCGAGATGCGGCACCACGGTATCCAGGCAGCTGGAGTTGCCCAGCACCACGTGCTTGTTGCCCGAACGCTCGATCCACATGTGAATCTGGTAAGGGTCGCCGTACTCCATGGCGCGGAAGACGCTGGGGATGTGCGCCATATCCCAGCAGATGAGGCCCTTGTGCTCGAGATAACCGCAGCGTTTGCGCACCTTCGATTCAGTGAGCAGGCGCGGCGTGTTGCCCAGCTGGTCCTTGCACGGGGCGCTCGCGAACTTCTGCAGCATCGCGCCGGGCTTCTCGACGTTGCCCATGAGGAACTCCAGGTTCAGCGCGCCGAGCGCCGACTGCTGGGATTGCGGGTACTGGTCGATGGCGACGCCCTGCATGATGGCCGACTGGCCCTCGGAATCGGTGTAGATCTCGAGCGCCTTCTCGATCTGATCGGCATCGAGCCAGCAGACCTCGGCGGCCTTCTCAAGCGTCCATTCCTCGCAGCTTTCCTTGAGATGCTGCCCGCCGGTCTTGCATTCAAGCCCGTTGACGGTGTAGGTGCCGAACAGCGCGGGGTCGACATCGGTGTTCATGGGGAACTCGCTGACGACGACGGCCTGGTTGGTTTTCGAGTCCCACACCACGTAATCGGTGTCGGAACCCTCAAGCCCGGCCTCGGTCGCCTTCAAGGTCAGGCGCGTTTCGGGATTGACCAGGTACGGCATGTTCGTCCACGTCTTGCAGAACGTCTCGTCGTACTTCTTCTTCTCGATGATCCAGCGCGTCCAGGCCAAAAGCAGCGCGACGTCGGTGCCGGGGCGGATGGGCAGCCATACGTCGGCCTTGCTCGCGTCGAGCGTGAAACGCGGGTCGATGACCACGGTATGCAGGCCCTGCGGGCGGGCGCGCAACTCGGCAAGGCAGCGACCGCCGGTGGCCACCGACGAATTCGACGGGTCGGTGCCCCACAGCACGATGGTGGTCACCTTGCAGTCGTCGAAGTAGAAGTCCCAGCCGTTGGAGTCCGAGAAGCTCAAGTTATTGGGCTTGCCGGCGCCATAGGCGAGGATGGAAGCCGCCATGCGCGGCAGGTAGCACTGCGAGCAGCCGGGTTCCCACACGTTCGGCGTGTTAATGGACTCGCCGAAGCGCTTGACGTTGGAAAAGTGGGGATTGCCACCGCCGCCGGTCGAGACGCTGATGGCCTCGCTGCCGTACTTGTCGGAGACGCGGTTGATTTCCGTGCAGATTTCCGTCAGGGCGTCGTCCCAGGTCATTCGCTCCCAATTGTTGGTGCCGCGTTCGCCGACGCGCTTCATGGGGTACTTGTTGCGCATGGGGTTGTACAGCGCCTGGATACCCGAGAGGCCCTTGGCGCACACGCCGCCCATGCTCATCGGGCTTTCGGGGTTGCCCTCGATGCGCACGACGCGGCCGTCGCGCACGTGCGCGAGCACGGCGCAGGCGGCGATGCATGCGCGGCACGACGTCTTGTAGATCTTCTCCTCACCCGCCGAAGCAGCGTAGGCGGGGTCCGCCTTGGTGAAGCTGCCCGACGCCTGGATCCCCAAGCCGGCGGCAATGCCAAGCGCACCGGTCGCCTTGACGAAACTGCGACGCGTGATCGATACGTTCGTCATATCTTTCTCCTCCTCGTTTACTCGCTTAGCCGCTCGTTCGCGGCGAAGCCCCTCAAGCGAGCGCCTTCGGGAACCGCGGCCCGACTCCGGATATCGGGCCTGCGCCGTCCGATCGCTCACGTGAAAACAGATTGAAGCCGGCGTTTTCGCGCACGCGGCGAGCGCAAACTGAGCTTGTCGGGCCGTCGGATATGGAGAGGGATGTGGGGTGACGGCCCGATAAGCCGCTACAACGTGGCCATCGTGAGGCCGTGCGAAGTGGTTTTCCAAAGCCGCGCGGCATCGTCCCAGGCGATTCCGTCAACGGTTTCCAAATTGGAGACGAAGTGCCCGGCGTAGACGACCTTCGGCGTGCGCAGCGCGGGCATCCCCGCAAGGCGCTCCTCGATATCGTCCATGCGCATCCCCTGCTCGCACAGGGAAAGCACTGCGCGATACACCTCGCGATAGCTTGCGGGCTCGCCCGCCATCATGCGCTGGTAGCGCTTCGTGGGTTCGAAGGTGTCAAGCGCCGCGCGGCCCGCCGCGGTGATGCCGAGCAGGTAGTCGACGGGCTGGTCTTGAAGCTGCTGACTGGCTGTCGCGAGCGCGGGCTCGTCGTTGGCGGGGGTGGCGTTCGGAGAGCCGTCCGCGGGGGTGGCAGCTTCGCCGCCTTCCGCATCGGTGGCGTCGGCGGCGGCAGGTTCTTCCTCAACGAAGATCTGCTCGAGCGCCCCGCACTCAACCAACAGAAGGGACAGCGTGTGCGCATTCTGATGGCTCAGCTGCATGACGGGAAGGTCGTACACCTCATCCTCGATCTCGCGATAGGGACGCGCCTCGTCGGCGTCGCACGCACGCAGGATCTCGAGCATGGGAAGCGTGTTGGCATGGTTTGCGGTCAGCGCGCGCTCAACGGCGAGCCGCGCGGCAAGCTCAGTCGCCGCATCGCCCGCAGGCGATTCCGTTGCTTCGTCGGCAGGCAAAACCATCGCCCCGTCGGTACCAAGCACCTCGTCGAGGGCGTCGGTCGCGCCTGCGCCGCCCTTGTTTTCAATAGCATTCGTCATGAGAACCCCTCCTCCTGCAGCGCCTCGTCCGCACTGCGCACCATCGATACTACGGGGAGGATAGGGGGCTCAAAAACGCCCGAATTAGGGTGAAATGCCGAAAAGGGCTCGCCAGTTCGTTGGCGATTTCGGGGATGTCCCCCATCACGAAAAACGCCTCACCAAGTGTTGGTGAGGCGTTGGTGAGAGCGTTGCGTTTTACCTGCTCACGTTTCCGTACAGCCCCGTTTCGTCGTGGGCGATGAAGTTGTCGTAGACCAGGCGCAGGCCTTCCAGCGTCAGGTCCTGGTTCACCTCGGTGATGGTGCGGGAAATGGGGGCCACGCGCCGTGCCAGGCCGCCCGTCGCCACCACGGGGGCGCGGTAGCCCAGCTGCTCGAAGACGCGCTCGATCAGCCCGTCGACGCGATCGGCCTCGCCATAGACGATGCCGACCTGCATGGCCTGCGCGGTGTTGCGCCCGATGGCCGTGTGCGGGTTCACCAGCTCGATGGCGCCGAGTTTGGTCGCATGGCTGAACAGCGCCCGAGACGAGGTTTCCACGCCCGGCGCGATGATGCCGCCCGCGAAGCCGCCTTCACGATCGATCACTTCCATATTGGTGGCGGTGCCGAAATCGACCACCGCCACGGGAGCCCCGTACAGGCTGCGGGCGGCCACGCAGTCGGCGATGCGGTCGGCGCCGATCTCGCGCGGGTTGGGATAATCGCCCGCGTCGAACAGCCCGTCGGCCGTGTCGGCGGTGCACACCACCGCACGCGCGCCGATCATCTGCTTGGTCGCCTGGCACCAGGCGTCGGTAAGCGCCGGCACCACCGACGCAAGCGCCACGCCGTGGATGTCGGAGAATCCCATGTTCTCGGAATTGAGCAGCGGCAACAGCTTCACGCGCAGCTCGTCGCACGTGTGCAGCTTGTTCGTGGCCACGCGCCAGCGATGCCTGAGCGTGCTTCCCTCGTACACGCCGACGACGGTTTGCGTGTTCCCCACGTCGATTGCAAGCAGCATGGCGCCGCCCCTTTCCCGATTTCGAATATGGCTGGGCCTCAATGGGCCGATTCGCCCGAGCCCCCATGGGCCGGTTTGGCCGGGCCTCGGCAGGCCGATCCGACCGGGCCCAACGGGCCGGCCCCGAAAGGCCGACGCAATATCAGCCGCAACAGTATAGCAGTCGCGCCGCGCGCCGCCGGATGGCCGCGCCCAAAGAGGTAACGTGTTTTCGACAATGGGTCGAAGATGTCAGGCCGGCACCCGCGCGGACGGGTATAGTTAGGAGAAGCGAAACGAAAGCCGGCGGCCTCGACGGCCCGCGGCCCAACGGCCGCCATGGCTCCGGTGCCCCCGACGGCCCGCGGCCCGGCAGCCCGCCCCGGCAGCCCGGTTGCCCGGCTCCCCCGACGCCCCGGCTTCAAGCTACGGAAGAGGTTTTCCATGAACGACACGCCCGCACGCATCCTCGTCGTCGACGACGAGCCCTCCATCACGGAGTTCGTCGGCTACGCCTTAAAGAAGGAAGGGTTCGCCCCCGACGTCGTGGACAACGGCGAAGAGGCGCTTTCCATGGCGCTGAAAAACGACTACGACCTGTTCGTGCTCGACATCATGCTGCCCGGCATGGACGGCTACGAGCTGTGCCGCCGCCTGCGCTCGAAAACGGCGGCGCCGGTGCTGTTCCTCTCCGCGCGCGACTCCGAGCTCGACAAGGTGGTCGGGCTGGAAATCGGCGGCGACGACTACCTCGCCAAGCCCTTCGGCGTGCGCGAGCTGATCGCCCGCGTGCGCGCGCTGCTGCGCCGCAGCCAGGGGCAGGACCTGCCGGGCTCCACGCACGCCATCACCGCCAGCGGCATCACGCTCGACGAGGACGCCCACACCGCCACCGGCCCTGCCGGCGACATTGACCTGACGCCGCGCGAGTTCGAGCTGATGGCCTGCCTCATGAAGAACGCCGGCAAGGTGGTTTCGCGCGAGGAGCTGCTGCGCGACGCCTGGGGCTGGGAATACCTCACGGAAACCAAGACGGTCGACACGCACATCAAGCGCCTGCGCGACAAGATCGAGCAGGCCGGCTACGATCCGGGCCTGGTCGAGACGGTGCGCGGCTACGGCTATAGGTTCAAGCTATAAAGCGCCTGCAGACATATTTCGCGCTGCTCAGCACGCTGCTCGGCATGTTCGCCACGGCGCTTTGCCTGGTCGTGTGCATGTTCGCCTACGACGTGCCGCTGGCAAGCCTGTTGCTTTTGGCGCCGGCCGCCGTGGTGGTATTCTGCTTCAGCCTGCTCATCGGGCATTTTTTGGCCGAACCGCTCAGCGACTTGGCGAAGAAGACCGCCGCGTGGCGCCAGGGCGCCGACGTGCCGTTCGAGCCCGACGGGCGCCTCTACGAGGCCGACCTGCTCACCTGCGATTTCAAGTCGCTGCTGCAAACAACCAACCAGCAGCACCACGATCTCGCGCTGAAGGAACAGCGCCAGAACGAATTCATCAGCGACGTGGCCCACGAGCTGCGCACGCCCCTGACGGCCATCCGCGGCAACGCCGAGATGCTCACCGACCCCGACCTGCCGCCCGCGCTGCACGACAAGTTCTGCAGCATCATCGTCAACGAGAGCGAGCGCTTGAGCCGCCTGACGAACGACCTGCTCACACTGCAGCGCATCGAGAACTCGCCGCTGCCGCAGGAGATGCGCCGCGTGAACCTGCACGACCTGGCCAACGGCGTCGTGGACACGCTCACGCCCATCCTGCACGACCGCCATGCGAACACCGAGGTCACCGGCGAGGCGCCCGACGTGCTCGGCGATCCGGACAGCCTGCGTCAGGCCATCACCAACCTTGTGGAGAACGCCAGCCGCTTCATCCAACCCGACGGGCACATCCGCGTGGAGCTGTTCGGGCTCAACGGCAACTCCGTCGTGGCGGTGAAGGACGACGGCTGCGGCTTCGGCGACATCGACCCGAAGCTGCTCTTCGACCGTTTCTACCGCACCGACTCCAGCCGCGCGCGCGGCACCGGCGGCACCGGGCTGGGGCTTGCCATCGTGAAATCCATCGCCGAGGCGCACGACGGCACGGTCGAGGCGTTCAACCTGCCCGAAGGCGGCGCCTGCTTCATCCTCGCCCTGCCATCCATCCCCGCCGACGTTTCAGTAAAGAAGCCGAAAGCGACGAAAGCCGGAAAACAGGCTTCCGGAAAGCAAACGGCGGCGAAGAACGGGAATTAGGGCGTCGGCGCTGTTCGGCCTCGCCGGCCCCCGCTAAAAATCGGCCCTGTTAGACCAGAATTGACATGGGGCTCAACTTGGCTGCGCGAGCCGGAATTTAACCGCTCGCACCTGCGGATGCGTGACGGACATTTCGCGCCGCATCATGCGCGTGTCAATTCTGGTCTAACAGAGCCAACAAATAAACCCCCGGGGTGGAAGTCCCCGGGGGCAAGCGAAAGGAATCCCGACAGGGTTTCGCGGGTTCTTGGCTTCCCGCGTGTCGCAAATCCCAAGAGACTGTACTTGGCGAAGATAGTCACGGTTTGCGCAATATCCAAACTGCCGGACAACGGGCATTTTACTCGCCGCCGCGCGCCTTGCAACCCCTTCACAATTCGTTCATGCAGGTTAGACAACGTTTTCAAAGCTTCTGAACTCGCGCTATAGCCGCCGCCCGCACCCCGGTTGCGTTTTGATAGAAATGCATAATGGAAGCGAACTTATGCAAAAACCCGGCGCAACCGACACGGCTGCGGCGCACAATCATCCCACCACGAAGCGCGACCATCCAGCCGCAGGGAGCAACCAGCTCACCGCGAGGCGCACCCCCCTCACGCCAAAGTCGCGCCCCCGCTCGTCGGGAAAGACCCGCTCCCCCGCGAAGAGACGCCATCGAAGCCGACACGCTGTGGTACCCTGCCCCTGAATTACGCATTAAACTCCGGCGAAACCTTTCTCCGGAAATCGCGCCATGATTTAGGGGGGGCATGACGAACCGCATATCGACCAGCGCCGAGGCGTCGAACACCTACGCACTCGCGGCGGAACTCATTTCCGACGGCAAAATTACGGGCTTGATCGGCGGATACTGCGACGAGGGCTTCCCGTTCTACTACGCCAACGACGCCATGGTGGCCATGCTCGGCTACGACGACGTCGACGACTTGGTCGCCGGCATCAAGGGGCTTGTCGCGAACACCATCCACCCCGCCGACATGGCGCAGGTCACGCGCGACCTCGGCGAGAACTACTACGAGGGCATGTCCTACGAAACCATGTACCGCATGCCGCGCAAGGACGGCACGTGGTTCTGGACCATCGACCGCGGCAAGGTGGTGCGCGCCGAGGACGGGCGGCTCGCCATCATCAGCATGTGCTCGAACCTCTCCGACTTCCTGGGGCGCTATGCCCAGATGAAGCGCCACTACGAGTGGTCAACCCACACGCTCGAGAACATGCCCGGCGGCTACCACCGCTGCTCTCCCGAAGAAGGCTACCCCTTCCTGTACGTCAGCGACCAGTTCCTGGACATCCTCGGCTGGACGCGCGCGGAGCTCGCCGAGCGCTTCGACAACAAGTTCCTGAACCTGGTGCATCCCGACGACCGGGACGCCACCAACGAATTCGTCGACGAGTTGGAAGCGGAAATGGCCGGCCCCGCGGCCACGCCCGACGAGAACGGCACCACGCGCGACCGCTACGACAGGCTCTACCGCCTGCAGGCACGCAACGGGTATCGCTGGGTCATCGACGCCTCGATCGCCATCAAACAGGGCGAAGAGGATTTCATCCAAGGCTTCATCTGCGACGTCACGGACTTCGTCGAACGCGAGCGCGAACGCGGGCGCGAGCTGGAGCGCGCGCTGGAGAAGTCCCGCCAGGCGACCGAGAGCGTCTCGCGCTTCTTCATGAACATGTCGCACGAAATCCGCACGCCGCTCAACGCCATCATCGGGCTGAACACGCTGGCCCGCCAGCACACCGACGACCCCGAGACGCAGCGCTACCTGGAAAAGATGCGCATGGCCAGCGACCAGCTGCTCGACGTGATCAACGACATCCTGGACATGTCGCGCATCCAGAACAACGCCATGACCCTGGAGATCGCGCCCATTGACGTGATGGAGCACATCAAGCAAATCGACACCATGTTTTCCCAGGTGGCGGAAACGAAGCACATCACCTTCACCACGGTTGCCGACGTGCGAGCGCCCTACATCATGGGCGACCGCAAGCGCATCTCGCAGATTTTGACGAACCTGCTGGGCAATGCCGTGAAGTTCACGCCGGAAGGCGGTGACGTCAGCCTGGAGATCGTCGAGGAGGAGCACCGCGACGGGCGCCTGTCCTACCGCACGACCGTCCGCGACACCGGCATCGGCATGAGCGAGGAATTCCAGGAGACGATGTTCACCAGCTTCGCGCGCGAACGCAACGACACCGTGTCGCGCACGCAGGGCACGGGGCTGGGGCTTGCCATCGTGAAGAACCTGACCGAGATGATGGGCGGCACCATCACGTGCAACAGCAAGCAGGGCGAAGGCACCGAATTCGTGCTGCACTTCGAGCTGAACGAGGCATGCGCGCCGCGCGAGGCGGAGGACGCCCGCGAGCACAGCATCGCGCAGCTACCGGGAAAGCACCTGCTGCTGGCAGAGGACAACGAGCTGAACCGCGAGGTGTCGACGGCGATCCTGGAGCAGTTCGGCTGCACGGTGACGGTGGCAGTCGACGGCCTGGTCGCGCTGCACGTCGTCGAGGATTCGCCGGCCGGCACCTTCGACGCCGTGCTCATGGACATGCAGATGCCGGTGATGAACGGCATCGAGGCGACGCGGCGCATCCGCTCGCTGGGCGACCCCGTTCGCGCGAGCATTCCCATCGTTACGCTGACGGCAAACGCCTTCGAGCAGGACAGGCAGGCCGCGCTCGAGGCCGGTATGGACGGGCACGTGGCGAAACCCATCGACATCGCCGTCCTCGCCAATGCCTTAGCCGCAATTTGGGAGAAGCGCGGGAGCAAGTAGCGGAATGGTTCGCGGCGGCGCGACGCACGCCTTCCGCGCGAGCCGCGATGAGAATAGTGACGCGCCTTCGGCGCTGTCTAATAGGGTGCGAGCTTGCGCTCGCACCTACGAATTTTGGCTCGAAATAAGGTTTTGAGCTGGGATTTCGTCACAGCAGAACTCCGTAGGGCCGAACGCAAGTTCGGCCATTGTTAGAGAGCGCCCGCAGGGCGCGACACTCCCCCCCCACGCGAAAAGGCCCCCGCTCGTTCAAGCGGGGGCCTTGCGGGGCTTCCTGCGGGGAGGGGGTCCGCAGGCGGAAGACGGGCTGCCCGAGCCCGCGCGACGCCGCGACCGGCCGGGGAATCAGGGCCGGGCCGCCCACGCCGACGGTGAAGCGGGCGATCAGGCGGGCCCTCAGCCCCTTACAACGTCCAAGCGACGGTCATGGTGACCGGCAGCGCTGCCAGCAGAACCAGCAGACGCAGGACGAAGCCGCCGATCAGGACGCCGACGCCGGACCCAGCGGAAATCATGTGGGCGGTCTTGGACTCCTCGAACTCCTTGGAGCTGAAGAACAGAAGCTTCGTCTCCAGGATGGTCGGGATGACCAGGCCGATGGCCACGAACAGCACCCAGAACACCACCGCGTACTTGCCGCAGACCAGCGCCATCACCGAGTTCAGGCCCGCCTCGGAATTGGTGGACGTGATGAACAGCAGGCTCAAGACAAGCAGCATCTCGATGCAGGGGAAGCAGTAGTGGAACTTCTTGAACACGACCACCTCGTCGAACTCCCCGGGGCACTTGAACGCCGAGACCAGAAGCACGATCGCCATGCCGGTCGACATCGCCGACACCAGGAACAGCACGGGCAGCAGGGCGTTGTTCCACAGGGGGAACGTCTTGCACACGCCGAGCAGGCAGCCGGTGTAGATGGCGACGCAGATGCCGAGCACCGCGCCGACCACCTCGAGCCACATGGGCACGGCCTTCTTCAGGAAGTCGAGCAAAAGCGCGATCAGCGCCACGACCGTGAACGCCGCCAAGATAACGACGCCCCAGGTCATCACGGAGCCGAAGTTCGTCAGCAGAAGCGCGAAGCGCAGCGGGTTGTAGAAGCCGGCCTTCGCGTCGAACATCAGCAGCACCAGGCCGACGATGACGACGACGGGTGCGATCAGATGCCCGATCTTGCGCATCGTGGTCGCCTCGGGGTGCTTCCAGGCCAGAAACGCGCTCGTCGCGAACGCGCCGCCGCCCAGGCCGCCGAGGAACAGATAGCAGGCGATGATGCCGCTCCAAATAGGTGTGTACTCCATCTCAGCATCACCTCACGTAGTAGAACTTGGACTTTGTCAGGCTGCCTGCGATGGGCTGGGCGCCGGTGCGGGCGATCTCGCGGGAGATCTCCGACTCCGGGTCGTCCAGGTCGCCGACGATGCGCACGCCCGAGGCGCAGGCCGTCACGCAGTTGGTGGCGCCGCCCTCGGCCGTGGCCGCGCACAGGCGGCACTTGTCGACCGCGCCCGTCTGCTCGTTGCGGCTGCGCACCTGGTAGGGGCACGCCGCCATGCAGTACAGGCAGCCGATGCAGCGGCCGTGGTCGACGGTCACGATGCCGTCGGCCCCGATGTGCGCCGCGCCCGTCGGGCACACGCTCGCGCAGGGGGCGTCCTCGCAGTGCATGCACTGCAGGGGCACCGTCTCGACGGAGACGGCCGGGTAGGAGCCGGTCTCCTTCTGCTCGAAGCGGATGAAGTCCTCGGTCGGCAGCAGGTCGTTCTGGTTCTGGCATGCCACGCGGCAGGCGAAGCAGCCGATGCACTTCTTGGTATTGATGAGCATTCCGTAACGTGTCATAGCTTACGCACCAGCCTTCTCGATCGAAACGACCGTCTCGCCCATCAGCGCCGCCCCGGTGGCCGCGTCGGTCGCGACCGGGATCAGCTTCTTGGGGGCCGCGCCGAAGCCCGCGGCCTCGGTGATCTTCGCGGCGGTCGCGCCGTAATGCGCCGGCATCCACACGGCCGACGGGCAGATGCGCCCGGTCACGCGCGCACGCACCGTGACGGAGCCCTCGACGGTGGTCAGCTTCACGCTGTCGCCGTCGGAGATGCCCTTCTTCTCGGCCACGTCGGCGTTGATCCAGGCGGCGTCGAGGTTGTACTTCTTCGAGATCTCGGTCAGCTTCGGGGCCGCCAGCGTGGAGGTGGCGAACTGAACGTTCTGCTCGCCCACCAGCAGATGCGGCGTCTCCTCGCTCGCCGGCTCCTGCGGATCGGTCCAGCCGGGGACCTTCGAGTAGCCCGCGGCGGCCGCGGCGGACGACGCGAAGTCGATCTTGCCGGAAGCCGTCTTGAACGCGGGCGCCGAGCCGATCGCGCCGTCGGCGCCGTGGAAGCCCGTGAAGGCCTGCGTCGCCAACGCGTCGGCGGAAAGGCCGACGGCGGAAAGCCACGCTTCCGTGTACCCCTCGGCGTCGAAGTCGATGGCGTCGCCTTCGCCGGCGGCCTCGGCCAGGCCCGCAAACACCTCGTCGAGGGCGCGCGTGCCTTCGTTGACGCGGTCGATCGCCGCATGGCGAACCGCCACGCCGGAGGCCGTGCCGTTGACCACGACGGGCGTGCCGCCGCACTCGAGGTAGCTGTCGAGCGGCAGCACGTAGTCGGCCAGCTCGGCCGTCTCGGTCATGAACTGGTCGCACACTACGAGGCACTCAAGCGCGCCGAGCGCGTCGGAGACCTTCTGGCCGCCCGGGTAGTCGAGCACCGGGTTGGACTCCACCACCACGGCGGCGGTGATCTCGCCCGACTTCATCGCGTCGATGGCGGCCACGCAGCTCGCGTCGGCGAAGGTCGCCGTGCCGCCGGCCGGCTTGCCGGAAACCGCGGAGAGCTTCTTGATGCCCTGCGCGGCCAGCGCGTCGTCGTCGACGGAGGGAACCGTGTTGAACGACAGGCCGCCCAACTCGTTGAAGTTGCCCAGCATGGCGTTGATCAGGCACACCAGGCGCCCGGCGTCGAAGCTGTTCTTGTAGCTCGCGCCGAAGTCGCCGCCGCGCGGCACGCTGATGAAGCTCGCCGGAGCGCTCTCCCACAGCTTCGCCGCGATGCCCGCGATCTTGCTGTCGGCGATGCCGGTCTTCTCGCTGGCCCACGCCAGGTCGTAGGTGCGCATCTCGGCGGCGAACTCCTCGAAGCCCGCGGCGTTGGCGGCCAAGAACTCCTCGTCGTAGTGGCCGTTGCGCACCAGCTCGGACGCGATGCCGATCAGGAAGGCCAGCTCGGTGCCCGGAACGATGGGCACCCATTCGTCAGCCACGCGGCCGATCGAGCCCATGCGCGGGTCGACGAGCACGAGCTCGCTCTCGTCGGCGCGCTCGGCGTACGAGGCGGCGTCGGCCGGGCAGAGCCCGTCGGCGCCCGACTGGTCGAGCAGCACCGCGTAGCGGAAATTCGCGCAATCGGGCGTGGCGTTCGCACCGGTGCCGATGCAGCGCGAGGCGGCCGCTATGCCGGCGTTGCGGATGGCCGCGTCGTCGTAGTAGTGGGCGCTGCCCAGCGCGGCGACGAGGCGCTTGGCGAAGGGCGCGTAATTGCCGCGCGCCTGCAGGACGGCGGCCTTGCTGCCGGCCGACTTGAGCGCCGAGCCGATCTGCTCGAAGGCCTCGTCCCAGGAGATCTCCTCGAACTTCGACCCGTTCTTCTTCAGCGGCTTGGTCAGGCGGTCCTCGGAATACACGGCCGAGATCAGGCCCTCGCCGCGGCCGCACAGATGCCCGCGCGAGTACGGATGCCCCGTCTCGCCCGAGACGCGCCAGGCCTTGCCGTCGCGCACCCATGCCACCATGCCGCACTTGTTCGGGCAGCCGTCGCACAGGGTGTGCACCTGCTTGGTCTCGGCGGATTTGGGAGGCTTGGCGAACGCCTCATCCCAGGCGCCGAGGCCCGCGTATCCGGCGCATCCGGCGAGAGCAGCCGCCCCCGCCGCGCCGGCCACGAAGCCGCGCCTGGTAACAGTCTTCTCTGACATATTCCACGCCCCCTATTCGGAAACGATGGTGGTCGTGCGGACGATCCCCTCGTCGATGATCTTCTGGGCGATGTCCTGCCAGTCGATGAACTGGATGGCGCCGTTGGGGCACTGCTCGGCGCAACGGCCGCAGGAGATGCACTTGGTGGACACGCCCGTTTCCGCGTCGACGCGGGGCATGTTCCACGGGCAGGCCTGGGCGCACATGCCGCAGCCGATGCACTTCTTCGGGTCGACCGTGCGGGCGCCGGAATTCTCGTCGGCGTAGATGGCGTGGACCGGGCAATACTTCATGCAGTTCGCGTCGGCGCACTGCTTGCAGTGCTCGACGGTGAACTCGCAGGCGCCCTTCTTGCCATCGCCGAAGGAACCCTCGCCGGTGTCGGGGCTAGCTCCCCAGTAGTAGTTGTCCCAGACGCGCACGCGGGCGATGTTCTGGCACACGCGGCCGTCGTTCTTCAGCGTGCACATCATCTCGCAGCGCTGGCAGCCCGAGCAGCGGGCGCGGTCGGTCACGATCATCTTGGTGGGCGTGGTGCGCAGCTCGATGCGTCCCGACGCGATGGACTGCGACGTGACGCCCCAGGACGCAAGCACGCCGCCGACGACCAAGCCGGCAACGCCGCAACCGGCCATAGCCAGCACGTCGCGGCGGGTAATGGTCTTCTTGGGCGCGGAAGCCTGCTCCACCACAGGCTTGTCGCCGCTTTGATTCGTATCTGACATTATGAGTACTCCCCCTCACATATATTGGTGAGTCTTCTTCGCGTCGGTTCCTCCCTCAAACAGAGCCCTCGTCAAAGCTCTGCCCCCCGGATTTCCGCCGCGCACTCTTCGCCCCTTCGGGTCACGCAACACTATGCAGTATCGGTTTCCGCACCCATACCCTGTACCCTCTTTCGGGGCGATTCCGTGGCTAACTTTTGTCCACACGCCGGTTTTTCGCCGCCATTCGCCGGAAATTCGGCCTTTCAGGTCAATTACCCTGAAAGAGGGTACACGCCCGCCACCTGGGGTTGCATACTGCACGGTGACGAAATTGTCGTCTGCACCCGAATCGCCCGACATGTCACGCAACGCATGTATCGAGAAGAGATTTGGAGATGCAACATGGCTGACGAGAAGTCATACGGCTGGGCCGGCAAGATGCTGCGCGTGAACCTGACCACGGGCGCCATCACAACCGAGTCGACGCAGCCTTATAAGAAATACATCGGCGGCATGGGCCTGGCGAACAAGATCATCTACGACGAGGTTCCCGCAGGCACCGATCCGCTTTCCGAAGAAGCCAAGATCGTCTACGCCGTCGGCCCGCTGACCGCTTCCGGCGTTCCGCTGGCAGGCCGCACCACGGTAAGCTTCCTGTCCACGTTCTCTAAGGACCATCTGGTCGTCGACGCCCACTGCGGCGGCATGATCGGCGCCCGCATCAAGCTGGCCGGTTACGACGCCATCATCGTGGAGGGCAAGTCCGACAAGCCCGTCTACCTCAACATCAAGGACGACGACGTTCAGATCAAGGACGCCTCGTTCGTGTGGGGCCTGGGCACCCGCGCCACCACCGAGGCGCTCAACCGCGCCGAGAGCGTGCGCGCCTGCGTGGCCACCATCGGCCCTGCCGGCGAGAACCTGCTCCCCTACGCCGTTATGATGAACACCCGTAACCATTCCGCCGGCGCCGGCCTCGGCGCGGTCATGGGCTCCAAGAAGCTCAAGGCGCTGGTTATCGAGGGCAACGGTTCCGTGAACGTCAAGGATCCGCAGGCGCTCGCCGACCTGTCCGACTACATGCTGCGCGAAATCGTGGGTTCGAACAACAACCACGTCGTTCCCTCCACGCAGCAGGAATGGGCAGAATACTACGACAAGGGCACCCGTTGGACGGCGCGCAAGGGCCTGTACTGGGCCGACGCCGAGGGCGAGCCCATCGAGACCGGCGAGCCGAAGCCCGGCGAGATCAACACCGTGGGCTATCGCTGCATGAAGACGACCAAGGACGAAGGCCCCGACGCCGAGAAGTACACGATCAAGATGAACGGCTGCCACAGCTGCCCGATCCACTGCTACTCCGACATGCGCGTGCCCAACGCCCGCGCAAACGGCGGCTACGAGATCACCGGCAACACCTGCGTGCCGAACTTCCCGTTCTCCGTGTACATGACGAAGATCCTGGGCCAGCACACCACCGTCAAGTCCTCCACGGAAGACGGCCTCATCTGGGACCAGGTCGTCGGCGCCACCATGGACGACCTCGGCATGTGGTGCAACTACGCGCAGATCTACCGCGACATCGCGCACTGCGTGTCCAAGGAGATCTTCAAGCGCGTGCTGCCCGAGGACGAGTACAACCTGTTCGATTGGCAGAAGTTCGAGAACAACGACCCGACCATCATGGTCGAGCTGCTCAAGCACATCGCCAAGAACGACAACGAGATGTCCTACCTCGGCCACGGCCCGATCGTGTGGTGCCAGCGCTGGGACGACATGGAGTGGTTCGACACCACGGCGAGCTGCCTGATCAACTACCGCGGCTGGCCGGTGCATCACGCCGTTGAGTCGTACGGCCAGGTCGGCGGCCTGCTGAACATGGTGTTCAACCGCGACCCGATGATCCACTCGCACCAGAACATGCTGCAGTGCGGCCTTCCGCACGAGCTGAAGCAGCAGATCGCGGCCGAGCTGTGGGGCGGCGAGGATGCGCTGGACGAGGAGAAGAACTACACGCCGATGAACGAGCACAAGGCGAACTTCTGCTGGTGGTCCATCGTCACCGACGTGCTGCATGACTCGCTGACGCTGTGCAACTGGGTGTGGCCGATGGCCCAAAGCCCGTCGAAGACCCGCAACTACCGCGGCGACCTGGACCTGGAGGCGAAGTTCTTCAAGGCCGTGACCGGCGAGGAC
>CAVCPR010000045.1:0-20728 GCA_963604235.1 Anaerovoracaceae bacterium | reverse complement strand
CCATGATCACGAGTGCCGTGGTGAAGCCATCACCGTCGAGCGACGCTTCCGACACCACGGTGGCCGACAGGACGTCGGTAGCGGCCGGCATGCCGGTGCGCGGATCCAAGATATGATGCAGCACGCGCCCCTCGCACACGAATGCGCGCTCATACACGCCGCTGGTGACCACCGACCGCCCGCGCACAGCAACGCTGGCGAACGACGCCGCCCGCAACGCTCCGCCCGATGGCAAAGGCGCGCGCAGGCCGACGCTCCATGCGCTGCCATCGGGTTTGCCGCCCAGGCACACCACGTTGCCGCCTAGGTTCACCACACCCGTGGTTGCCCCCGCACCGCGCAGTGCATCGACGATACGATCGGCGATATAGCCCTTCGCGATACCGCCTAAGTCAACGCACGCCTGCGAGTCGACGAGCCGCGCCCACGCTCCGTCAACCTCCACCCCGCGCCAATCCACATGGGAAAGCGCTGCCGAAACCACTTCGGGCTCGGGAGCCTGGGCGTGCTTGAAATCCCACAGGCGGCACACGCCGCCCATGGTGATGTCGAACAGCCCGCCGGTGCGTTCGCAATACGCAAGCGCCACCTGCAAAACACGTGCCAACTCCTCGCCAACTTCCACCCACGCCCCTGCCGCGGCATTGAGCGCAAACAGTCGGCTTCGCGGATCGAAACGGCTAAGCAGCAGCTCGTAGTCCGCGCACAAGGCCTCCAGCTGCGCCAATGCTTCGCCGTCGACATCAGCCGAAACCGAGCAGACGGTATCGAACCGCCGAAACGTGATGCCGTTCATTTCGAAATGCTCCTTGTTGCCACCGCTGTCCGCCGACGACTCATGCACGCCCCGAAACCCTCAGCAGCCTTCCGCATGCGCATCCACCCAGTCGTCGTAGAGCTGGTGGGCATCGGCTTTCGAGTGGACGTCGAGCTTGCGATACACGGCGTTGACGTGAGTGCGGATGGTGCCCTCGGACAGGCCGAGCAGCCGCTCGATCTGCCCGCGCGTGCAGCCGTCGAGCAGCAGCCCGAGCACCTGCTCCTCGCGAGGGGAGACGCCATAGGCGCGGGCGAACGCGTGCAGCGGCGCGGGCGAGGCCTCAGCTTGAGAGATCGCCGAATCGGCACTTGGACGTTCGGCACTTGGACGTTCGTCCTTTTGGTCGGCTGCGGAACCGTTCGTTCGCGCAGTGCCCGAGACCCCGCCCGTATGCTCATCACCCGCGCGCGCCGCTTCGCCCGCAGCGGTTCCGTCGCCCGCGATCGCACGCGCATTCGCCCCGGCGCCTTCCCCCGCGCCCGCGCTCACCCCGATATGCAGCCCGCCCCGGCCCGCGAACGGCAGCGCGATCGCCACGACGGTCACGGACAGCAGCGTCGCGACAAGCCCCATCGCCAAGTCGCTCGGCGCGATGCCCGCGCCGAGCACCCACGCACACGCAACGGTACCCGCGACGTTGAACAGGCACGTTATGCCGTTGACGCGCAACGGCTGCATGCGCAGCTGCCGCACGCACTCCATGAACGTCACCCAAATGATCACGCGGCTGAACAGCTGGCATCCCATAACGGCGCCGGCAACCAAGCCTTCCGGCGCACCCGAAAAGCGGGCAGTCGCCACCTGCAGCCCGCAGAACACCACCACGAGCGCCACGGCGCTGCGCACCTGACCGGGTAGGCGGCGCGGCACCACGTACACGACCAGCGTGGCGGCGAACACGATGCCGCACGTGACGGCAAGCGAAAATCCGGTGAGCGTCGTCGAGCCCAGATAGCCCTGATGAGAGAGGCCCCACGGCCCCATGTCGCTCAGCGAGCGCAACGTGGAGGCGAGCACCATGGCGAAGGCCAGCTGCACGACCATGAGCACCGACCCCAGGCTGTCGCGCTGCTCGAACGCGGCGAGCATGCCGGTGGCGCGCCCGCGCTCCCCCGCCCTTCGCGCCTGCTGCCCTTCGCCGCTCGTGAGGCCATCGCCCACCGCCGCACCGGCTTCGGAAACACGCGTGCAAACGAACAGGCACGCGCCGGCCAGCGTCGGGCAAACCAGGCAGGCCAACAGCTGCGCATCCGCCGAAGCGAATGAATTCAACAAGCTTGTGACCAGGCATTCCCCCAAAATTCCCACCATGGCGAACGCCGCCGCGCGGCGCGGGTCGACCAGGCGCGCGAGCTCCACGAACAGGGGAACCGACACGGCGAGGAAGCCCATGCCCGCAAGCAGCGCGTTTACGGGCAGCTGCACGGACGGGCTGAGCAGCGCCGAGCCGACGGGGGTGCCCTGCGTCGCCGAGGACAAGCAGATGAGCAGCGTCGCCGGTGCCATGGCAACGCCGAACACCAGCCCCACACCGCCCGCATGCCGTTGCAGCACAGGCGCCGCCGCGACGAACAAAAGCGCCACCGCCAAACGCCCCAGCGTGTAAAACGCGCTGATCATCTGCGAGCTTTCGGCGGATGACGCGGGCACGAGCTGCGGGCTGTACCCCAAAAGATTCCCCCACACGCCAATGGCGATGATGCCGACGACGAGCAGCGCCACGCGCAGCCCGCGGCGAGAGAGAACCGAAACGAACGGTATGACGTTGCCCATGCGCGCATCCCTCCAAGTACTAGTGCAAGCAACGGCTTCATAATAGCAGGCGAAACAAGCCGAAGGCGGCCCGCCGGTTTCCCGACGGGCCGCCCGTTGCCGCTTGGCGCCCATCAGCCCCAAGCATGTCTTCTACGCGCGAACCTCTTTCGCGATGTTGCCGCCGGCGATGTAGCCGCCGTGCGTGCACAGCGCGATGGCCATGGCGCCCGGATAGTAATCGCCCCAGTACTCGCGGCTGCTGGAAATGCCCACCGCGTACAGGCCCGGCACCGCGCCGCCGTCGGCGCGCAGCACCTGGAAGTCGCCGTTGGTCTTCACGCCGCCGGCGATGGCGCGGATGATGCTGTAGGACAGCGCCGCCCAATACGGGCCCTGTTCCATGGGCTGGAGGTACTTCGCCTCCTTGCCGAACTCCTCGTCGACGCCCGCCTTGCACACCTCGTTGTATTTCGCCAGCTCATCGGCGAGAACCTTCGGGTCGACTCCGATCTTCTCCGCCAGCTCCTCGATGGTGTCGGCCTTGTAGGCCTTGATGCGGCAGCCGTCGGTGCCCGTTTTGCGCAGAAGCTCGTCCATGGCCCACACCTTGCGCGCAGCCGCGCGGTTCATGATGGCCCAACCGGCGCACGGGCGATCGGGGTCGCGGAAGTACTGGTGCTGCACGTGGTTGTTCGGCGCGTCCTCGCGCACCTTGCGGCGCCCGTTGTAGTCCACCAGCAAACAGTCGAACGGGAACTGGTCGAACGGCTGGCCGCACAGCGGCTTGTTGTCGGGCTCGAACACCAAGCTGCCGCTCATGGGCTGCTGGGAGTCGTACACCGCGGCGCCGGCGCGCTCGATGGCGAGCGTCATGCAGGTGCCGGTGTTGCCCATGGCCGTGGAGGTGACGTCGTTGATGGACTCGGCGCAGTACTTCTCCATCATCTCGCGGCTGCGGCTGTAGTCGCCGCTGCACAGCGCCACCACGCGGGCGTTGAACGTCTTCACTCCGCGCTTCGTATCGCACACCACGCCGGCCACGCGCTGGCCATCCATGACGAAATCGGTGACGCCGGTATTCATGAACACGTCGACGCCGTTGGTCTCGCACGCCTCCTGCAGGCTGCGCATGAGCGCCTCGCCGCCCTTGGCGAGCGGATCGCCCGAGCCGATGCGGATGGGGATGTTGTTGCGCAGCATGCCCATCGACGCCACCGGCATGAGGTTGCCGTTCAAACCGGCGGTGTATTCGAAGCCCATGCCCGCCAGGAACTCCATGGTGGCCGGGGAGGACTCGCACAGGGCGCGGACGCGGTCGAGATTGGGGTATTCGCAGGTGGTCACCGCGTTCTTCACCCAACGCTCGTACATGCTGTCCACCTCTTCGGCGTTGCGCGCAATGTAGGTGATGCCGCTGGAGAACACGGCCGAGCCCATGACGCCCTGCTTCTCCACGATGCACACGCGCACGCCCTCCTGCGCCGCGCGGATGGCGGTGCACAGGCCGGCGAGCCCCGCGCCCACGACCACCACGTCGTAGGAGAAACTCTCGTCAACCTTGTCGACGGCAATCTTCACGCGCTCGAGCGCCTTGGCGCTGCCGCCGGCCTGCGTAACGCAGTTCGCGACGGCGTTTTTGACGGCGAAGCTGGTCATGGTGGCGCCGGAGACGACGTCCACGTCAAGCGACTGGTTCTCGATGATGGCGGCGGGCAGCTGCTCGTAGACCTCTTCGCAGATGCCGACGGTCTGGTTCTCGTCGACGATCTGGATGTCGGTGATGGCGTTCTCGCTGAAGGTGGTGGTCAGGCTCACGTAGCCCGCCATGCCCGGCGCCTGCGCGCGGTACGTGCCCGGCGTGTACTTCTGCCCCTTGCCGGCGGCGTCGCTAGACGCGCAGCCGGAAGCGCCGATGCCCAGCACGGCCGCGCCCGCCGCGACGGTGGCCAGGCCGGCACCGCTCATAAAACCCCTGCGTGAAATGCTCTGCATGGTTTCTTCCTTTCCATAACGCCTGTCTTACCAGGCGATGCGTTCCCTTGAGAAAATCAGGCGACTACTCGGCAAGCGCCAGCTGCGGCAGCTGGGCCTCCTGCTCCTTGGTGATCCAGCCCTCGGGGATGGGGGCGTCGGCGTGGCACTCGGAGCACATGTTCACGCTGGCGCGGTGCGCCTTGTGGCAATCGCTGCACTGGGTCTCGCCGTGCACCTGCAGATGCGGGTTGCGCGTGTACTGGCTGGTGGCCGCGACCAAGTCGTCGCGCGTCATGACCGAGCCGCTGTCGGTGACGTGGCAGCCGGACTTCAGGCAGAATTCCTGCTCGCTCACGCCGCGCGCGGCAACCAGCTGCGTCAAGCCCTTCTCCTCCACGACGCTGCCGTAGGTGGCGTTGGAAACCGTGCCGAAGCTGCCCGTGAGCCACTGCGCGCCCTCGCTCACCTGCTCGCCGATGGACGGCACGTGACACGACACGCAAACGATCGAGGTGCCGCTCTCCTCGCCCGCCACGCGGTGCACGCTCGCGAGCATGCCGCTGGCGTCTTCGACGGTGTTGCCCCATTTGTCGGTGGACGCCTGACCGGGCTGCGCCTCGTAGGTGTGCAGGATGGGATCCATCGGGGTGTGGCAAATGGCATTGCAGAAGCTGGGCTGCTCGTGCCACACGTAAAACCCGGCGCCCGCCACCACGACCACCACCGCGATGACTCCTACGATGATGGGCGTCTTCTTGCGCCCCTTGTTTGCGGTGGGGGCCTTCTCCACCTTGCTGCTCGCTTCCTCCATGTCTCTCCCTTTCCTTGAGATCGAAACGATGCAGGCGGATGTGCGGGGTCAAGCGCGCGGGAGTTTCTCCGCAGAGGACAAGCGCGCCTACGAGGGGGGTCTCGCGTACCGCCCATCCGCCTTCGCCCGCAAGCATACGCTGGATGACCGTCATCACCGCAATGGATGAGGACGCGACGAAACCCCAGGTAAAAGGGTCATCCAATGAAATTTTTCAGGGAATTTCCCGGCGCGGGGGACCCAGAGGGCGCGCAACGGCACCTATTTCGCCATGCGCTCCTCCACGAGGTCCATGAGGCGTTGCTGGGAGCTGAGGCCCGTCTTTTGATAGATATGAGCGATATGGCTCTTCGCCGTCGAATGGGCGATGAACAGCTCCTTGGCGATGTACTCGGCGTTGCGGCCCATGGCCAAAAGCTCGGCGACCTCGGCCTCGCGCGGCGTCAAGCCGAACTCGGCGCGCAGGCCGAGCGCCGCTTCGTGGCGAAGCTGCTCGGTCGTCTGCGCATCGGCGGCGGAGGCGAACGGCTCGCCGCAGGCCGCCTGGGCTCCGTCGGCGACGGCACGCGCAGCCGCACCGGCCGCCGTGCGGGCGGCGCCGACCTCCCCGCGCGCATCGTCGGATCCGACCGCGTACGCCATGATTTCGCGCACCGCAATGTAGGCGACCAGGCCGAACACGATAAGGTTGCAGATCAGGTCCCCATGCCCCGGCAGGGAGAACACCGCTTCGTAAAACGCCGTCTGCGCGATGCTGGCAACCTCGACGAACAGAAACGCGAGCGAGAAGAAGCGCACGCGCGGCTCGCCCTGCCGAAAGCGCATCGAGCCGACCAGCGCCAGCATCAGCATCATCTTGCGCATCATGAACAGCGGGAGCACATACAGGATGGACAGGGTGCCGGTCAGAAACGTGCTCAGGTACAGCGCCGCAATCAACAGCGGAAGGACGAACGCCGTGTACGTCGCCGTCTGCTTGCGGGATTTCCGCAGATGGAACAGAACATAGACGATGCCCGCCGCGGCCAAGGTCCCAAGACCCCCGAACAGCTGGAAGAGCGCGAGGTCTCCCCCTCCGGCATGCCCCATCCACGTGTCGGTGAGCTGACGGATGACGAAGCTGTAGCAGAAGAAGGTGAACAGGGTGGCGAACATCCCCGCATCCAAATCGAACGCGCGCTCGGCCCCCGGGCCCTGCGGCAGCCACGCCTGCGCGCCGGCACGCCCCTCCAAGGTCGCTTCGGCATGCGCGCCTTCCGCCTCCCGGCCGCAACGACGCAGCCACACCACCTGCAGCGCGCACGACAGGACGGGAAACGCCAGCGTCACCGCGATCTCGACCGCCGGCTGCACCGAGGAAAGCAGCATCTCCAGCGCGCCCGCCGCGACGAGGGCGACCATGAGCAGGTAAATCATCACGCGCTTCGGCTGTTCGAGCATGCGCAGAAGCCAGCTGACCAGAAAGCAGCTTTGGCCGATTCCCAAGCACGCGCAGCCGGCGCAGCGCGCAAGCGGATCGGACGCGAAGGCGATAAGCCCCAGCCCCGCCAGCGCAAACGGCGCCGCGACCACCACCGGAACGGCGGAAAAGCGCCCCGTTCGCGAGAAATCCCTCGCCGCACAGGGCCGCGCGAGCACCAGCAGCACCACCACGAACACGACTGCGCGAGACACCGCCAGCAGATATTGCGTCGCGGGAATGGCGTTCAAATCCTCGATGGCCAGAAACTGCGGCATGTCGCGCATACATAGGCAGCACGCGAGGCCGGCGGCCAAAACGGCGAATCCGCGCCTGCTAAACGCGGCGCGCAGCGTCATCTTCATCATGAATCCCCCCGATTCTCATCTCCGACGTCGCCCCTTTCGCACGTCGGGCACAGGCAGCGCCCCGAACGGTCGACCCATAAGCCGAGTCCCCGGCGTCAAGGCAACCGCCTGCCATCTCCTTATCGGCCCCTTGCCAAATCCTTGCAAACCCTCGAAATTCGGCCGATCAAAGCAAATTCATCTTAGTCGATGGAGGCGGAAGACGCCACGGAAAGCATCTCCATCTTTAAGGATGATTTCTCATCGCGCCTGTTCAGGCATGCTTCATCTCGTCGGCGGGCCGCATAGGCCGCCGAGAGGCAACAGACGAGGGACACCAAGAGAAGGAGGAGGAATGAAGGCGCTGAACCTAACCAGGCGCGGCTTTCTGAAGCTGGCGGCCGTCGCCGGCGCGGCGGCGAGCGTAACGCCGGCGGCAGCCGGGCAAGCGCTCGCGCAAACCGGGGACGCCTCGGGTGCGGGCGACGTCAAGCGCATCCGCACCGCCTGCCGCGGCTGCGGTAAATACGAGTGCGGCGTGTTCGTCACCGTCAAGGACGGGCGCGCGGTCAAGATCGAGGGCGACACCAGCTACGTCGGCTCCATGGGCAACTGCTGCTGCAAGTCGCAGTCGTCCATCCAGGCGTGCTACCACCCCGACCGTCTGAAATTCCCGCTGAAGCGAACCAACCCCAAGGGCGAGGACCCCGGCTGGGTGCGCATCAGCTGGGACGAGGCGCTCGACACCTGCGTGTCGAAGATGGGCGAGCTCAAGGACAAGTACGGCGGAGCCTCCATGGCGTTCATGGGCGGCACGAGCCGCATCTACGCCATGTCGGGCATGTCGGCCATGGCCTATTTGTACGATTCCCCCAATATCGTCTCGCCCGTGCAGGTGTGCAAGGGCCCGCGCAACTACGTCACCGGCGCAACCGTCGGCCCCGACCTGTACTTCGTCGAGAACGTCTGGGGCAGCCGCAAGTGCTTCGTGCAGTGGGGCAGCGGCATCGAGGTTTCGAACTACGACGACGCCGGACGCGTCGCCGTCGACGACGCGCACCGCGCCGAGACCTACATCAACGTCGACCCGCGCATGTCGAACCTTGCCAAGGAGGCGACGCACTACCTGCCCGTGCGCCCCGGCACCGACGGCGCGATCGTCATGGCATGGCTGAAAATGGCCATCGACGAGAACCTCTACCAGGACAACTACGTGCGCCGTTGGACGGACTGCGCGTTTCTGGTCTGCGAGGAGCTGGAGCCCTCGGGCTGGTCGGACACCATCAAGAAGGTCAGCCGCATGGGCGTGGTCGATTCCAAGCGCAACGTGAAGACGGTGCTGCTCAAGGAATGCGACATCAAGGAAGACGGCGACCCCAAGAAGTTCATCGTCTGGGACGAGAACAACAAGCGCTTCACCTACCTCAACGCCGAAACCGGCCTCTGGGAAGGCGAGGGCGACGTGTTCAAGCCCAAGTACACCGACTGGGATTACGTCGTGAAGGCCGGCATGGACAAGGTCTACGACTGGGAGCCGGCGAAGGGCAAGTACGTGCACGCCGAGCGCGACGGAATCAGCGACGTGTTCCTGCCCGACGAGAGCCCCATGCCCACGGTCGAGGGCTGCGAGCTGCCCACCAAGCCGGCGCTGTGGTCCGACGGCATTCCCGAGATCACGCTTAAAGACGGCCGCGTCGTGCGCGTGCGCACCGTGTGGGATCGCCTGTACGACAACTGCAAGGACATGACCTTCGAGAAGGCCGCCGAAATCACGGGCGTGCGCGCCGACGTCATGGAAAGCGCCGCCCGCGCCTACTGCAAAATCAACGAGGACGGCTACGGCGAGGGCGCCATCAACTTCGCCGTGACGCACGAGCACACCGGCAACGCCATCAAGATGCAGCACTGCTTCGACAGCTTCGACGCCATCATGGGCCGCCGCGACACGCCGGGCGGGCACCGCGGCATGACGCGCGTCCCATCGGTCTACACGACGCAGCACTCCCTGTTCGTCGGCCAGTTCCTGCGCGTCGGCACGAAGAACACCGTCGAGGACCCGGTGCAGAGGGAACGCCGCATCTGCGACTTCCCCATCTACCCCAACGCCGACGCCACGCAGATCTACTCGGCGATGGCCACCGGCGAGCCGTACTTCATCAAGGGCGCGCTCACGCAGGCCGGCGGCATGCTCAACCAGACGAACCTGCATCTGACCTGGGACGGCGTGAAGAATCTCGACTTCTTCGTCAACTGGAACCTGTGGCATGACCCCATTTCCGACCTCGCCGACATCATCCTGCCCGAGGTGCACTGGATGGAGCAGGAATGCTCGCGCGTGGCGCAGGGCTCGGGCGGCTACTACGGCGCGCACATCAAGTGCATCGAGCCGCCGGCGGAATGCAAGTGGGGCCCGGACATCGTCAACGAGTGGTACCGCAAGGCCGGCGTGCCGTTCTGGGGCGACCGCACCGACGGCGGCGACATGTGGGAGGCCGGCGACTACCTGCGCGGACGCGCGATCGCCTCGCTTGACATGGATTGGCAGACCTTCCGCAAGGGCTTCCTGGAAAACGGCTGGTACGACGCGCGCAAGACCAACCCCGACGGCTTCGGCAGTGCTCGGCGCTACGAGACCGGCTGGCTCGATTTGCCCTTCGTCGGCAAGCCCGGCTTCTACACGCCCACCACGCGCGACGAGGTGTGGTCGATCACGTTCGAGACGGCCATGCGCAACAAGACCGAGGCGACGACCGGCGAGAAATTCGGCACGAAGTACGCGCTTCCCTACTATGTCGAGCCGAAATCCGGCCCGCGCAGCGAGGGCTTCCGCCGCGTGCAGAGCCAGAACATGGACAACCCCAACCACGACAAGTACGCCGACTACACGCCCGAGAACTACCCGTTCATCGCCTCGACCGGCCGCCGCATCCCGGTGTATTTCCACTCGGAGCACCGCCAGCTGCCGTGGTGCCGCGAGGTATGGCCGGTGCCGCGCATGGAGATCAACCCCGTCGACGCGAAGAAGCTCGGCCTTGCGCAGGGCGACTGGGCCTGGATCGAGACGCCGTTCTCGAAGATCCGCCAGTGCGTCGAGGAGTCCCCGGCAGTGGCCGAGGGCCGCGTGAACCTCGAGCACACCTGGTGGTTCCCCGAGCTCGACCAGCCCGGGCACGGCTTTGAGCTGTGCGGATGCAACTGCCTGGTCGATGCGTGGTCGCAATGCGAGGCCGAAGGCGCCCCGCAGCTGCGCGGCTACCTGGTCAACATCTACAAGGCGACGCCGGAAAACTCGCCGTTCGGCAACCCCTGCCCCTGCGGCAACGACGGCACCGAGATCATCCACGACGCATCCGACCCGCGCCTGAAGGAATGGGCCGAACTCGTCTACGACGATCGCGATTAAGGAAGGAGCTACGCAATGACTCAATACGCATTCGCCATCGACGTCGATCGATGCATCGGCTGCATGTCCTGCAACGCTTCATGCAAGCTCGTGAACGGCGTGCCCATCGGCAGCTTTTGGAACAAGGTTCTGCGCATAGGCCCGACGCCCATGTACGAGGGCGCGCACTTCCCCGACACCGAGTGGTACTACCTGCCCATCCAGTGCCAGCACTGCGAAGACCCCGAGTGCGTGAAGGTCTGCCCGACCGAGGCGAGCCATAAAACCGCCGATGGGACGGTGCAGATCGACAAGGCGAAGTGCATCGGCTGCCAGTTCTGCGCCATGAGCTGCCCGTACAACGTGCGCTACCTCAACGAGGAGGAGCGCGTCGTGGAGAAGTGCACCATGTGCCAGCAGACCGTCGCGCAGGGCGACCTGCCGCAGTGCGTGTCGCAGTGCGTCGGTTTGGCGAAGTGGTTCGGCGACATCGAGGCCGACCCGACGATGAGGAGCTTCCGAGGCGGATTCGACAAGACCATGGGGGAAGTCGTCAAGGATTTCGACGAGAGCATGGTTCACAGCCTGCCCGACGTGGGCAACCGCCCGTCGTTCCGTTACATCCTGCGCAAGAAGCAGTGGCAGGGAGAGGAATAATCATGGAATTGCAATGGCCTCTAATCCTGTTCACGACGCTGACCGCCTGGTCGGTGGGCGTGTTCGGCTACCAAGGCGTGCTCGCGCTCGGCGGGCATGCAAAGAAATCGCAGGTGCCCTGCGTGGTGCTGTCGATGGTGCTTCTGGCCGCGGGCGGCATCGCGGTGTTCTTCCACCTGCAGCATTGGGAGCGCATCTTCAACGGCTTCGGGCACATCACCTCCGGCATCACCCAGGAGCTGATCGCCATCGTGTTGATGGTGATCATCGCCGTAGCGTATTTCGTGCAGCTGCGCAAGTCGGATGACGGCGGCACCGTGCCGAAGTGGTGCGCGTGGGCGGCGATCGCGATCTCGATCGTGCTGGCGGCCGTGTGCGCGCATTCATACATGATGCCTGCGCGACCGGCATGGAACAGCGTGCTGGAAGTGCTCTCCATCGTGGGCGCTGCGTGCCTGCTCGGCCCGGCGACGGTCGGCATCGTGATGTCCGTGCGCGGCGACGACACCGCCTGCTTGGGCCTGCCCGCCGTGGCCGGGTCCGCTTTAGGCGCGCTGTGCACCGCGGCGTATGCGGCGTTCCTGCAGATGTCGGGGAACTCGTTTACCGAGGTGGGCTACTACTTCGACCCGACGACCCCCACCAAGGCGATGGCCGACGCCACAGCCACGGTCGGCGACCAGACGGCGCTTCTGTGGGTCGGCGCGGTCGTCGTGGGCGCGCTCGTGCCGCTGGCGTGCTGCGCGCTGGCCAAGAAGAAGGGCGCGGGCGCGAACTGGAAGATTTTCGGCTCGGTCGCCTGCGTGGCGGCGGTTGCCGGCGCGATCTTGCTGCGCGTGGCCTTCTACAACCTCGGCCTGAGCATGTTCATGTTCTACTAGGTCACGATTGGCCCTCAGGCCTGACCTGGGGCGGGGCTCACAAGAAGCTTCGCCCCACCGGCCCTGGCAACTCCCAACACCAAAGCCCCTGCGGCTTGCACGATTCCCCTCCCCACCCCCCCTTGCAAACGGGAATCGTGCAACCCGCAGGGGCTTCCTTTGTTTCCAGGCTACCCATATGCCAAACACGCAAGCCGAAAGAACCCCGGAACGCTATTCCCATGAAGAGGTGTTCGAGTCTATCGGGAAAAGACTAGGCTGTAACCAAACGAGCAAAACCTGTGAATTGCCAGGAGCCGCCGGCTTTGAAACGAGAAGGGGAAGAGGATGCTGACTATTGGGTGCCATCTGTCCACGTCGAAGGGCTTTTTGGCCATGGGGAAGACGGCGTGTGCCATTGGCGCGAACACGTTTGCGTTCTTCACCCGCAACCCGCGCGGCGGCGCGGCGAAGGCCATCGACCCGGCCGATGCGGCGGCATTGCGCGAGCTCATGGCCGAAAACGACTTCGGAACGCTGGTCGCGCACGCGCCCTACACGCTCAACCCCTGCTCGGACAAGCCGCATGCGCGCGAGTTCGCCCGCCAGTGCATGGCCGACGATTTGGTGCGCATGGAGGCGGTGCCGCACAGCTACTACAATTTCCATCCGGGAAGCCACGTGAAGCAAGGGGCCGAAGCGGGCATCGAGCTGATAGCGGGCCTGCTCAACGAGGTGCTGCGCCCCGACCAGACCACGACCGTGCTGCTTGAGACCATGGCCGGCAAGGGAACCGAGGTCGGGCGCACGTTCGAGGAGCTTGCGGCCATCATCGACCGCGTGGAGCTTTCCGACCGCCTCGGCGTCTGCCTGGATACCTGCCATGTTCACGACGGCGGCTACGACATCGTGAACGATCTGGACGGCGTGCTCGACGAGTTCGATCGCGTGGTGGGCATCGAGCGCCTGCGCGCCGTGCACATCAACGACTCGAAGAACCCCTGCGGGGCGCACAAGGACCGCCACGAGCGCATCGGGGACGGCTTCATCGGCATCGAGGCGTTTGCGCGCATCGTGCGCCATCCGCAGCTGTGCGATCTCCCGTTCATCCTGGAAACACCCAATGAGCTGGACGGATACGCAGCCGAGATCAAGCTTCTGCGGGAATTGGCGGGCTAGCTAACGGACGGAGTCGGCAGACGGTAGGCGGCAGGCGCTTCGGCGCCGCAAGCCGGCAGCTACCGCACCCGCCTCATGTACAACAGCGGATACGGATTGCCCTCTTCGTCCAAATCGGTCCGCCTATAGGTTTCGAAGCCCATGCGCTCATAGAACCCGACAGCCTGCGGGTTCTGCTCATTGACCGTCACTTCAACGACCCCATACGTATCGAAACCGAGCTGAAGCAGCTGCTTGCCAATGCCCCGCCCTCGCTCCTCCGGCGCGACGAACAGCATCTCCAAGCGTCCATTTTCGGTTCCCATGGACGCGACCGGCGCGGTGGCCCCGGCGACGACTAGGCGTTCAACACCCTCCAAAGCCTGGGGCACGTACTCCTTGATGCTTCCAACCTCCGCATCCGAAAGAAACAGATGCGTCGCCCGGACGGAACGCTCCCAAACATCCAAGAGCGCATCCATCAGCGGCTGGGTTCTGTTCTGCACTTCGTAGATTCTCATGCTCGCGTCACTCCCGCCCTCCAACGTGCCGCCATCTGTCCAACATGCCGCCATTTACCGTTCAGGAAACATATCGCAAACCGACACAAGCTCCAAGTCGGAACGCGATACGGCCTTTTCGCGCGCAGCATGCCCCCCGGCGACACCCGAACAAAAACGAGAAAAGGCAACTAACCCGCCGAATATCTCACATACAGCGCACTTTCGCCGCGCCCGAGATTACCATGCTTATGAGTATGATACCCATAAGCATGGTAATCTCGAATTGCCAATCCACGGGCTTTTGACAAGGCAGAGTGCCGTTTGCGGGCGGACGCCGCTTCGCTGTTACCGCGCCCCACGCGCTAATGCGTGGCGCGATGGAGGATGCATTCGGCGGCTATGCTTATGGCTATCTCTTCAGGGGTTTCCGCTTTGATGTCCATGCCGATGGGCATGTGCGTGGCATCTATCAACGCTTCGGGGATTCCGGCTTTGCGCAGGCGCTCGCGCACGCCGGCGATCTTGCGACGCGACCCGATGCAGCCCGCGTATGCCAGCGGCCCGCGCAGCGCCTGCTCGAGCACGGCGCCGTCGAAACGATGCGTATGCGTCATGATCAGCACGTAGTCGCGCGGATCGAGCGTGATGGAGGCGGCAATGTTCTCGTAGTCGCCCACGATGATCTGCCGCGCAGCGGGAACCCGCTGCGCCACGGCGAACTCGGGACGGCATTCGAACAACGTGCAGGCGAACCCGACGCGAGAGAGGGCCTCGATGGTCGCCACCCCCACATGACCGCCGCCGAACACGACGGCACGCGGCGGTACGGCAACGGGCAGCGCGAAGAGGTCGCCGACGATGGCGCCCTGCCCAAGTTCGCGCATAGGATCGCGCTCTGACCGCTCGCCCGCATGGGCTGAATCAGCTTGTTCGGAATCTTGCTTTCCCGCTGAATCGGGAACGGCAACTTCGCCACCGGGCTTCGAGACCCTCCCCGCATATGCATCGGCCAGGTCGCGCTCGCCGGCGAGCAGCGCTCCCCGCGCGTCTACCAGCGCCGCGCCGCATCCTGTTGACGAAATACCGTCGACGCAGGTCAACAGCAAACATGACGGGATGCGCTCGTCGATGCAGCGCAGCAGCTCGGCGGCAAGCCTTCCCCACTGCCCGTCGCACGCGCACACGGGCGTGTACAGCAAAACCGCCGCTCCCCCGCATGCCATGCCGAGGTTGCGCTTGAGCGCCAGATTCTCCACGCGGCACGCCCGCTCGCCCACCATCGCACGAGCCGTAGCGAGCGCGTGCCCCTCGATGGCGCCGCCGCCGACGGTACCGCAAATCAAACCCGCGGCGGACACGAGCATCTGCGAACCGACATGGCGCGGGGCGGACCCGGCATTGCCCACGATGGTGACCAGCACACCGTCGCAGCTCGCCGCCGCGACGTGCAACAAGCTCTCGGCGATGTTGCGCATTACCGCTTCCCCGCCTTGGTCGAAATATCGGCCTCGAGGAAACTTCCGGCATCGACTGAATTTTCCGGCCCAGAAGAATTCCCAGCATCGATCGAACCCATCGCACTGATAAGGTTCCTGGCTTCGATTTGGCTTTTCGCCATAGCCGGCACCGGCGCCGCCAAAGCGCCGCTCAGGCGCAGAATGGCCTCAAGAACGCCGCCGGCCACGGCCAGGCCCTTGTCCGACACCAAATCGCAATAGGAGACATCGCCGCGCGCGTCGACGTCTCCGCACTTCAGACCCTGCGTCACATATACCCCATCGGCGACAAGCCCGCGCAGCACGCCGGAAATCATGGCAACCACTTCGCCCTCGCCGGAATACGCCACCACCTGACCGGCCTCCACGCGATCGCCGATGGCCGCCACCCCGCGGAAAACGCCATCAGCCGTCGCACGCAGCACGCGCTCGCCGGCGAAGCCGCCCACAAGCCCCGGCACCGCGGTGTTCGGGAGCGCCGAACCCTCGTAGTAAGCGCGCCCAAGCGTGTGCCCGCGCATGGTCTCCACCACGGCATGGCAATCGACGCCCGCCGTGAAACCCGGCCCCACGGCGACGACGACGGGCGCCATGTCCGCCGTCGTGCCCAAGTTCCGCTTCGCCAAGATGGCGTCAACCACCGCATCGGCGGAAAGCTCCGCAACGCAACGGCATTCGGGATCCACCAGCACGGGAATGGCATCGGTGCGCGCGAGCACCTCGAGCGCTTCGGGCGCATCATGCACCAGACGAGCCTCGACGCCCTCGACCGTCGCGCTTCCCAAGCGCACGGCTTCGCTGAACGCCACGGTGCGGCGCACCGTCAAAGGGTGCGCAATCTCGGTCATCACCACCTGAATACCGCTTCTCACCAGGCGCAATGCAATGGCACTCGCAATATCTCCCGCTCCGCGTATCACCGCAAGCATCGAAAACTACCTTCCCACAGGCTTCCCGCGACGACCGGTGTGCGCAACGGCGCGGCAATGCGCTCGGCAGCGCGCCAATCGTCGGCGGTATGCACCTTGTTTATCAGCACCACGTCATGAAGCGCCTCGGCCTCAAGCACGGCAGCGACCGCCTCGGGCGTCACCGGCGCATCCGGCGAGGCCCCAGCAAGACGCGCGAACGCATCCGCGCGATGACACACCTGCGAAACGGGCTTGCCCACCCCGTCGATTCCAGCCACGCACACGACGCGGCGGGCAGCGGCGGGAATGACCGGCTCATGTTCCGCATGGGCCTTCAGCGGCAGCATCTTCGCGCCATCGGCTTCCACCAACACGTAATCGGCCAGCTTCGCCAATTCGGAAAACGCAAGCGCCGGCGCGGCAAGTTTGCCCGTCGGCTCATGGATGGACCCGACGCACACGACGGGGCTTTCCGCCAGCGCGGCACGCACCTCGTCAAGCGACGCGTCCAGCAGCACGGGGCACCAATCCGGCACGAACATCTTCGTGCTGGTGGCGACGATGACGCGAACGCAGGGCGCACCGGGTCGGCCGCCAGTCAGCTCAGCCGACAACACCCCGCCAGCGGCCTCGGCCCCACTCGCGCACTGCCCGCAACCCGCCAGCTCGCGGGCCAGCGCGCGCACGAGCGTGGTCTTCCCACCGGCGCCTATAACGGCAACAATACCCGGTTCAATATCCAGCAGCTCGCGAAGAATGGCTACGCCCCCGCCTCGGGTTTCGCCAACAAAATGTGCTCCGGCAGAATGGGCAGCTCGCGATGCCACACGCCCGTCGCTCGGTAGATGGCGTGCGCGATGGCGGGCGCCGGCGTATTGATGACGATCTCGCCGATGGACTTCGCGCCGAACGGGCCGGTCGGCTCATAGGACTGCTCGAACTCCACGTTGATGCGCCCGGTGTCCAAGCGCGTCGGCAGGCGATACGTGAACAGGCTCGATTCGCGGATGCGCCCCTTTTCGGTGCGCGTGACGTCCTCGAACAGCGTATGCCCGATGCCCTGCACGATGCCGCCCTCGGTCTGGATGCGCGCGAGCGCCGGGTTGATGGGGATGCCGCAGTCGACCACGGCGGCGTAATCGAGCACCTCGACCACGCCGGTTTCGCGGTCGAGCTCGATCTCGACCATGCCCACCATGTACGGCGGCGGCGAGACGGGCGAGGAATGCGTCGCCGTCGCCTCGGCCGATTGGCAACTGCTGCGCTGGCTTTTCCCGGCGATATCGGCAAGCGAAACCGTCTCGCCCGTGGACTCGCGCAGCACGCGCCCGTCCTCGAAGCACAGCTCGGCCGCGTCGCAATCGAGCAGGTCGGCGGCGATGGAGCACAAACGCTCCTTCAGCTGCGCGCACGCCTTCTCCACCGCCATGCCCGTGACGTAGGTGGTCGAAGAGGCGTAGGAGCCCGAATCGTAGGGCGACGCGTCGGTGTCGGCGCCGAACACGGAAATGTCGTCCACCGAGCACTCCATGTGCTCGGCAACCATCTGCGCCAGAATGGTGTCGCAACCCGTGCCCATGTCGGCCGCGCCGATGAGCAGCATATACGTCCCATCGTCGGTCACCTTGATGGTCACCGAGCCCACGTCGACGCCCGAAATGCCGCTACCCTGCATGGACATGGCAACGCCGGCGGCGCGCACGCGGCCGCCGCCCATGTCGCGCACGGGGTACTTCGCTTCCCAGTCGAACATGGCGCTGCAATGCTCCATGCAGCGGTCGAGCGCGCACGAATTGGCCGTCTCGCCGTAGTACGCCAACATCGGCATGCCCTCGCGCACCATGTTGCGCTCACGCAGCGCGACCGGGTCCATCCCGAGGGTTTCGGCCAGTTCGTTGACCGTCGTTTCGACGGCGAACTGGCCCTGCGTGGCGCCGAAGCCGCGGTAGGCGCCCGAAGGCTGCATGTTCGTGTAGACCACGTTCGCGGTGAAGCGGAACGCCTCGAGCGAGCCGGAGTACAGCGGGATGGATTTGTGGCCGGAAAGGCCCACCGTCGCCCAGCCGTGCTCGCCGTACGCGCCGGAATTCGACAGCGTGGTCACCTCGAGGGCGCGGATGATGCCCTCGTTCGTGGCGCCGAGGCGGATTTTCACTTCCATCTCATGACGCGGGGAACCGCAGGTCTGCGCCTCCTCGCGCGAGAAAATGCACATCGCCGGGCGCCCCGTCTTCATGGTGACGAACGCCGGATACACCTCGCTGATGGACGTCTGCTTCGCGCCGAATCCGCCGCCGATGCGCGGCTTTTCCACGCGGATGCGGCTTTTCGGGATGCCGAGCGCGTGCGAGAGGATACGCCGCACGTGGAAGACGATCTGCGTGGAGGAAATCACATGCAGGCGCCCGTAGGCGTCGAGGTGGGTGAACGTGCGGAAGGTCTCCATCATGGCCTGGTTGAACGCCTTCGTGTGGTACGTGCGCTCCAGCACGATGTCGCAGTCGGCGAGCACCGCGTCGACGTCGCCTTCGCTATCGGCGGTGGTTCCCACCAGGTTACGCGTGTTGTCGCCGCCCAAATCGCACAGCATTTTCCAGTCGTCTTCCGGATGCACCAGCACCGGGCCGTCCTTCGCCGTGCGGAAGTCGAGCACCGGTTCGAGCACCTCGTAGGTCACCTTGATGCGCGAAAGCGCCGTCGCGGCGGCCTTCTCGTTCTCGGCGGCCACGATGGCGACCACATCGCCCACGTAGCGCACGTGCCGATCGATGATCAGGCGGTCGTAGGGACTGGTCTCCGGATAGGTCTGACCCGCGTTGCTGAAGCGCGCCTGCGGGACATCTTCCCAGGTGTAGACATCGACGACGCCGGCAACCTTCTTCGCCTTGGCGGTGTCGATGGAAGAAACGATGGCGTTGGCATGCGGGCTGCGCAGCAGCTTCACCACGAGCGCGTCAGGCGCGATGTCGGCGGTGTAGAGCGGCTTGCCCAACAGCAGCTGCAGCGAATCCTTCTTGCGAACCGCCTTGCCGACGGATTTATACTCGGGCCTATCCACGGTCGCCCCCTTTCGCCTGCGGGCCGGATGCGGTGGCGGCCGAAGACATGACCGCGGAAGCCGACGCGCCTTCTGCTGGCGCAGCCTCGACGTCCGCAGCCGCATTCCTGCTGTTCAGGAAGTTGCGAATGCCGCGCAGCTGCCCGACGTAGCCCGAGCAGCGGCACAGGTTGCCGCTCAGATACGCCAGGATCTCCTCGTCGGTGGGGTCGGGGTTCTCGCGCAAAAGCGCGATGGTGTTCATCACGAAGCCCGGGTTGCAAAAGCCGCACTGCTCGGCGCCCTGATCGGCAATGAAGCCGACGAATGCAGACGCCTCCTCCTGCAGCCCCTCGAGGGTCTGCACGGCGTGTCCGTCGGCGCGCGCCGCGAGCACCGAGCACGACAGCACCGGAGTACCGTCGAGCAGCACCGTGCACAGACCGCACGCCGACGTTTCGCAGCCGCGCTTCACGCTCGCGCATCCATGGGCTCGTACGAAGTCGATGAGCAGCGTGTCGGCCGGCACGTCCTCGGCAACGGCCCGGCCGTTGAGCTTGATCTTCACTTCCATCTAGCGCACCTCCTCAAGCCCGAGCAGCGCACGGCGCACCAGCGCAGGGGCGAGCGCCCGGCGATAGGCCGCGCTGCCCCACATGTTCCCCGAGAACACGAGCTGCCCCGCCGCCCAATCGGCGAAGGCGCGCGCGGATTGCTCCGTGATGCCGCCCGACAGCAGCCCCTGCTCGTCACGCAGCAGCCGCGCGCGGCCCGGACGGGCGCCCACGCACACGCGATATTCGCCGGCGACGCACGCCGCGGCGCAGTTCAGCGACGGCAAATCGGTGCGCTGCTTGCGCACCACCTGGTAGGCAAACGCACCCGGCGTCTTCTTCACAATGAGGCGAACCAGGATGTCGCGGTCGTACTTCATGCGCGCGAATTCCTCGAGGGGCACGACGCCGCCCTCGAACAGCTCGACATAGCTGTCCATGGCCAAAAACACGGCCAGCACGTCGGAGAACCCCATGCGCCGCCAGAGGCTTCCGCCCACCGTGGCGCCGTTGCGGAACTGCACGCCGACGATGTCCTTGAAGGCCGCCTCGACCGCGCCGCACGAATACGCCGCCAGCCCCGCGTGCTGCTCCAGCTGGCGCAAGGTGACCATGGCCCCGATGCGGAACTCGTCGTCGGTTTCCTCGATTTCGTCAAGCCCCAGATCGCACAGGTCGATGGCGGTGCCGATGGTGTGGTTGCCCATCTTCAGCCACAGCATGCCCGCCACGATGCGGCTGCGCTTCTTCTGGTTGAGCTCGTGCGCCTCTTCCAGGCTTTGCGGACGCACGTATTTCTGAATAGTAATAATGATACTCGCCTCTTACGTGAGGTTTTACACAGTCCATATCAGTATACTGACAATGAAGAAGGCGTCGGGGCGTTCCTTCGAATCGCCCCCGTTCAATCATCGAAACCGCAAAGGCGAAGGCGCAAGTGTGGGACGACGGCTCAGGCGTGCGTCAGCGTCAAGCCGAGCCGAGCCGAGCCGAGCCGAGCCGAG